>URRN01000068.1 GCA_900550185.1 uncultured Collinsella sp.
CTCCCGTAAAAAGAAATGCGGAAGGTTACCGAGTCCCTCGGACGTGGGCCTAACCAAAGTCTTTGAACGGGTGTGTCTCTATGGATGCATTCGTTTGATTTTGGTTGGGCTATATTTATGAAGGGACATGCCACCATGGGTTTCTTTTCTCGCCTTATGGGTGGCTCGGACAAGCAGGCGACTGTGACTTCCGAGTTCGAGATCCTCGCCCCTGTTTCCGGCGAGCTTGTTCATCTAGAAAATACCAATGACCCCGCTTTTAGCAGCCGTGCAGTGGGCGATGGCGTTGCCGTGGTTCCCCAAGAGGGAACGGTGTGCGCTCCTGTTTCCGGTACCGTTGCGGCGCTGTTTCCGACTGAGCACGCGCTGGGCATTATGTCCGATGACAGCTCTGCTCAGGTGATGCTGCACATCGGAATCGACACTGTTAAGCTTGAGGGCAAGGGCTTCCATGCGCTTGTTGCCCAGGGTGACCATGTCGACGCGGGCCAGCCCCTCGTTGAGGTCGATTTTGACGCGGTCCGCGCCGCCGGCTTCGATCCCACGGTCTTCGTTATTGTATGCGAGCGTTCGGAGAACTCGACTCTTCGTGAGCATGCTTCCGGCCCTGTTGCTGTTAAAGAGCCTGTCGTCTGGCTTTCCGAGTAAATTCTTGTGGTGGGTACCGTGGTTATCAAGCGAGTTTTCAACAATAACGTCGCAATGGTCACTTCGGACGATGGCTCCGAGCTCATTGTCATCGGTCGAGGCCTCTGCTTTGGCCGTCATGCCGGCGATGCCATCGACGAGGCATCGGTCGAAAAGACCTACGCGTTGCAGGAGGGAACTTCTCAGGATTCGCGTACGATTGACCGCTTGGCACATCTTTTGGAGTCCATCCCCACCGTCAACCTCGTGATTTCCGAGGACATCGTTCAGATGCTTCGTCGAGAGCTCAATGTTGATATCAACGACAAGATTCTCATTGCTCTCGCAGACCATATCAGCCTTGCTTTGGAGCGCGAGCGCAAGGGCGTCTCCTGCGAGAATCCGTTGCTGCTCGAGATCCAGCAGTTCTATCGCAAGGAGTATGCGCTTGCGGGCCGTGCGCTGCAGATTGTCAAGGAGTATATGGGCTTCCAGATGAGCGAAGAAGAGCAGGGTTTTATTACGCTGCATATCGTCAACGCCACCATGCCGCAACGCTCCGACCGTCTAATCATCTCGGTCCAGCTTGTTCGCGACGTGCTCGCGATTGTTTCCGAGCGCTATGCCACGACCCTCGATGACACCTCGCTGCCTTACGAACGTTTCGTTCGTCACCTGCAGTTTTTCGCGCAGCGAGCGCTCGATCCTGCGGCCGGGCAAATCAATGGTGACGCGCTGTTCCGAATCGATGAAACGGTGTACCCGTGCGCGTTCTCGTGCGCGGACGCTATAGCCGCCCACTTGTCGTCTACCTATAACGTTGTCGTTACCGATGCCGAGAAGAGTTATCTCGCATATCACATTGTTAACCTGCTTGGAGAACCTGGTCTCTAGGCATAACGTGTCCATACATCGATTGATATAAGGCAAGGCTCACGGTCTTGTCCAGGGCACATCTGTCTCAATTTGCGGAAAAGGAAGGGGAGTACCGCTATGACCGCAAAAAAGAAGTTCAATTTCAAAGCGCCGTTGGAGGTGTTCGCGAAGTCAATCGTTCAGCCGATGATGTATCTCTCGGTTGCCGGCATTCTGCTCATCGTGGGCATTATTCTGACCAACAAGACCATTTGCGCCATGATTCCCGTGCTGGGCTCCGGTCCGTTCCAGCTTGTGGGCGCCGTTGTATATCAGTCGCTGATGTTTATCATCAACAACCTCTCGATTCTGTTCTGCGTGGGCATCGCCGGCGCCATGGCAAAGAAGAACAAGGGCCATGCTTCGCTGATTGCCCTGATGTCGTTCTTCCTGTTCCTGCAGGCTAACAACATCGTGCTCAACGCCACCGGCTCTCTTGCCGAAGCGAGCGGCATGCTCGGCCTTACCGGAACCGGCCAGGCCACCGTTATGGGCATTCAGGTGCTCGATACCGGCGTGTTCGGCGGCATCATTCTTGGTTGCATCACCGGTGCTGTGTTCAACAAGTACTCGAACAAGCAGTTCCCCATTGCCCTTTCGATGTTCTCGGGCGTTCGCTTCCCGTTCCTGATCATGATCATCATCTCCTGGATCATGGGCGCTGGCTTCTGCATCGTTTGGCCTCCGGTTCAGGGCGCCATCTCCTCCGTTGCCGGCATCATTAAGGAGTCGGGCAACATCGGTCTGTTTATCTACGGCATGCTCAACAAGCTGCTCGTTCCCACCGGTCTGCACCACCTCATCTACACCCCGTTCCAGTTCTCCGATGTGGGCGGCACCCTTACGCTGGGTGATCAGGTTATCGCCGGTGCCTATCCCATCCGTGTTGCCGAGATGGCAATGACGGGCCAGCCCTTCTCCGATAGCACCTACTTCAACAGCTACACCTTCAACAACCTGTGGCCCTACATCGGTATCGGTCTCGCCTTTATCTTCACCGCTTACAAGGGGAACAAGGATAAGACCAAGGCCGTTATCATCCCGCTGATCATCACCGCCGTGCTCTCCTGTGTCACCGAGCCCATGGACTTCCTCTTTGTCTTTGCCGCTCCCGTGCTCTTTGTCGTTCACTCGGTTCTTTCCGGCATCTTCCTGGTTCTGCTCAAGGTCCTCTCCGTGCCCGCTTCGACTGCAGGCGGTATCATCAACATCGTGGTTTCCAACCTGGTCCTCGGTGTCGACAAGACCAACTGGCCGGTTATGCTGGTGCTTGGAGTCGTCAACGCCGCTCTGTACTTCTTCCTCTTCACCTTCCTTATTAAGAAGCTCAACCTCCACACGCCTGGCCGCGAGGAGGAGTCCGAGCTCGCCGAGTCCGTTGCCGAGGGCGAGGCCGCCGCGTCTGTTGCGGTGAAGCAGGGCGCTGTTGCCGCAGCTCCCGCAGAGGGCGTCGATGCAGGTATTGCCGACCTGGTCGCAGGTCTTGGCGGCAAGGACAACATCGAGGAGCTCGAGAACTGCTTTACGCGTCTTCGCGTGAACGTTAAGAACCCGGACCTCATCGATGAGAACCTCATCAACCACGTGCCCAACAGCGGCATCAACCGCAACGGCAACAATATCCAGATCATCTTTGGCATGAAGGTCGCCGAGATGCGCGACAAGGTCGAAAACGCAATTGAGAAGGAGCAGTAAACAATGATCATTACTCTGTGTGGTGGCGGATCCACCTTTACCCCCGGCATCGTCAAGTCCATCGCTCTGCGCAAGGACGAGCTCGACGTTGACGAGATTCGCCTGTACGACATCAACGAGGAGCGCCAGCGCAAGATCGGCGTGCTCGTGGACTGGATTTTGCACGAGGACCTCGGCCTGGACATCAAGCTCACGGTGACCACCGACAAGGAGACTGCCTTTACGGATGCCAGCTTCGTGTTTGCCCAGATGCGCGTGGGCGGCTACGCCATGCGCGAGCAGGACGAGAAGATTCCGCTGCGTCACGGCTGCGTTGGTCAGGAGACCTGCGGTTGCGGCGGCCTTGCCTACGGCATGCGCACCATCTTCCCCATGGTCGAGCTGATCGATGACGTTGAGAAGTACGCCAAGAAGGACTACTGGATTCTCAACTACTCCAACCCTGCCGCCATCGTCTCCGAGGGCTGCCGTGTGCTGCGTCCCAACGCTCGCATCATCAACATCTGCGACATGCCGATCGCGATCATCGACGTGGTTTGCGCCGCACTCGATATCGACAAGAAGGATGTCGAGTACGATTACTTTGGCCTAAACCACTTTGGCTGGTTCACCTCGATCCGCCACAAGGGCGAGGAGGTGCTCCCGCAGCTGCGCGAGTACATCAAGGAGCACGAGATTCTGCTGCCCGATTCGTACCTCAAGGGCATGGGCTCGCTGATGTCCAAGAAGCCCGAGGAGGCCACTGACGAGCACCCCGAGCAGAACCGCCACACCAAGGGCAGCTGGTACTACGTCTGGAAGGGCGAGTACGAGATCATGGAGTGCTTCCCGGAGTACCTGCCTAACACGTATCTGAACTACTACCTGCAGCAGAAGGAGTTCGTCGAGCATTCCAACCCCGAGCGCACCCGTGCGAATGAGGTTGAGGAGACGCGCGAGAAGAACCTCTTCGACGGCATCGACCACTACGAGAAGACGGGCGAGATCGACGAGAGCACGTTCTATGCGGGCAGCCACGGCGACTGGATTGCCGATTTGGCTATCGCTCTGAAGAACGACACCAAGCAGCGCTTCCTGGTCATTTGCGAGAACAAGGGCGCTATCCCCAACATGCCCTACGACGCCATGGTCGAGCTGCCTGCCTACATTGGCAAGAACGGCCCCGAGGTCATCAGCCGCGACAACATTCCGCTGTTCCAGCAGGGCCTCATGATGCAGCAGCTGAACTCGGAGAAGCTCGTGGTCGAGGCTACGATCGAGGGTTCGTACGAGAAGGCGCTCAAGGCCTTCACGCTCAACAAGACCGTACCGTCGATGAAGGTCGCCAAGGAAGTTCTCGACGACATGATCGAGGCCAACAAGGGTTACTGGCCCGAGCTTAAGTAAAAGCAACAGGGTCGCTGACCGCATACCTAGAGCAATGCCCCGTCCACGTGATTGCGTGGACGGGGCATTGTCATTGGTAACGCGTTTTATCAAATATGGCATTTATCTGCGGAAATGTTCGTTTTCACCGCTAAGGACGACGTTTCATACCGCCTGCCGAACCGTGTCGCTGCCAAACAATTTTATAGGTCAGTGTTGTGCGTGTAGCAACTTCGCTCGGTCTCGCCTCCGGGCTGCCATGTGAGAGGGGATCTTATGGCTCGACTGCACGTAATGGAACGCAGCCACGCTCAGGCCGTCATGGACGACCTGCACGATGCGCTCGGACGCCGTTTGGCGGTGAGTTCGCTCGCCCCGTGTCCCGTTGAGTTTACGGCAGCGCTCGTCAACCTGTGTTCCACCCAGAGCTGCGGCAAGTGCACGCCCTGCCGTGTGGGCCTGAGCGCGCTGAGCGACCTGCTCGCCGATGTACTCGAGGGTCGCGCCGACGAGTCCACGCTCAACCTGATTGAGCGCACGGCCCGCACCATCTACCTTTCGAGCGACTGCGCCATTGGCTACGAAGCTGGCGCCATGGCACTCACGGCCATTCGCGGCTTCCGCGACGATTTTGAGCATCACATCCGCGAGCACTCCTGCGGCTTTGACCGCGAGGCCCGCGTCCCGTGCGTTTCGGGCTGCCCAGCGCACGTCGACATTCCCGGGTACATTTCGCTGGTCGAGGCCGGCCGCTATGCCGACGCCGTCAAGGTCATCCGCAAGAACAATCCGCTGCCGCTCGTCTGCGGCCTGGTGTGCGAGCATCCCTGCGAGATGCACTGCCGCCGCGGCATGGTCGACGACCCCATGAACATCCTCGCCCTCAAGCGTTTTGCCGTCGAGCACAGTGACCTCAACGACCACAAGCCGCATGTAGTGGACAACACCGGCAAGCGCGTCGCCGTGATCGGCGGCGGCCCGGCCGGCCTTTCCTGTGCCTACTACCTGGCCGTGATGGGCCACAAGGTGACCATTTTTGAGCAGCGCCACCACCTGGGCGGCATGCTGCGCTACGGAATTCCCAGCTATCGTCTGCCGCGCGAGCGCCTGCAGGCCGAGATCGACTGGATCTTGAGCGCCGGCATCGACGTTGAGCTCGATCACTCCGTGAACGGCGAGGAGCTCGCTCGCCTGCGCGACGAGTTCGATGCCGTCTACCTGGCCATCGGTGCCCATAGCGACAAGAAGCTCGGCCTTCCGGGCGAAGAGGCGCCCGGCGTGGAGTCGGCCGTCAAGATGCTGCGCGCCATCGGCGACGACGAGCTGCCCGACCTGAGCGGCCAGCGCGTGTGCGTCATCGGCGGCGGCAACGTGGCCATGGACGTGGCGCGCTCCGCCGTGCGCTGCGGTGCCGAAAAGGTGAGCATCGTCTACCGCCGTCGCATCTGCGACATGACGGCCCAGGACGCCGAGATCGCCGGCGCCCAGGCCGAGGGCTGCGAGGTGCTGGAGTTGACCGCCCCGCTCGCTATCGAGACGGGCGAGGAAGGTCGCGTGAGTGGCCTGCGCGTGCAGCCGCAGATTATCGGCGAGCCCCGTCGTGGGCGTCCGGCCCCGCGTGCCGCCGCCACGCCCGAGCGCGTCATTCCCTGCGAGCGCGTGTTTGTGGCCATTGGCCAGGACATCGATTCCAAGCCGTTTGAGGACATGGGCATCGCTTGTAAGTGGGGCTGCGTGGTCACCGATTCGGATGGCGCCGTGCCCAACTTCGACGGCCTCTTTAGCGGCGGCGACTGCCAGACCGGCCCCGCCACCGTTATCCGCGCCATCAACGCCGGCCGCGTGGCTTCGGCAAATATCGACCGCTACCTGGGCTTTGACCACAAGATCAAGCTCGAGGTCGAGCTGCCGACCGTCCAGTTTAAGGGCAAGCATGAGTGCGGCCGCTGCGAGCTGGGCGAGCGCGAGGCCGGCGAGCGTATTCACGATTGGGATCTGGTCGAGCAGGGTCTCACCGAGCAGGAGGCGCGCCAGGAGGCGAGCCGCTGCCTGCGTTGCGATCACTTTGGCTTTGGCGCGTTCCGCGGAGGGAGGAACCTGGAATGGTAGAGCCCAACAACACCACCGTCAGCGACAACACCGAAAACGGAGCACTCAACATGGTCAAGCTCACGATCGATAATTGCGAGGTCGTGGTTCCCGAGCACACCACGATCCTGGATGCGGCCAAGTCCGCCGGCATCCAGATTCCCACCCTGTGCTACCTGCGCGATCTAAACGAGATCGGCGGCTGCCGCGTATGCGTGGTCGAGGTTGAGGGCTGCGACCAGCTGGTTGCCGCCTGCAACAACTACGTGCTCGACGGCATGGTGGTCCACACCAACAGCCCCAAGGCCCGCGGGGCGCGTCGCACCAACGTGCAGCTGCTGCTGTCCCAGCACGACTCGCGCTGTACGAGCTGCGTGCGCAGTGGTAACTGCAACCTGCAGACCATCGCCAACGACCTGGGTATCTTCTATCTGCCGTACGAGCAGCACCTGGCGCGCGAGGGCTGGGACTTCGATTTCCCCATCATCCGCGATAACGACAAGTGCATCAAATGCATGCGCTGCATCAAGGTGTGCGAGAGCGTGCAGGGCCTGGGGATTTGGGACCTGACCAACCGCGCCACGCATACCGCCGTGGGTACCCGTGGGCGCGCGCCGATCGGCAAGACCGATTGCGTCGCGTGCGGCCAGTGCATTACGCATTGCCCGACGGGCGCACTGCGCGAGCGCGACGACACCGAGACCGTGTTTGACGCGCTCGCTAATCCCGACAAGATCGTGCTGGTGCAGATCGCGCCGGCCGTGCGTAGCGCTTGGGGCGAGGAACTCGGCATTCCGCGCGAGGAGGCTACCGTCGAGCGCCTGGCGTGCGTGCTGCGTCGCGTGGGCTTTGAATACGTGTTCGATACCGATTTCTCGGCCGACCTCACCATTATGGAGGAGGGCTCCGAGCTGCTCGAGCGCCTGGGAGCCGCCGCTAAGGGTGAGGACGATAGCCGCGGCTGGCCCATGTTCACGAGCTGCTGCCCGGGCTGGGTGCGCTTTGTGAAGGCGCGCTATCCGGAGTTTGTCGACAGTCTGTCCACGTCCAAGTCGCCGCAGCAGATGTTCGGCGCTATTGCCAAGACCTACTACGCCAAGGTGCTGGGCGTGGAGCCCGAGCGTCTGTTCGTGGTGTCCGTGATGCCGTGCACGGCCAAGAAGGCCGAGTGTGCGCTGCCGAGCATGGTGGGCGAGGGCGGTGCGCCCGACGTGGACGTTGCGCTGACGGTGCGCGAGATGGTGCGCATGATCCGCGCGAGCCACGTGAGCGTGGAGACGCTGGCCGAGGAGTCGCTCGATACGCCGCTGGGCTTTGGCACAGGCGCGGGTGTGATCTTTGGCGCCACGGGCGGCGTGATGGAGGCCGCCGTGCGCTCGGCATATTACCTGGCGACGGGCAAGAACCCGGATGCCGACTTCTTCACTGACGTGCGCGGACTCGAGGGCTGGAAGGAGGCCGTGACCGATATCGAGGGCACCAAGGTGCGCGTCGCCGTGGCGCACGGGCTGGGTAACGCCGCCCGTCTGCTCGACGCGATTCGCGACGGCCGCGTGGGCTATGACTTCGTCGAGGTCATGGCGTGCCCCGGCGGCTGCGTCGGTGGTGGCGGTCAGCCCATCCACGACGGTTGCGAGCTAGCTGCCGAGCGTGGCCAGGTGCTCTGGGGCCTCGATGCGAACGCCGAGATTCGCTTCTCGCATGAGAATCCCGATGTCCAGGCGTGCTACCGCGAGTTCTTAGGCGAGCCGCTCTCGCCACTGGCCGAGGAGCTGCTGCATACCGACCATCACGCATGGACGATGCCTAACGAGGGGACATGCTAGCGATGCGCGCGTTTGATGTTGAGATGTCGCGCCGGGGGTTTGCCTCGGCGCTCGCCGCGGGCGCCCTGTCACTTGCGCTCGCGGGCTGTGGCGGCGGGGCTGCCGGTGCCGGGTCCGCCGCGGACTCGGCTGCCACGGACGGCGCCGGTGCTGCTGCAGAGCCGGTCGCGGTGCACGTCGCCTCGCTCAAGGGTCCGACGTCGATCGGTCTGGTGCAGTTTATGGACCAGGCAGCCGATGGCGAGACGGACAATGAGTTCGACTTTGCGATCAACACTGCCGCCGACGAGATCGTGCCCAAGGTCATTCAGGGCGATATCGACATTGCCCTGGTGCCAGCCAACGTGGCGAGCGTGCTCTACAACAAGACCGAGGGCGCGGTGCAGGTCATCGACATCAACACGCTGGGTGTGCTGAACGTGGTGACGGGTAACGCGGACGTTACTTCGTTTGGCGACCTGGCGGGTCGCACCGTCTACATGACGGGCAAGGGCACGACGCCGGAGTACGTCATGAACTACCTGCTGGAGCGCGCGGGCCTGACCGGCCAGGTGACGCTCGAGTTTAAGAGTGAGCCCACCGAGGTGCTGTCGGCCCTGCTTGCCGACCCGTCCGCCGTGGGCGTGCTGCCGGAGCCGTTCAAGACCGCTGCCATCGCCAAGAGCGAGGGCAAGCTGTCGGCACCGGTGAGTCTGACCGATGTGTGGGACGAGCTGGCAGGTGACACGGGTTCGCGCCTGCTGACGGGCGTGACCGTGGTGCGACGCGCGTTTGCCGAGGAACATCCCGATGCCGTGGCGGAGTTCTTGAGCTGCCATGCGGCGAGCGTTAAGGCTGTCAATGCGGCGCCGGCAGACTGGGCGCAGGCCGTGGTCGATGCGGGCATCGTGGATAACGCCACGATTGCCGAAAAGGCGATTCCCGGGTGCATGCTTGTCTGCCAGACAGGGAAGGATATGAAGGCCGCGCTCGGTGGGTACCTGAAGGTGCTGGCCGATGCGGACGCGAGCGCCGTGGGCAGCAAGCTCCCGGCTGATGATTTCTACTACATGGAGTAACCCGTGCGTGCGTTTGCTCGACAAATGACAGAGCGTATGAAGGCGGTGGCGGCAGCAGGTGCCGTCGCCGCCTTTTGGCTTGCCGTGTGGGTCTTTGCGGCGGCGCTGGTGGCGCAGCCACTGATCTTGCCGGGGCCGGGTGCTGTTGCCTTGGCGCTGTTGCGCCTGGTGTGCGATGGCGGTACCTGGGCGATTTTGGCGGGCTCGGGCGCGCGGATACTGGGTGGGCTGGCGCTTGCCGCGGTGTGCGGCGGCGTGCTTGCCGGGATTTCGTCACGTTCGCGGGCGTTTGCGCAC
>URRN01000069.1 GCA_900550185.1 uncultured Collinsella sp.
CCGACACTCAATCATGCGCGGCCTTTGACCTGGTCCTTTTTAGGCGTGATGAGGTTGGAGACCGCCTTGTACACTGCAAGCGTCAATACCGAGTTAAGCACGGTCTTGATAAGGTTGAACGGCAGCACGGCAGGAATCATGAGCGGGGCGATCACATCGACCGAGCCATACCAGAACCATACGCCAATGGTAAGGTTAGCGACCATAGACAGCGCCGTAGCGGCAATGACACCGAACACTAGGCCAATCACGGCACCCTTATAGGTATGCATCTTCTGGTAGACGATAGCCGCAGGCAGAATATAGCCCAGCGTGGCAACCAAGTTCATAATCGCACCAACCCAATCGCCCGTGGTAAGCGCATGGATGACGATCGCCATGGCGGCAACAGCGGTGCCGGCACCAGGGCCATACGCAAATCCACACACCATCGCCGGCACCAGCGACGGGTCATACGTCAAAAACGGCGCCGAGGGAAGGATGGGCAGTTGCACGTACATAAACAGGGCGCCTAAGGCGCACATCAACGCCATGGTAACGAGCTGTTTGGTGCTCCACCTATTCGTGTTCTCAAAATGGATATGCTGCGACTGTTCAGACATAAGATCACCTGCCTCTTTCATCCGGACTCTAACCGTTGGTACTGGAATCTCACCAGTTCAGCCGGCATGCGAACCAACACACGCTCGGGTCGCGGACTCATCGGCTCGGTCGCAGACGCCTCGCCTGCTCCGCGGCACCCCTTTGGCACCGCCCGATTTACCGCCAGTGGGGAATTCCACCCCGCCCTGAAACAGCACTTGCAAGTGTAGCACGAGCAATCGTTCGCGCAAGTATGCCGAGGGTAATTTGTGGTGGGGATCAGTTGCCACAACAACCACGTTCCCCACCCATCCCAAAGTAGCGCGCCTTTCGCGGCAAAGCCGCGAAACAGCGACCGGGACACGTATTCCCAACAACCAAGTCCTCCGCCCACGCCGACCTCAAGGCCGTAAACGTAGGGAATCCGGGGGCGTGACGGGGGCTTCTCTCCAGAACATTCCGCAGGACGCAAAGAGGCTCCGCAGCGCGAAGCGCGATGCGGAGCCTCTTTGCATGTCCGAGGACGTTCCGGAGAGAAGCCCCCGTCACGCCCCCGGATTCCCGGTGGGAGTTCTAGACCTTGTCGGCCTTAGTACATACCGCCGCCCTGCTGACCAGCGGTAGCAGCAGCGATAGCGTCCTCAAGCTGAGTGTTCTTGGGCACATCGGAGACGGTGGCCTCGGTGATGAGGATCAGGCTGGCGACAGAAGCAGCGTTCTGCAGGGTGACGCGGCTGACCTTGACGGGGTCGAGGACGCCCATCTCGATCATGTCGCCCCACTCGCCGTTGGCAGAGTTGAGACCCTGGCCGGCGGGCAGCTCGGCAACCTTGTCGACCACGACAGCGCCCTCAAAGCCAGCGTTCTTGGCGATGGTAGCGACCGGAGCGGTCAGAGCCTTCTTGACGATATCGACGCCAATCTTCTCCTCGGGGTCGTCGATCTCAACAGCGTCGAGCGCAGGAGCAGCGTCCATGAAGGCGACGCCGCCGCCAGCGACAATGCCCTCCTCGACAGCAGCGCGGGTAGCCTGCAGGGCGTCCTCGACGCGATGCTTGATCTCCTTGAGCTCGGACTCGGTAGCAGCGCCGACCTTGATGACGGCAACGCCACCGGAGAGCTTGGCCAGGCGCTCCTGGAGCTTCTCACGGTCGAAGTCAGAGGTGGTGTTCTCCATCTCGCCCTTGATCTGAGCGATGCGGGCGTCGATGGCCTCCTTGGAGCCAGCGCCGCCGACGACGACGGTGTTGTCCTTGGAGATGGTGACGGACTTAGCGGTACCGAGCATATCGGCGGTAATGTCAGCGACCTTCACGCCCAGCTCGTCCAGAGCGGCCTGGCCACCGGTGAGGACGGCGATGTCCTCGAGGATGCGCTTGCGGCGATCGCCGTAGCCCGGAGCCTTGACGGCGCAGACGTTGAGGGCGCCACGGATCTTGTTGAGGACGAGGGTCGGCAGAGCCTCGCCATCGATGTCCTCAGCGATGATGAGCAGGCCACGGCCAGCGCGCTGGACAGCCTCGAGAACAGGCATGATGTCCTGGACGCTGGAGATCTTCTGGTCGGTGATGAGGATGTACGGATCCTTCATCACGGCCTCCATGCGGTCGTTATCCGTGACGAAGTAAGCGGAGACATAGCCCTTGTCGAACTGCATGCCCTCGACGGTGTCGATGGTGATGTCGAACGTCTGGGAATCCTCGACGGTGATGACGCCATCCTTGCCCACGACCTCCATGGCCTCGGCGATCTTCTCGCCGACCTCGGGGTCACCGGCGGAGATGGTACCGACGGAAGCAATCTGCTCCTTGGTCTCGACCGGCTTGGCCTGCTTCTTCATCTCGGCGACGGCGGCGTTGACGGCCTTGTCGATGCCGCGACGGATGGCCAGCGGGTTAGCGCCAGCGGCGACGTTGCGCAGACCGTCGTTGACGATGGCTTGAGCGAGCAGGGTTGCGGTGGTGGTGCCGTCACCCACGGTGTCGTTGGTCTTGGTGGCGACCTCCTTCACCAGCTGAGCGCCCATGTTCTCGATGTTGTCCTCGAGCTCGATCTCCTTAGCGACGGAAACGCCGTCGTTGGTGATGGTCGGGGCACCGAACGTGCGCTGCAGAGCGACGTAACGGCCCTTGGGGCCCATGGTGACGGTAACGGCATCGGCCAGAGTGTTGACGCCCTTGGCAAGCTTAGCGCGGGCATCGGTGTTGAACGTAATGTTCTTTGCCATGGTAGGTAATCCTCCAAAAGAAATGTGACTCGCGTCGCCGCTTCCGAGTCCTATGCGGCGGGCGCGTTCAAAGACGAATCAGAGATTCTGACGAGACTAGGCCTCGACGACAGCGTAGATGTCGTCGGCGCGCATCAGCAGATACTTCTCGCCGTCGACCTTGACCTCGTTGCCACCGAACTTACCATAGATGACAACGTCACCGACCTTGACGTCCATGGGGATGCGCTCACCCTTGTCGTTGACCTTGCCGGCGCCAACGGCAACGATGGTGCCGCGCTGCGGCTTCTCCTGGGCGTTGCTGGCGATATACAGACCAGAAGCGGTCTTCTGCTCGGCCTCGTCGGGCTTGACCAGGACGCGATCTGCAAGCGGCTTCAAAGACGACATGCTTGTTTCCTCCTTTTTGGGCCGCGCGGTCATACCACGCGAATTAACCCTTTTTGTTTGCGTACGCGTTGAATGGTACCCACGAATGGCGGGTTATACAACACGGAGTCAAAAAATCTTATTTTTTGGCACTTAGATTTTCTGAATGCCGGAGCCACACGGGAGCCAGGTTAACTAATTCGGTCCCGGCATTCAGAAAAGTCAGTGCAGCAAAATGGCGATGCGGACAGCGACTTGGGCATGGTTTTCGCCGCTCGCACGGGTCCCCTGGGGAGCAGCGTGCATTTTTGGGAGTTTTCAGCAGGCCAGGACGGCTGCATACGCGCCGGACACACCATATTGGTCCCAAGAACGCCTTTGACCGGCGATTTGGGTCGACGGGCAAACCCCGTCAGGACAAAAAAGCGTGCCTCGCGCCGCACCGGACCCCAAAATGACGTCGATCTCCGCAATGCCACCCGACTGCAGCGGCACAGGCAGAGCTCGCGGTGCTGAATACTCCGTTTTTTGCACGGCGCGGACGGGGGTACATCAGGATCCGGAAGAACATTCCAGCCTTTTTATGCAATTCGTAATGGAAAGTACGCAAAACACCTAGAGATAGCATTGCTGCTGTCCAAATTGGGCGCGGGGCGGCGGCGCCTCCGCCCCGCGCCCAAATCAAGCAGAGCGGGGACGCTCCTAACGAACCCCCCATTTGCAAACAAACGCGGCTCGAGCGCCATCCCAAAATAGGCTGCACGAGCCGCGTTTAACGGTACGACATGAATATTAGCGCTCGTAGACCAGGTTGCCGGCTAGGTAGGTGGCTTGGACTTTGGTGGCTTGGAGTTCTTGGGGGTCGATGGTGAGTGGGTTTTGGTCCAGGACTACCAGGTCGGCGTATTTGCCGGGTTCTAGGCTGCCGAGGTTTTGCTCGTCGCCCGCTGCATAGGCGCTGCCCAGGGTGTAGTTGCGCAGAGCCGTTGCCGCATCGATACGCTCGCTCGGCAGCCAACCGCCCTCGGGCCAGTGGCTTTTGGGGTCCTGGCGCGTGATGGCCGTGTAGAGCACGTTCATGCTGGTAACGGGCGTGATAGGGCTGTCAGTACCGAAGGCTTGGCGGATGCCGCGCTGCTTATAGGTCGCAAACGGCCACATGATGCGGCTACGCTCCAAGCCCAGGTCGCGCTCCGGACCACCCGGGTCGAGTGTGATATGACAGGGCTGGCTCGAGGCGACCACGTTGAGCTTGCGCAGGCGATCGATATCCTCGGGCAAGAGGTTCTCCAGATGCTCGAGCGTGTTATGACCGTGCTGGGGCAGGCCGTACAGCTCTACCGCCTCCTCAAAGATATCGAGCGCAGCATGGATGGCGCCGTCGCCGATAACGTGGATGCGCACGGTGTGGCCGCGCTCGGCTGCCGCCAGGACCAGCTTGCGCATGCGCTCGACGGGAACCGTCAGGCGACCTTGATCGCCCGGGAAGCGCGGGTTGGTATAGGGATCGGTGAGATAGGCCGTGTGTTCGCTCGACACGCCGTCGAAGAACTGTTTAAATCCTGGCGCCGAGAGCAGCGCGTTGTTCGCGTAGCGGGTCTGGAGTTCTTCCAAGCGCGATTGGTCATCCAGCAGCGTGGGAAACAGATGGGCGCGGATGCCCAGCTTGCCGGCGGCCTGCAGCCTGTCGTAAACATCGTCGCGAATAAAGTCGCAGCCCGGCATGGGCATGAGCGACATATCGCAGATTGAGGTGATGCCCTGCTCGGCCATACGCTTCATCTGGTCGGCGTAAGCGCTCGCGATGCGATCCTCGCCCAGCCACTCAAGACAGCGCGGCAGCAGCTGCATGGCCGCAGCCTCGTGAGCGATGCCCGTGAGTTCGCCATTTGCATTCTTGTCGTAGCTGCCGCCCGCCGGCGGCTCGCTGTCACGCGTCACGCCGAGGGCTTCGAGTGCGCGGCTGTTGAGCCACAGGGTATGCCCGTCGCCCGAATACATAACACAGGGGCGATCGGGGAAGGCGGCGTCGAGGGAGGCCTTGGTAGGATGCTCGGGCGGATCCCAGCGGTAATCGCGCCAGCCCTGGGTCACGACCCAGGCGTCGTCGGGCAGGCCCTGGGAAAACTCGAGCGCATGCTGCACCAGTGCCGCCTCGGACGTGCCCATATCCATGAGCATATACGGCGAGGAACCGACCGAGGTATGGAAGAAGTGCAGGTGCGCATCATGGAAACCGGGGCAGATGAATTGCTCGCCGTAGTCGACCACCGGCGTGGCAGCAGGGGCGGCGGCAATCACGTCATCGGGCGCGCCGACTGCGACGATGCGATCACCCGCGATGGCGATCGCCAACTCGCGGGCGGCATCGATGCCGTCTTGGGCGGTAAAAACGTTCTTGGAGCGGATAATCCGATCGATATGTTGCATGGGCATCCCCATCTCTGGCAGGAAATTCAACACCCCCGAGTGTACTCCCCCACTCTTGTTACAAAACCCCAAGCGGCAAACGGCAACTTTACCAGCCCTAGCGGCAGGTGGCATACTGGAGAAAGCCTGTACGATTTTGCGATCAACCCAGCAAGGAGCAAATCGACCATGACGAAGACCAAGGCACAGCAAATTATGGCGGCAACCGAGGTTCGCGCGGCAGACGACGTCACCGCGGCCATCCAGGATATCGCCGCCGAGTTTGAACCCTACATCATCAAGCAGCGCCGGCACTTCCATAAGCACCCGGAGTTGAGCCTTGCCGAGGAGCGCACGACTTCCGACATCGCCAACCAGCTCGACGCCATGAATATCCCCTACGAGCGTCCGCTCAAGACGGGCCTGGTGGCGACGCTTCGCGGCACCGCGCCGGATGCCTACCGCGAGGACGGCACGCCGCGCCGCCGCATCCTGCTGCGCGCCGACATCGACGCCCTGCCTGTCACCGAGCAGACCGGCGAGGAGTTCGCCAGCGTCAACGAGGGCTGCATGCACGCCTGCGGTCACGACTGCCATATCGCCATGATGCTCGGCACGCTGCAGATTCTGCGCCACATGACCGATGACATCCACGGCGAGATTCGCATCGTATTCCAGCCCAGCGAGGAAAATGGCCAGGGCGCCAAGCTCATGATCGGCACGGGTGTGCTCGATGGCGTCGACGGCGCCTACGCCGCGCACATCTGGAGCGAGGTCGACGCCGGCACCGTAAGCTGCGAGCCCGGCCCGCGCATGGCAAACACCGACTGGTTCCGCATCGACGTCCGCGGCACCTCGTGCCATGGCGCCATGCCCCAGCGCGGCCACGACGCCGTTATGGTTGCGGCAGAGATCGTCAACGCCCTGCAGACCATCGTCTCGCGCGAGATTAGCCCCTACGAACCCGCCGTCATCACCGTCGGCGAACTGCATGGCGGCACCGCGCGCAACGTTATCGCCGGCACGGCGTACCTCGCCGGCACGGTTCGCACCTATGGCGACAAGACGCATGAGGAGATGCCCGAGCTTATGCGCCGCATCGTGGAGCACACCGCAGCAGCGCTAGGCGCCGAGGCCGAACTCACCGACTACACCATCGCCAACTACAAGGTCGAAAACGATGCCGCCTCGAGCGAGCGCTGCCGCCAAGCTGTGCTCAAGTGCCTGGGCCCCGCAGGCGAGGGCCATTACCGCGGCACGCTTTCGGGCGAGGACTTCTCGGAGTACCTGCGTCGCGTACCAGGCGTGCTCGCCTTTGTCGGCGCGCGCAATCCCCAGATCGGCGCCACCTATGCCCAGCACTCCTGCTTCTATAAGATCGACGAGAGCGTGCTCGCCAAGGGCTCCATGGTAGCCGCTCAGTATGCCATCGACTTTTTGGCCGAGCCCACGCAAGAAGAGCTCGACGGCCCCACGATCGCCGCGGTTGCCGAGACCAATCCCGACCTGGCAGCCAAGCTGCGCTCCGCCAAGGCAACGGCCGCCGAGGCCCGCGACGCCATGCACGACGCCCGCACCGCCCGCCATGCCGCAATCAAGGGCATCCACGATGCCCGTGCCGCCGCTCGCCACGATGAGAAGCACGGCGAGTAGCCGTCACGCCCACCTATAACAACCTGGCTATAGCAAAGCGGGGGCGAACGTTATCTCAACGTTCGCCCCCGCTTATGTGTCGACCGCTTTTCTAGCGCGTCCTCCGTCACGACAAGTAAGAGCGAAGGATGGCGAGCCAGCGTGGGGTTTCGAGGTGAATGATATCGGTGGGGACTCCGGCGGGCGCATGGCCGCCAAAGAGCAGGCCCGCGTCTGCCGGGTTGATAAGGCGCACGATCCATACGGCAACGACCAGCACGCACAGAACAACAACCGCAATGTCGATGCCGCGCTTTAGCTTGCTCGACGTCACCTCCTCGCGCACGAACGCGAGCACAAACGCAATCGGCACCACCCAAAACAGCGGATGGTAGGCAAAGGCCGCCGCAAAATCGAGGCGCAGTGCTGCCAGCCAGGCCCTCGTCATGCCACATCCCGGACAGGGAATGCCCGTCATCAGGCGAAACACGCAGCCAATATCGAGCAGGTAGAGTACGAACCAGGCGACAAAGAGCACACCGATGCAAGAAAGAGTGCGGCGAATGAGTTCCGCCGCGCCCTTATGTCCCTGGGAGCTGTTCACGCCGCTCTTATCGTTAGGCACGAGCGCCAAGACGGACGTTGTAAGCCGTTGCCATGGCATTGGTATTCTTGATGATGATGTTCATGGCAAAGATGGGACCAAGACCGCACAGCAGCGCGCCGACAATCTGCCACATAAGAACGGTGGTGCCGTTCTCCTGGAACATCAGGCCATAGCGAGGAGCATTAGCCTGCAGGCGGTTACCGATCTTGTAGTACCAGTAGAGTCCGTAGAAGCCGCAGGTCACAAACGACAGCAGGATGAATGCCGCCAGACCCGGCGTGGAATCGCCGTCGTCCTGGCACATGACATTGATGTCGCGGGCGAGGCAATAGAGGAAGTAATACGAATAGATGCCGCAGGTCACGATGGAAAGCAGGAGCCAGCCGATCACGCCACGGTCGGTCTTAATCGGAGCATAGCCCATCGGAGCAGGTGCAGGCTGCTGAGCATACTGCTGCTGGCCGGCGTACTGCTGCTGCCCGGCGTACTGCTGCTGAGGCTGGGGCTGAACTGCCTGAACCGGAGTGGGCTGAATCTGCGTGGGCTGCGGAGCAGGCTGGGGCTGAGGTGCAGGCTGGGGCTGAGGTGCAGGCTGCGGAGCAGGAGCAGCGGAAGCGGCACCGACGGCAGAACCGCAGACGGGGCAGAATTTGGCATCATCCGAAATGGGAGAACCACAAGTGGGACAGAACATAAGCTTCTCCTTTTCCTAAGGCGTTGCACGCCTTCAAACCTTACACGACTATGTTCTCAACAATAGCCGCGACGTTGTTGCGCAACATTGACCAATTTCCGAGAATTTTTGCTGCAACCGTTTTCCCAGGCATTTTCTTGCTTCCGCAGTAGAAAAAGGCGCCCCGGGCTCAGTTGCCCAGGGCGCCTCGACCGACTATTCGGTTTGATTGTTTTCGGCAGCAGGATTATCGCCCGGCTCATCCGCCGGCGTGGCAACGGCATCCCAATCGGGCTCCGCAGGCGTCGCCTCGGACGCCGGTGCGGGGACAGGAGCAGGTGCCGGGGCAGGGGCAGGCGCAGGGGCAGCACCAGTGGCGGCCGTGGGATTGAACCCCGCAGGAGCAGGCTTCTTCTCACCCGGGAGCACAAACGTCAGGACATCGTCGGCATCCTCATCGACCCACTCGCTGGCATGACGTGCCGCCCAATAGCCAACGGCGCGATACTTGAGCATCTTGCCAAACACAGTCAGGAACACCGTGACAAAGGCAATGATCATCAAGAACAGAATGAGCGTGATGCCGCCGCCCTCGATGATTGCCTCAAGACCCGTGGGGCGATAGTAATAGCTATACATACCAAACGTAGCAATGGCGCCGAAGATGGCGGTGAAGATCCACGTGATGATGTGCGACACGATGCCCGTCAAAAACTCGGGGAGAATCGATGCGCAGAACAACTTGCCCAGGTTGGCCTTATAGGACTTCCAAACCTTCTCAAGCGAGAACGCGCTCTCCACGCGCCCGACGACGGCAAAGTGCATCACGGCAGCATCACCAAACATCTTAAAGAAGATGCCCAGTACCACCGACACGATCATGGCAAAGACGAGCAGGCCCATCGAGCCGAAGAGTGCGGCCTCGAGACCGCTCGAACCGGAGTAATAGTACGAGCCGACGGCACCGATCACGACGCTCTCGATAGCCGAGAAGATCACGCCGATCACTGGGATAATGGCAACGAACTCGAGCACACCGGTAATGACGGACGAGAAGATACCCAGGCCAAACGAGGTCGAGCGCAGCAGCGGACGCTCCATGCCGTTATCATCCTTGAGCGACAGGTCACGACCCCACTCGATAGCAAAGCCCGCGCCGCACACGCTTGCCACGTACGCGAGCAAAAAGCCAATGGCCGCCGCGATGCCACCGATAACGGGGATAAACAGCACCAGCACCGAGACAACACAGATCAGCGCCGGCAAAAAGGCGATCTGGCATACGCGAACCAAGGCACCGGGAACCTTGAGCATGTCGTTGAAGGCCTGAGCCATGCAACCCTTGGGCACGTTCATAGC
>URRN01000070.1 GCA_900550185.1 uncultured Collinsella sp.
GTATATTTCTCACTGGTCGAAGGCTTGTCGCAGGTGGATAAGCCACTGGAGCAGATGTTTCGTCTGCATGGCGTGCGGGGCTGGCGACTGTTTTGCGCCCACACCTGGCGCGAAGTCCTGCCGTTTGTGCTTTCGTGTGCGCGTGCCGTGATCGGCATGAGCTGGAAGGCCGGCGTGGCAGCCGAGCTGATCGGCATGGCGGTGGGCACCGTGGGCGAGCGCATCTATCAGGCAAAGCTTTTGATTGAAACGGCTGATCTACTGGCGTGGACCGTGCTGGTCGTTGCTGCCTCGTGGGCGTGTGAGCGCGTGCTGGTGTGGCTGCTGCGGGTTTCGGGACCCGTGGCGTGGCGCGTGGCCGTGCGGGCGCATGGGCATGGATTGCGCGGGCGTGCGGGGGCTGCGAGCGATGGCGCTGCAGCGGAGCTTGCGCTTGCCGTGGGCGATTGTGCGCCCTGGGCGCCGGCGCTCGATGGTCTGGTGCTCAACGTGCCTGCGGGTGGGCGTATCTGTGTGATGGGCGCTTCGGGCATGGGCAAGTCGACGTTGCTTTCGTTGGCAGCGGGGGAGTGCGCGCCGTGCTCGATGGTGTTTCAGGATGCACGCTTGGTCGAGTCCGCCTCGGCGCTGGATAACGTGCTGGTATGCGCCGATGCGCGTGTGGATGCTTCGAGCGCCGCGGCATTGCTGCGCCTGCTGGTGCCGGGAATCGATGTGCATGCTCGCACGGTCGAGCTTTCGGGCGGGCAGCGCCGTCGCGTCGAGATCGCTCGAGCCCTGCTGTGCCCGGGCGGCGCGGTGATTCTTGACGAGCCCTTTACCGGCCTGGATGCCGCCGCGCGCGATGCGACGACCAAAGTCGTGCTCGACCTGCTCGACGGGCGCACGCTCTTGCTCGCCACACATGACGTCTCCGACGCTCAGGCCCTCGATATCTCGGACATCATCACGCTCTAAATACAAACTCAGCAACAAAATGATTCGTTTTCCTCCGTCCCCATGGGGTCGGGTGTGGTATTCTATCTGCGGGGTAATACTTAGGAATACCAAGTAATACCAACGCCGCAGAAACAAACTCCGGATGCGGGCCAATCGGGTTGCCTTCACAGCCCGTCGCCCAGCCGCGTGGCCCGCATCTATCCGCACCACCGTCGTTTCAAAAAGGGAGCGCCATGGCAGAACACATGACCCCGGTTGTCGCGAAGGTCTTGCCCGAGGAAAAGGCGGCCTTCGCGGCGGCAACCCAGCTCGTGGGCACCACGCCGTCCAACGCCATCCGCATGTTTATCGCCGCGTTCAATCGCTGCGGCACCTTCCCGTTCGACATCTCGCCCAACGGGGCCTTTGGCAAAGACTGTCCCCAACAACTAGTCGTTGAAGAACGTCCCCAATGACTAGTCGTTGGGGACGTTCTTAAATGACTAGCTGTCGGGAGGAGGTTGGCATGCTCAATGCGATGATTTGGGCGCTTGCCTGTTTTGGCGTCGTCACTGCCGATATCGCCCTGAGCGTGGTTTTGTTCTCCGCTCTGGGCGTCGCATCGGTGTTCATGGGCTTTTCGATTGACGACCTCGATATTCAATTGCTTCAGGCTGCCGCGCAGATGGCATCGTTTTTAATGGCGCTGCTGTGGTGGCGTTATCTGTGGCCGCGTTCGTTTATGGCACGCCGGCAAAGCGCACATCCGCTCGGCGGGGGAGCGCGTGGAGCGCGGAAACGTATTGCCTGCGTTATCGTGATTGGCCTGGCCCTGCAGGTGGTCGTTGGCTACGTGACCGACGCCGTGCTGTCGCTGTTGCCCGAGGCCGCGGCCGACTACAGCGAACTTGTCGAGGAGACGGGCATGGGTGACACGAGCTATCTGGCCGTCCTGACCACGGTGCTCGGCGCTCCGTTTTGCGAGGAGCTGCTGGTGCGCGGCATTGTTTTTGAGTTTTCGCTCCGAGCGTTTAATCCGCAGTGCCGCCCACTTTGGAAGCGCCTGCGTCGTGCGGGTGCGCAGGACGGCGCCATGGTGTCCTGGGCGGCCCCGAGCACGTGGGGTATCGCCGCGGCGGTCGTGCTGCAGGCGGCGATCTTCGGTTTTATGCACATGAACTGGGTGCAGGGCTGCTATGCGGGCGCTGCCGGCCTCATTTTTGGCTGGGTGCTCGTGACGACCGGGAAGCTCCGCTACACGATCCTGCTGCACTTTGCCTTTAATGCCGGGTCGTATCTCATGACGTTGCTCTGGTTTGTGAACACGCCGTTTGACGTGGTAATCACGGTCACCATCGCCGGCATCATCCTCGTGGAGGCGATGCGCTCACTGCGCCACGCATGCGAGATGGGCATAGCGACAGCACCGCTGCCCTAATTGCGGCGTCCGCCTCCGTTGGCGCCCTGACGCCCCTGAGCTGCACGGTTGCGGCCGGCGGTGTTCTGCGCACGCGACATGCCGCCGTGCCCCTTGCTGCCCTTGGGGCCCTTGCCGGCACCACCGTGGGCCTTGCCGCCCTTCTTGCCGGTGCCATGCCCGCCGCCGGCAGAGGTCTCGCCCGGGCGTGGCGGCACGGGGCGAATCAGGCAATGCTTGGTGTAGCCGATCAGATCGCGACGGCCAGCCTTTTCCAGTGCCTCGCGCACGAGCTTGTAGTTCTCGGGCTTGCGATATTGGATGAGCGCGCGCTGCATAGCCTTCTCGTGCGGGTCGCGTGCCACGTAGATCGGCTGCATGGTGCGTGGGTCCACGCCGGTGTAGTACATGCAGGTCGACATGGTGGACGGGGTGGGGTAGAAGTCCTGCACCTGCTCGGGCATGTAGCCCATGTCGCGCACGGCCTCGGCAAGGTCCACAGCTTCCTTCATGGTCGAGCCGGGGTGGCTCGAGATCAGATACGGCACCACGTACTGCTTGAGTCCGTATTCGCGGTTCAGGCGTTCAAATTTACGGCAGAACGCGTCGTAGACGGCGCGGCTCGGTTTGCCCATCACGGAGAGCACCGCGTCGCTCACATGCTCGGGCGCTACGCGCAGCTGGCCCGAGACATGGTGCTCCAGCAGCTCGCGCAAAAACTCGTCCGAGGCGTCGGCCATGGTGTAGTCAAAGCGGATGCCGCTGCGGACGAAGACCTTCTTGACGCCCGGCAGCTGGCGCAGATCGCGCAGCAACTGTGTGTAGCCGCTCTCGTCGACCACCATGTTCTTGCACACACTCGGCCACAGGCAGCGCTTGTTCTTGCACACGCCATGCTTGAGCTGTTTGTCGCAGGCAGGGCGGCTAAAGTTAGCCGTCGGTCCGCCCACGTCGTTGATGTAGCCCTTAAACTCGGGATCGCGCGTGAGCAGCTCGGCCTCGCGCATGATCGAATCGTGGCTGCGCATCTGCAGCACGCGGCCCTGGTGGAAGGTGAGCGCGCAAAACGAGCACTCGCCAAAGCACCCGCGGTTGGAGCTGATCGAAAACTTGATCTCGGCAAAGGCCGGTACGCCGCCCGCCGCGTCGTAGTCGGGATGCCAATCGCGGGCGTAGGGGAGCTCGGCGACCTCGTCCATCTCGTCGGTGGTGAGTGTTGCCGATGGCGGGTTCTGCACCACATAGACGCTGTTGGGATAGGGCTCTACCAGGCGATGACCGGTGATGGGGTCCATATTCTGCTGCTGCACGTTAAAGCTGCGCGCGTAGTTGAGCTTGTCGGCGGCAAGGTCGTCCCAGCTGGGCAGCAGGTCGTAGTCGTAGACCTCGTCGAGCGAGCTGGTGTGGTAGACGGTGCCGTTGATGTAGGTGATCTGATCGACGGGCAGTCCCGCGTCGAGCGCGTCGGCGATCTCGACGATCGCGTGCTCGCCCATGCCGTAGATGAGGATGTCGGCACCCGAGTCGAGCAGTACCGAGCGCTTGAGCTTGTCCTGCCAGTAGTCGTAGTGGGCCAGACGGCGCAGGCTCGCCTCGATGCCGCCGATGATGATGGGAGCGTCCTTGAACGTCTGGCGGATGAGGTTGCCGTAGACCGTGACGGCACGATTGGGGCGGTGCCCCTCCTCGCCACCGGGAGTATAGGCGTCGGTGTGGCGGCGGTGCTTGGTCACCGAATAGTGGTTGACCATGGAGTCCATGTTGCCGGCGCTGACGAGAAAGCCCAGGCGTGGCTCGCCAAGCACCGTGATGCTGGCGGGGTCGGTCCAGTTGGGCTGACAGATAATGCCCACTTTGTAGCCGTGCGCGTCGAGGACGCGGCTGATGATGGCCATGCCAAAGCTAGGGTGGTCCACGTAGGCGTCGCCGCAGATGTAGACAAAGTCGCACTGGTCCCAGCCGCGCGCGTCCATATCGGCGCGGCTGACGGGGAGGAACTTGTCGCGGCCCGGACGCCAGGGGCGGACGGGTGTCGCCTTGACGGTTGTGGCCTGTGCCTTACCGCCGCGCTTTCGCTGCTGGCCCTGTTTGCCCTGCTGACTGCGCTGGTTGTTCTGAGCGTGCTGAGGCTTTTTTGCCACGATCCCTCCCGGTGTTTGTATGCTGCACGTAATTGTAACCAGTCTTTTTAGGACGGGGCTAAAAAGACTGGTGGAGTACACGAGGTCTCGGGTGTCGGTGCCGCGCCCGCCGTTTGTTTCCAGACTGTGTATCTGCGCGTTGGAGAACCCGTCTCGCGCGCACGCCATGTTGTCAATGGGTTACAGTATGAACGGCGGCTATGTCTCCGCCAACGCACGAGAGAGTCGTCAACAAGGAGGATGCACGACGATGCAGCGTGCCAAACAGATATCGGAGTCTATTGAGCTGGGCATTATCTTGGCGCTCGCCGGTGGCTTTATGGACGTGTATTCGTACATTGGGCGCGACCATGTTTTCGCCAACGCGCAGACGGGCAACATCCTGCTGGTGGGCGTGAGCATCTCGGAGGGCAATTGGGCACTTGCGGGGCGTTACTTCTTCCCTGTGGTTTCGTTTGCTGTGGGCATTATGCTTGCCGACCTGGTACACGAGCGGTTTGGCAGTGTGATTCACTGGCGCCAGGTGACGGTGTTCTTTGAAGCCGTCATCTTGCTGGGCGTGAGCTTTATCCCCGGTGGCGGTTACAACCTGCTCGCCAACTGCCTTACTTCGTTTGCCTGCGGTATGCAGGTCGAGAGCTTCCGCAAGATTCATGGACACGGCATCGCCACGACCATGTGTATCGGCAACCTCCGTAATGCCTTGCAAAACGTGGACGATTACATCATTACCCACAAGCGCGGCTTTTTGGAAAACGGCCTGCTGTACTTTGGTGTGATCTTTACCTTTGTGTTTGGCGCCGTGCTGGGCAATTGGTGCATTGAGCGCATGGGTCTGCACGCCATCGTCGTGGCGAGCGTGCTGCTGTTTGTCGCGTTTGCCATCATGTTCATCGACCGCGAGCGCGACTTGCGCTTACGCTGGAAGCGCGCCTGCGAAGATTGGAAAGACGCCTGCCAAAAATAGCGGCAAGATGTGACAAGGGGGCAGTCCCCTTGTCAGATAGATCGATAATGGGGTGGGGACGGCCATCTCGGTCGCCCCCTTTTTGAGTCTTAAGCCTAAGGTGCATGTTTGTAATGACAAGATTTGACGTCAGCAAAGCGTGCTGCTTAAGGCTATAGAATAAAAATGTCATCTTTCTAGCTATAATTATTAGTTGAGGGGATGGACATATGCCAGAGCTTTTTATTCAAAATAAGACGACAGTAATCAAGTTGATGGCGCTCTGCATTTTATCTGCCCTGGTGGAGCTGTCTGTTGTTAAAGCTGAATCGTTGATAATAGACTATGGCCTGCTTCGCTCTAATTATCGTAACGTTTTATGCATTGGGTTAGGCCTGCTAGTATTGCTCTCAGTTGAGCTGGTGACAAACCTGTTCAGATCAAAATATGCGGAGCAATTGGCTTCCGATGGCGCTAACTGCTTCTATAGATTGCTTGCCCGCCATGCTTTAGAGCGGCCCTTAGTTTTAGCAAAAGACAGTGACTACCTGTTATCGCGCATTGAAGAGGCTGGGAACCTACAGCCGATGATTGGAATATTTACAACTGCGTTTCTTCCGTGCCTAGTGACGGGTTTGGTATCGTTTGTGGCACTATCTAATATCTCTTTGTTGCTTTTGATTCCTGTTTGTCTTTCGGCATTGTTTATTTCGCTTCTATATCCGTTCGCTCTTAGTAAGTTATCGACTAAGAGCGAAAAGGCATTGGAGGCCCAGGCGAGGGGTTCTGCTTATTTAGCCCAACTAATAAATTGTCGACTTTACATTCGTATTTCTCGTTCAATTAACTTGGAATTACTTCGCTATAAAAAGATGCTTAAAGCCTGCAGGAACTCTCGAGTTGAGGAGAGTGTCTTTGCGAGATTGGCAACTGAAATAGTTGACGCTGGCAACATCATTACTGGTTTGCTTTCAGTTCTGCTGCTTATTTTCCTTGTGTCAAAGCGCGGACTGACGGTCGGGATTGCGGTGCAGGGCTATCAACTTGTGCTTCTATGCTATTCTCCTTTTCCTCTTGTTCTGAATTGTTGGGCTCAGCTTCAGCCGTCGTTTAGATCGTTGCACCGTGTCTTGGAATTACGTCGTCTTTTGGAAGCTGAAAAACCTAATTTGATATGCTTCGATCACGCTGATCGAATTAGTTGGAAAGGAATCAGTCTCTCGTTTTCGTCGAACGAAACTAATGAGAGGATAACAATTCCAGATTGCACGATACAGGCACCTTGTCTGGTTTTAGTAAGCGGCCCTAATGCATGCGGTAAATCTTCATTTCTGGAAGTATTGAACGGATTATTGTCGCCAGTTGCTGGCAGACTGTGTGTTAATGAGTCTACTGTCATTTTCGATGGTTCGACTTTAATCCAGCTCCCCTGCGCAACTATGCCGCAAAGACATTTGATAATGGGGGGAACTTTCAGGAAGGCTCTTTACTATGGTCTTGTAGATATTGACTCTGAAAAACTCATCTATCTTTTGAAGGGTTTTAGCCTCGATAAATTATTTGAAGTAAATCCCATCATTGGAGCTAGGGGACACAATTTGTCTGGCGGAGAACTAGCTTCTCTATTACTTTGTAGGGCCTTTCTGAGCAGCTATTCTATTATTATTTTGGATGAGCCTTGCAACAATTTAGATAATGCTTCGATATCCTTTTTGAAGATGGTGGTTGCGCAGGAGATGAAAGAGCGAATCGTCATCATTGCGGATCATGGACATGGTTTCGAACAATTTGCAGACTATGTAATACAGTTTCAGGAGCCAGAAAAAACTATCTAGCTCCTGAACGTTGCTACGAACTGCTTTTTGCGATTTATTCGAGATGCTCTTCAATCCGAGCCCTCAGAAGGGCAATGGCTGTGGGTATTCCAATTGCGGCGGCTAATTCGGCTTTATCCAAAACCTGTATGCTAAAGCACGATTGTTTATCACATTGAAGGACGATAACTGAAGATAGCTTCACTTTCCGTTGGCTGAATATGTCGTAATCTCCAAATAGGAAGTTACCTTTTATTGTGTAATTCGGTATGTTCGTTACGCACTTCATCTCAAGTCTGTTTAGGCCATAATCGAACACCGCAACTTCCTTGTGTTCGATGATGAGCGCAACCCTGGGCATGTTACTAAAACCACCGTCGACGACAGTAAAGAGCTTTTCATTTGCATCGTCATAAACGGTGTATTTAAGACTCAATAGCTGTCCTAGTGGACCCGTGAACCCATGTCTTTTGATGTTGAGGTTGTCTCCCGCTGGGTTGACGAGAGCCAGAGCATGCGGATAAGGGTTACCTTCAATTGAGATTCGATATTCGTTTGTAGCCGTCTTGCTCGATTTAGGACCAGTAGCCATCACGCGTCATCGCCTCGATCGAATTGGAACCGTCTTCTGCTTCGTGCGGAGAATTACGCTGTACGTTGCAGTACATGCAGCTGCAATAACCGCATGGGCAATTTCTAACAAAATGAATGACGCTACTTACTGCATGCATGTTAAATGGACGAATACTTCTCATGATCTGCCTCCCATTGTTCGATTGTTTCTGACTGTTCTATTACCTTCTTCACCTCCTCAACACTGTTGAACCCTAGGTTTTCAATCGACGAGTACTCAACGTAAACAGAAAACCTGCTTTCAAGATAAATAAGCAGTCGAACTAAATCTGATGAGGACAAGTTGAATGGCGGGTCGGTCAATTGCTGATTTCTTAGATTTTGGTCAAATTGAGTCAAATCCAAATCTCTAATATTGCTTATCGCTTTTTCGATTTCTGCGTAGATGGTTTCATCTTTACAATATGCTGTCATTTCAGCACCCCAATATCGAAATCAAACAACTCGTTCTCGATTGTTTTGCAGCATAGTAATGATTCTTCTGGATCTAAGCTGGCTGAGAAACAGGGCATTCCTCTTAGTCGAAGTTCTCTTGCTGCTTGAATAGCTTTATCGCTAGATGAATAGCTTATTTGAAATCTATGCGTCTCCAACCCTTCCGTGGCGTCAAGTACTTCGTTTGTAATTTCAAATTGAACTTTCTCTGCTTGCGTAAGCGTTTCAATTACGGGCATGAGCCCAAGCATTATGTCGTAGTCGGCTATCGTGTATGGGATATTGATAATGGCCAAGTCAGGGCAGAAAGCTCGACATGCAGCAATCGATCCTAATCCGTAATCACCGAAAATGTAGTCGTCGTATTTCATAAGCACATTGGGCGTTTCCAATAGAGCTAGGTCGGATTTATCATTCTCAATGATGAGGTTGATTTGCTCATTCATTTTGATGACGGCGGATTGGCCACCATCAAAACTAAGGGTGTTGCAGCCCCAGATTTCATTTAAAGGATTGAAGCTCAACGCGCATAGATTGGGATGGTGCTTTCTCATCTCGCTAACGATGCTACTAAACGTAATTGTTGAATCGGCGGGTGTATATAGATTCCCGACAACAATTTTTGGTATCAGGGCTAATTCCTGCATGTCGCTTTTGCTAGACTCGATTTGTTCAGTGGCGAGTTGGCTGACAACCTTCTTATTTACAGAATGAGCATAGGTTTCAGCGTGTTTACTAAATTCTATGAGTCCTGCGGCGCTTTCTTTCGTCGATAAAACGACAACCAGGTCTGATTCATCGATTGTCGTTACATAGTCAATTCGATTTCTTATGCCAATTTCTTTGCAATTAACAAGGTTGGCAACATCTAGACCGTCCGGTAGAATGCCGCATGGCGTTGATACCCGGATATTGTAGCCAATTCCTAGCAATCCAATTAGAAGAGGATAGTCAGCTCTCGTGAAAGATATAAGTCCAATTGTCTTCATGATTTTTATCGCTTGTTCCTTTTAAGAGCCGTTGTAATGGACACTTCGTGTCTATGAAGCTCAAAACGAAGTATTTTCTGATTAAGTCGATCAAAGGCAATTCGTTTTGAGTTGTCGCATGCTGTTTGCTTGTAATCAGGGCTAATTACTCCTTTGCAATCTGCGCTTTTAATGCATTGAGTGCACAGCTGAAATGCCCAACATTTTTTACATGAATCGCTGGTCAGCTTTGAAACATTGATCATCTTTTCAATTTGATCTAAATCAAATCCTGAATCCAATGTACCGATATACATGTCCTTGGTTGTTTCGCTGACCCTTTCGCAAGGAAGAAGCGCTCCTGCTGTTGTCACAAATAGACGCGTAACTCCTGGCTCGCATGGACCACCGGGTATAGCTTTTGGTGGGATGTTCGAAGGTGCAAATCGCTTTATGT
>URRN01000071.1 GCA_900550185.1 uncultured Collinsella sp.
ACGCAGCGCAGGCTCGTCTTCGCAGTACGTCTCGATGTGCACGGTGCGGCCATTGGCAGATAGCCCAGCCGTCTCAACCGCATCACCGTCGCCGCCCTCGGGATCCCAGCCATCCCCACCGGCAAGCACCTGCTCGCGAGCGTACCCGGCGGCAGCCATCACATCGAGTTTATTTGCCCACGGCACCCAGTCGGTAGTATCACCCGCCGGCCCATGCAGGATTGCGCCAGCATACTGCGCGCAGCTGTGCGCCGCCGGCTTATTCCAATCCCACCAGCCTTCGCGCTTGATATGTCGCCCCAGCCAGCAATCGATCAGCACAGTTTGCGCCCATTCGCGCCAAGGACGACCCAGGTAGACCGAATCCGGCGCCACGCCATCCGGAGCTGTAAACGAACAGCCGTGGAACACAAATCCGTACGGCTCGCCTTTAGGCGTGGAGGCTGCCGTTACATACCCGTTGACATCCATATCGCGATTGAGCGAGCGAATCTCGCACCCCTCAAAGTAGGCACGCGCGCCGCCAAAGATAAAGTCGACATCGCCCTCGATCCGGCAACGTCGAAAATACTGGCGCCCCACCCGGCGCGGCGCATACTGTTTGGGTCCTATAAACCCGCCCGGTTTGGCCTCATGCGGCGGCAGCGGACCCAAAAACAGTGTGTCCTGGTGCCCCTTAATGCAGCAGGCATCGACAACCAGACGGTCGCCATCGGCATACAGGGCAATCGCCTGACCGACCTCGCGCCCATCGCCCGCATCGTTTTCGATCGTGAGGTTCTCGAGCCGTACGTCGTCGGCATCGACCAAAACGGTATAGGTCCTAAACGTGCCGAGCGTGCCGTCCACGCCCGAGCCGTCCTCCGAAGGCATCTTGGCACCCAGGCTGCCCACGATACGCACGCTGTCGGCCGTCTCTCCCTCAATCGTCACATGCGAGCGATGAATCTCGACCCGCTCGCGATACTCGCCCGGATCGACGCGAATCATCACCGGTTGCTCGGCATCCGGATAGAGCTGATCGGCTGCCGCCAAGGCATCGGAAATCGTTGGATACGCTCCTGCCGCAGCCCTCGAAACGCGCAGCGTATAGATACTTTCGCTCATCGTCCATCACGCTCCCAGGAAGCGAACTGTTCAGGCCAGCCCTGAACTTGTGGCTGAATATGCTCGGCGCAGCCCTTAAATGCCGTTAGGGCCGTGGCGAGCGATGCCCCATGCTTTCCATGCGGAAAGACATGTAGGCTAAAGCCAATCCCGTGGTCGGCAAGAGCCTGCGCAAGAAGGAGGCTATTTTGAACTGGTACCGATGCATCCTCGGCGGTATGCCACAAGAACGTACGGGGGAAGCCCTCGCCCACCATATTCTCGATCGACAACTTTTGAGCCAAAGCGCCATCGGCACCCGTTAGGTGTTCAAATGAACCACGATGAGCATAGGCCCCCGAGCTTACGACCGGATAGCCCAAGCAAAGTGCGTCAGGCCGAATCGACTCAGGAGATGCCGCAATCGACTCTGCAAGCCAGGGTTGGTCCCAAAGCGCCCCGAGCAAGCCAACTAGATGCCCACCGGCCGAAAAACCCATGACCGTAATCCGATCAGGATCGACACAGTACTCTGCCGCATGGCCTCGGACGGTATCGACCGCCCGCGCGAGTTCTTGCAATGCCAGCGGATAGACAGCCGGAGCAACCGAGTAGTTCAGCACAAACGCTTGGTAGCCCATCGCCAACAAACGGAGCGCTACCGGCTCGCCTTCGCGCGGCGAAACGTGATCGTAGCCGCCTCCTGGCACGACCACAACTGCAGGCAGCGGTTTTAAAGCATAAGCATCTTCGGTCGGGGCAAAAACATAAGACGTAATCGTGGCAGACGAGCCATCGACCCCGACAGGAATCGTTTTATTGAGCATGTATTCCCTTTCACCATGATGCGTAGCGCAGCGCACACGGCCGTATCGCACAAGGGCTGCATTGCCGATTTATCCGACAATGCAGCCCTGGTCATCAACCCGAGTTAGGAACGGACAACCTTGTCGACGTTCTGGAGCTGCAGCTCCTCGCCGTCCTGGCCCTCGATCACCACATTTTGCAGGTCGAGCACCTTGACGTTTTGCGCAATGATGCCCTGACGCACCATGGGCTCAACGCCGCAGGCCATGGCCGGGACAAAGGGCTCGGCATCGTCGGCAAAGGTCACGTGAACGTCTTGGAACGTCAGACGCGTCACCTTGCTCTCGGGCAGACCCGTGATATAGGCCGCGGCAGCATGGCAGTTGGTGGCCTCGATATCGCAAAACGTCGTGGCACCAAAGCCGGGCGTGCGGTCGTCGACAGGCAGCGTCTCGCGAGACTGCACGTAATCGGTCTTGCCGTCCTTGTCGCAGAAGTAGAAGGAGTTGACCACGAAGGGCGTGAGCACCTCATCCATGCGAATGTGCTCAAAGGTAATGCCCTCGTTGACGGCATCCTTGCCGCGCCCGCGGCGGGTCTTGACGCGCAGGCCGCGGTCGGTGCGCTCAAAGACGCACTTGCTCACGGTAAGGTCCTTGATGCCGCCGGCAGCCTCTGAACCCAGGACCACGGCGCCGTGACCATCGTGCATGTAGCAGTGAGAGATCAGCACGTCGTGCGTGGCGGGACGAAGCTCGGGCTCAATACCCAGCTTGCCGCTCTTGATGGCGATGCAGTCGTCGCCCACCGAGAACTGGCAGCCCAAGATGCGGACAAAGCCGCAGCTCTCAGGATCGAAGCCGTCGGTGTTGTGGGAGTTCTTGGGACCCTCGATGGACAGGCAGAGCGCATCGACGTGCTCGCACAGGATGGGGTGGATGTTCCACGCCGGGCTATTGCGCACGGTGAAGCCGGCCAAGCTCACGTTCTCACACTCGGATAGGAAGATCATGCGCGGGCGGGCGACCTCACGGCCCTCCTCCGGGCGAAAGATGTTCTTAAAGTCCTTGTTCCACCAGTTGTCCTCGGCAAAATCAGTCTGACCGTCGATCGCGCCGCGACCATAGATGCACACGTCGTGCACGCTCAGACCCGTAAAGGTAGAGCAGTAGGTCGAGAAGCTCTCGCCCTCCCAGCGGCCCAGGGGCAGCATATCGGTGCCGGCATACCCGGCACCCTCGTTGCCCGTGACCGTGCCCGGAATGTAGGCAAGCGAGGCACGATCGTGGCGGGCCAGCAGCACCGCTCCCTCGGCGAGCTCGATGTTGATATTGCTCTTAAGAAAGAGAGACTTGATGCGATAACTACCGGCGGGGATCAGCACGCGGCCACCCTTGGGGCAGGCCATGATGGCAGCCTGGATGTTGGTGGTGTCATCATGCTCGGCATCGCCCTTGGCGCCACAGTCGCGAACGTTGATGGTAAAGGGCTCAGCCGGCGTGGTGACACCTACGCTCAGCTCACGCTCGCCACAAACAAAACGAACCAGGTTGCGCTTGCCGGGGGTCAGGCCGTCGACATAGGTCTCGACCGTATTCGTGGTACCGGCGGGCTCGTCGTTGACAAAGATCTCCCACGTATCGGCGCAGGTAAAGTAACCGCCGTCGTCAAGCTCGATAACCGCCGCGCGCGCGTTGCGCCAGATAACGTTCGTCTCCATGGGTTTCTCCCTCAAAAAGATGCTCTAAAGGCAAATTGTACGCTGTTGAAAAAGGGCCGTGCCTGCCGGCGGAATTCCGGTGGCACGGCCCTGTGATTTGGACGATATGTCGGCCTTACTCGGCGGGAGTTACGCTACCGTCCTGGAAGCCAACGTTGTTGTGGGCAAAGCAGTCCTCGTACTTAAAGCCGGAGAGCTCCTCGCAAAGCGCCTTGACCTCGGGCTTGACGTCGGCCATCTTGCCACCCTCCTTGACTCGGTGAATCTCGTCGCAAAGGACGTCGCACTGCTCCTTGTCGATCTTGATGCCGCGGGCAAGGACGGCCGCAAGCAGGAAGAAGCCGGCGCAGCCGATGATCATGTAGCCGCAGATATACAGAGGCACGGTAGCGGGCTGGGTCACGGCGTCGCTATTGCCGGCGGTCTGAATGAAGCCGGAGGCAGCAAGGACGATAGCCCACACGTTGACGGCGATAGCCTGGGCGATCTGCTGGCAGAGCTGCTGAGCGGAGCTGTAGATGCCCTCGCGACGACGCAGGGTGATGAGCTCATCGACATCGGGGATGTAGTTGAGCAGAACATCGGGCAGGTACTGGAAGCCGACGTAGAAGAACTTCCAGATGGCGAAGATGATGGGGTAGGCGATCATGGCGATGGCGACCGTGGAGGTGCCATTGATCTGACCAAAGGCGAAGTAGTTGTAGGCGATGATGCACGCAGCGCAACCGACATTTGCGAGGTACCAAGACTTGTGGAAGCCCTTCTTGGCCATGAGAGCGACCCAGATGGCGGTGCAGACGATAGCGACGACCTTGCCAGGCATCTCCATCACGGACTCGTAGGACTTAGGAATCTGCAGGCAGTAGACGATGAAGAAGGACAGGCAGGCAGACCAGCAGGCAGCAGCGAGCTTCGTGGAGACCTGTGCGTACAGGACCTTGCGGAAGGACTTGTTGCGGAAGGTGGAGATTACGTCGATGAAGAACTTCTTGATACCCTCGCCGACGCTCTCGATCTTCTCCTGAGCGACCTCCTCGGGGGTGTGCTCCCACGTGGACAGGTACACACAAAGCAGCGAGATTGCCATGACCGAAGCGTTGATCGTAGCGATGATGAAGTAGCTGAACGGGTTGGTCTCGCCGAAGGTGCCAAAGCCGAAGCCCACAAGTGCAGCCATCAGGAAGCCGGCGGCGTTACCAAAGAGATGCTTGTAGCCGGTGAGGTACGTACGCTCCTTGAAGTCGTCGGTCATCTCGATGGTAAGCGGCGACAGGTTGGCGGTGCAGAACGTATACGCGACGTTGTAGATCAGGTACAGCACAAAGTAGTACGGGAAGCCAAACGGCGTAGCCACGAAGATGAGCGGCTCGGCGATCATCATCGGGATGGCCAGCAAGATCCAGAAACGACGACGACCAAAGATGCGGCCAATCTTGGTGGCATAGAAGTTATCGGCCACAAAGCCCATCAGCGGGCAAAGAATAGCGTTGACATAGATGGCAAACGAGCTGATCAGTGCAGCCTCGCCTGCGGACAGGCCACACTCCGTGGACAGGAACAGCACCATGTAGCTGTGCGTAAAGGTCAGGGCACCGGAATTGAGCATACCGCCCATACCAAAGCCCAAGCGCGTCCAGAATGTGATCTTACGCTTTTTTCCGATCTTATTAGTCATCGAGCTCCCTCTCTTTTCTCGATTGTCTTGCAGCAAGACATTGGAGTCCACACTGACATCTGTCTGCCCAGCGTTCAGGGTGAACGTTTAGTTAGATTATGCGCGATTGCTTATGACAGGTGAACGTTCACTTGCATATTATCCCCGAACGGTCGATTTTTACCGCCGAACGGACACAATTGAGATCCTCACACCTATTTTCTGCTGGTAAGGGTGCCATGCTGGACAGCCATGAGATAGGTGAACGTTTATCAGATTTTCCAACATATTCACTTAACCACGAAGCGAAAAAGCCCCGCCGGGATCACTCCCAACGGGGCAGACGACATAGCGCTATGTTTGGGCGCACTTGCTGCTACAAGCAGACGCCGTCCTTCCAGATACTGATCTCGTGACAGCCACGGCGCTCGGCACTCGTGAGCTTACCGCTCGCCGTCTGTAGCACCAGCTGGTACAAATCGCGGGCGGCCTCGTCGAGCGTGCGCTCACCCGTGGCAATCACGCCGGCGTTAAAGTCCATCCAGTTGGCCTTGTGGTCGCACAGACGCTGATTGGTGAACACCTTGAGCGTAGGCGCCGGCGCGCCAAACGGCGTGCCGCGTCCAGTCGAGAACAGAATCACGTGGCAGCCAGCAGCCGTCAACGCCGTGGTGGATACCATGTCGTTGCCCGGGCCGCACAGCATGTTCAGGCCATGCTTGGTGACCTGACCGGCATACGGCAGCACGTCGACGATGGGTGCAGAGCCACCCTTCTGCACGCAGCCGCAACTCTTGTCCTCGAGCGTGGTAATACCGCCGTCCTTGTTACCGGGACTCGGGTTCTCGTAGACCACCTCGCCATGGCTAATAAAGTAGTCCTTAAAGCCATTGAGCATGTCGGAGGCAGCGTTAAAGACCTGCTCGTTCTCGCAACGGTCAAGCAGGATGCTCTCCGCGCCAAACATCTCGGGCACCTCGGTAAGCACCGACGTGCCGCCGCGGGCGACGACCATATCGCTCACGCGACCGATCGTAGGGTTGGCGGTAATGCCCGAAAGGCCGTCAGAGCCGCCACACTTAAGACCAATGACCAGCTCGGAGGCCGGAATGGGCTCACGCTTTGCTTGCTTGGCCAGGTCAGCCAGCTCGGACAGAATCTTGTGCCCCTCGATCTGCTCGTCGGCGACGTCCTGGCAGGTGAGGAAGCGGACGCGCTCGTGGTCGAAGTCACCGAGCTCGTCGAGCACCTGCTGATGCGTGCAGTTCTCGCAACCGAGCGACAGGAATAGCACGCCGGCCGCATTAGGATGACGCGAGAGCGCCACCAGCAGACGACGCGTCTGGGCATGGTCGGCGCCGGTCTGCGAGCAGCCAAAGGGATGCGGGAAGTAGTAAACACCCTCCAGCGAGCCATCGACCAGATCCTGGGCCTGCTCACACATGGCACGGGCGACTTCGTTGACACAGCCGACCGTGGGGATGATCCATAGCTCATTACGCGTCGCGGCACGACCGTCGGCGCGGCGGAACCCCATAAAGGTCTCGGGCTCAACGGGATCCACGACCGGATGTGTGGGGTTGTAGGTATACTCGACCTCGCCCGAAAGGTTGGTCTTCACATTGTGCGTGTGGAGCCACTGACCGGGCTGGACATCGCCCGTCACGTGTCCGATGGGCAAGCCGTACTTGATGACGTCCTCCCCTGCGGCAATCGAGCGCACGGCCATCTTATGACCCTGCGGAATATCCTCCGCGGCCACGACCTCGCCCACCCCGGGAACCGCGACGGCAGTGCCCTTGGCAAGCGGCGACAGCGCGACAATCACGTTATCGGCCGGATTAATCTGGATAGTGTTCATTGCAAATGGTCCTAACCCTACAGGTTGAGCAGAAGTCGAGGCGCGGGCACGCCGTCCCGCACCCGCGTCCGCGCCGGAAATTTACGCCTGAGCGTTGGCGAAGGCCTGCTTGGCGCCCTCGGCACGCACGACGGCGAGCGCGCTGACGACAAACTCCTCAAGACCTGCGATCTGCGTAAGGTCCTCGCCCCACATTTGCTCGTTGGTGAGCACATCGTGCACCAGCTGGGCATCGTCGGTGCCGGCATGGGCGGCGTAGAAGTCGAGCACGAAGGCGTCGTCCTGAGCGGTGTACTCGGTGCCGTCGGAGCGACGCAGGTGCAGGCCGTCGCCCTCGCGGGACACGAGCTCCTGCGTGTAGAAGGAGATGAGCGTAGCGAGGCTCGTCGCCAGACACTTGGGCAGGTTGCCGGTCTCGGCAACGTAGTCCTTGAGCGTGGGCAGGTCACGAGCGCGCCACTTAGCCGTGGAGTTGAGGCAGATGGAGAGCAGCGCATGATCAATAAACGGGTTGTCGAAGCGGTTTTCGACGGCGGCGGCAAAGGCCTTGCAGTCCTCGACATCCAAGTCGGCGGCAAGCGTCGGAATGACCTCGTCGTAGAGCATGGTGTTCATGAAGCCGCGAACGGTCTCGTCATGCATGCAGTCGCGCACGATATCAAAGCCGGCAACCCAAGAGCCCGGAACAAAGGCGGTATGGGCACCGTTGAGGATGCGGACCTTGCGCTTTTTGTACGGGGTGACGTCGGGAGTCACAAAGACACCCGGAAGACCAGCCTTCACAAAGGGAAGCTTCTCGGCAAGCGACTCGTCGCCCTGGATGCCCCACATCTGGAAGGGCTCGCGCACGGCCAGGAAGGGATCCTCGTAGCCCAGACGCTCAGCCACCGCGGCGGCCTCGGATGCGTCGCGGATACGGCCCGGCACGATGGTGTCGACGAGCGTGGTGCAGACGGTGCAGTCGTTGGCCATCCACTGCGCAAACTCGTCCTCCCAGCCCCAGTCGCTCACATACTGGTTCATGATGCGCAGCAACTCCTCGCCGTTGTGATCGATGAGCTCGCAGGCGAGGACGATGACGCCCGGCTTACCGGCAGCCCAGCGGGTGTGGAGCACCTGGGCAAGCTTGGCGGGGAAGCCCGCAGGTGGCATGTCGTCGGCCTTGCAGGACGGGTCATAGGCGATACCGGCCTCGGTGGTGTTGGAGACGATGATCTCTAGGTCGTCGGAGACGGCGACCTCCATCATGGCGCGGTAGTCGTCCTCACGATACGGGTTAAGGCAGCGGCTGCAGGCGCTGATCACGCGGGACTCGTCAACCGTGTTGCCGTTCTCCTTGCCGCGCACCAGCACGGTGTACAGGTCGTCCTGGGCATTGATACCGTCGGCAAAGCCAAAGGCACCGTTGATGGGCTGCACCATGACGACCTTGCCGTTCCAGCCGGTGGCCTCGTTGCCCATGTCAAAGAAACGGTCGACGAAGGCGCGCAGGAAATTGCCCTCGCCAAACTGCAGAACCTTCTCGGGAGCATCCTTGGGCAGCAAATAGCCCTTGTAGCCGATCTTCTCGAGCGCATCGTAGCTGATGTTCTCCATCTATGTGTCTCCTTAGATGTTTGTTAGCGTGCAAGCAAAACGGGGCTCCGCGTGTGGCAACGGCGCCCAGGGTTCGATGTGATTCGATGCGGGCTTAGGCCTCGTCGGTGTCCAGGTCAAAGCCAAAGTAGCGGACCGCATTGTTGTAGCTGATGTCACGCACAACCTCGCCCAGCAGCTCCATGTCGGCCGGGTACTTGCCCTGCTCGACCCACTCGCCGATCACGCTGCACAGCACGCGACGGAAATACTCGTGGCGCGGATAGGACAGGAAGGAGCGGGAGTCGGTGAGCATGCCGACAAAGTTGCCCAGGACGCCCTCGTTGGCCAGAGCCGTGAGCTGCTCGCGCATACCGACCTCGTTGTCGTTGAACCACCAGGCGGAACCGTTCTGGATCTTACCGGCAGTCGGAGCCTCCTGGAAACAGCCCATGACGGTATCGATCATGGTGTTGTCGATGGGATTCAAGCTGTACAGGATGGTCTTGGGCAAGCCGCAGGTCTCCTGGATGGAGTTGAGGAAATCGGCGAGCTGGTCGGACGGCGTGTAGTTGGAGATGCAGTCATAACCGGTATCGGGGCCGAGCTTGGCAAACATGGCGCGGTTGTTGTCGCGCTTGCAGCCAAAGTGTAGCTGCATGGCCCAGCCCAGGCGGACATACTCGCCGGCAACGAACTGCATAAAGGCAGTCTTGTACTTGAGGACCTCTTCCTCGGTAAGCGGCTCGGCAGCCAGACCCTTGGCAAAGATAGCCTCGATCTCGTCGGCGGTAGCCGGGACGTACATAACGT
>URRN01000072.1 GCA_900550185.1 uncultured Collinsella sp.
GCGATCGATGCCGAGTAAAGCGCAAAACGCGAGGAGATGGCGGCAACGCTCGCGACGATCGATGCTGCAGGCACACCCGCCAGCCACAGGTTGCAGATCATAAACTGGCCGCTGCCCGTCACAAACGTACTGCTTAGAGCAAAGACCATCCAGGGCTCCATTCCCGTCTGCCCCATGATCATTCCGCACGGCGCGCCTATTGCAACATAGGTAAGCATCACCGGCCAGACGGTTCTAACGATTTTGAGCACCATAGCGTTCCTCGTCCCGACAAGATTTCCGAGCCGCGTTCAACGACGCGACAGAATCATCGTCCGGTAGCAACCGAGTTCACCTACAATTGCCACTGGATCGAAAGACACAGCTTTTTAGGAAGTCATTATGACAGCTATCGATCGGGGCCGGGCGACCGCGGCCTTCAAACGCTATACCGATGCTTACGATGCCGCCAATCCACGTATCGCGCTCAAAATCGAGCATACGTACCACGTTGCCGAGGCATGCGATGCCGTGGCGCGCGAGCAGGGCTGGTCGACAGAGGATATTGACCTGGCCTGGCTTTGCGGCCTGTTACACGATATGGGGCGCTTTGAACAGTTGCGGCGCTGGGACACCTTTAAGGACGCCGAGAGTATGAGCCACGCAGCGTTGGGCGTCGGGGTCCTCTTTGGCGAGAACCCCGACGACGCGCCTGCCACAACAAGCATCCGAGATTTTATCGAGACCGACGAGCACGACGAGCTCATCCGCGCGAGCATCGCCTATCACAGCGACTTTCGCCTGCCGGCACAACTCGACGAGCGTACACGGTGCTTCTGCGATATCGTGCGCGATGGCGACAAGATCGACATTATGCGCACCATCGCCGACAGCACCGTCGACACCATCCTCAAGGTGGACGAGAAGACGTTTCTCGGCAGCCGTTTCTCGTCGCCGACACTTGCCGCCTTTGACGAGCACCGCTGCGTCGCACGCGATGAACGCAACGAGCCCGCAGACTACCTGGTGGGACTCATCTGCTTTATGTTTGAGCTCGTCTATCCAGCAAGCCGCGCGCTGGCGCGCGAACAGGGCGATATCCACCGCCTGCTCGACGCGCCCTTTGGCATTACACAGCCCTTTACCGACCCCGCCACGCAGGCAACCTGGAGCCGCCTAAAGGACGAGATGCGCGACTGGCTGGCGCGCGCCTAGCGCTCAAGCTGGGCCAGCAGCTCCTCGACGACCTCGACGGCGTCCCCAACAACCTTGTACTGGGCAGCGCCGAAAATGGGGGCATCCGGGTCCTCATTGATGGCGATAATGCACTCCGCCCCACCGATGCCGGCAAGATGCTGGATGGCGCCCGAAACACCGATACTCACGAGAAGCTTGGGCGAAACCGATACGCCGGTCTGGCCAATCTGATGGCGATACTCCAACCAGCCGGCCTCCACGACGGGTCGCGTGCAACCAAGCTCGGCTCCCAGAGCCTCGGCGAGCCTTCGCATCAGCGGCAGGTTTTTCTTGGAACCAATGCCGCGACCCACCACGACCAGGCGCTCGGCATCGGCGATCGAAGCCTGCCGCCCCCACTCCTCGGCGGGAATCGAGATCTCGACACGAGCCTTAGCATCATCCGCAAGCGATATCTGGGTGATCGTGCCAGAGCGGTTGTAGTCAAAGTCGGGCGCCTTAAAGATGCCGGGACGAACCGTTGCCATCTGGGGACGATGATTGGGGCAGACGATGGTGGCCATCAGGTTGCCGCCAAACGCCGGACGCGTCTGTTGCAGCAGCCCCGTCTCCGTATCCATCGAAAGTACGGTGCAGTCAGCCGTAAGGCCCGTCTGCAAGCGCACGGCAACGCCGGGTGCCAGTTCGCGGCCAAAAGCGGTCGCACCGTATAAGATGGCCTCGGGTTTGCGTTCGGCTACCAAATCGCAGATCAAGCGGGCGTAGACCTCCGCATCGTTTTGGCGCAGGCGCTCGTCGCGACAGGCCAGGACTTCGTCGGCGCCCGCGCAAACCAGATGCTCCAGGTCGCCGAGAGAGCCCTCGGGACCCATACCGACCAGTGCCACCAGACGGCAACCGCGCGCATCGGCAAGCTCGCGGCCCTTGCCCATAAGCTCATAGGCAACGGGAGTCACTGTATCGTGCTCGTCGGTCTGCGCGAATACCCAAATGTCTCGATATGCATCAAGGTCTGCCGCGCCGGCAGCTTCGTCTCGCTCGATCGAGATAGCGTTGACGGGACAGGCATCGACGCACCCGCCGCACAAGATGCAGCCTTCGGTCACGCGGGCGCAGCGATTGGGACGCTCGCCCTCCAGCACAATGCCGCCCGAGGCGCAGGCGCGAACGCAGCGACCGCAGCCGATACAGGCTTCGCTATCGATAATCAGTCCGCTCATCTATGACATCCCCTCGATAATCTTGGCAAGCTTTGCCGCCTGCTCGGACGCCGTTCCGTCAACGTCCTCGCACGTTTGGTCGCGGTCGGGCACAAACGATCGCACGACCTGTGTCGGTGATCCGGCAAGGCCGCAACGCGCGGGGTCGGCGTTCACGTCGGCGGCACTGACCGCGCACACGTCCGCCTCCTCTGCCGCGCGAATACCGGCAATACTCGGCATACGCAACTGGCCAATCTCCTTGGCAATCGTCATCGCGCACGGCATCTCAAGGTACACCGTCTCCTCGCCGGCATCGCATCCGTGAACGAGCGCCAGCGAGCCACAGGTCGTAAAGCCCGCGCTCTGCACGCAGCTCACGTCGGTCACGCAGGGAATATCAAAGGCACCGGCAAGCTCGGGACCAATCTGGGCCGTATCGCCATCCACCGCCATCTTGCCGCAGATGAGCAGGTCGAAGTCCTCGTCGAGCGCCTCGATGCCGCACTTGAGGGCATAGGTGGTTGCCAGGGTATCGGCACCTGCAAAGGCGCGATCGGTCAGCAGCAGCGCATCGTCGGCGCCTCGAGCGATGCAGTCGCGCAGCAGCGACTCGGTCGCGGGGATGCCCATCGACACCACCGTCACGCGCACATCCATGCCAAAGCCGATAAAGTCGTCCTTCAGCGCCAGCGCGCATTCCAAAGCGCTCGCATCAAAGGGATTAATGACCGCCTGCTTGCCATCGCGCACGATGGTATTGGTCTTGGGGTCCATCTTGACCTCGGTGCTGCCCGGCACGGCCTTGACGCACACCACCATATGGAAATCGCTCATCTTCACGCGCCCCCTTTCTGGACGAGCTCATCCAAGAGCTTCTCCGAAAACAGGTTACCGCGACCCAGCTGCCCGGCAGGATCGAGCTGGAGCTTGAGCCGCGCCGACTCGACCATGGCCTCGTGACCGTACATCGTCTCCAAGAAGCCCGCCTTGATCTTGCCGACGCCGTGTTCTGCGGAGACGGCGCCGCCCATAGCAGTTACCTCGGCAGCCCACTGGGCAAACAGCTCGCCACCGCGACGGTAGTCCTGCGCATCGCGCGGCAGGATGTTCACATGCAGATGGTTGTTGCCGATGTGTCCCCAGGCAGCAGATTCAAGCCCGCTTTCGGCCAACGTGCGGCGATAGAGCGCAACGACATCGGCAAGGCACGCGTTGGGCACAGACATGTCCGATCCCAGCTTGGTGATGGTGGGATCCGTGCGGCGACGCTCGTCGATGAGCATGTTGACGCTCTCGGGCACCGCATGGCGGAAGAATCGCTGACACTCGCGATCGACCTCGGTGCGCGCGACCCATGTCGCATCGTCGCTGCCGCCCGCAAGCTCTAGTACCCACCCCAAGTGATACAGCTCCTCAGTCGCCTGGGCTTCGTCGTCGCAGTCGAGCTCCACGTAAACACAGACCTTAGCGTCTTTGTCGAGCGCCGGCAGCGAGGCGAACGCAGTCGACTGCTCGCGCTGGTGACGCAGAATATCCAGGGCGCCAGCATCGAAGTACTCGATGGCGGCCGCATGGGACAGGACGGGGCGCACGGAATCGGTAAAGGACACGGCCTTGTCTTCGCTGTCAAAGAAACAGCTCACGCCCCAAACGACCGCAGGCGCCGCCTGCAGGGCAATCTCGAGCTCGGTGATAACACCGAGCGTGCCACAAGCGCCGATAAAGAGGTCGATGGCGTCCATTTCGTCCGCAACGAAATAGCCTGAGGCATTTTTTGTCTTGGGCATGGTATAGCTGGGAAGATCGAGCTCGAGTGCACGGCCCGCTGCCGTCACGGGCGACAGGTGGCGGCCCTGGGCAAAAGCCTCGCCGCGCTGAAGCTCAAGCAAATCGCCATCAGCCAGTGCGACGTGGAGTCCCGTGATATGTGGGCGCATGGGACCGTAGGCGTAGCTGCGGGCACCGGAGGCGTTACATGCCGCCATGCCGCCCAGACAGGCAGACGTCTCGGTGGGATCGGTGGGAAAAAACTGCTCCGGGGCCTCTTGGAACTCCTCGTAGGCCTCAAGCGATGCCTGGTCCCAACCAGCAGTCGGCAGCACCTTCTTGCTCAGCTGCTTGCGCAGCTCCGAGAGCACAACGCCCGGCTCCACGCGCAGCAGAAATTGGCCTTGTTCATCGCGGCGAAGGCCCAAGTAGCGATTCATACGGGAAGTATTGAGGATATGCCCGCCGTGGGGCACGGCACCGGCGGCAAGGCCGGTTCGGGCGCCCTGAACCGTTACCGGGACACGCTCGGCATGGAGCGTTTCCAAAATGGCACGGACCTCGTCTTCCGTTGTCGGAAACGAGATGCTCGATGCTTCGCCCGATGCACGAGATTCATCGCGGCCATACTCTTCGAACTCATCGGTGAAGGGTTTAATGGTTGCAGACACGCGAACTCCCCCTTTAGCTAACTACAGTGTTTGCAGGGAGATGTTACCGCATCGTTTCGTCGACGTGTTCGAGACCGTCTCCATAATTGGCGATTTTTACGTTCGTGCAATTCGGCGAGCGGCTTGATTTCCTCGACAGACGATGCTTTTGACACATATGGCCCCGCCGTCGCCGACCGCGCGATTGTCGCTTGAAAAAAGTTGGAGTATTTTTTGCCGCCTTTTACCTGCGGAGACACCAATCCGTCAAGCATTTGGTCAGAAATTGGTCAAGTAGCGGCTGATACGGTCGGCGTCGACAGCCAAAACCGATAGAAGATTTGGCCCCAGAAGCAGGGAGGTTCCCATGGCATATTACTGGCCCCAGTACGGCATCGCCATCGAAGTCGACGACGATCCCCATCTCCTGCCTTTCGACGAAGAGGCGTTCCCCGATACGGCGGTCTACCACGTCACCACCGATGTTATCTGCGACCCCGAGTCGTTCTCGGCGCTCGCCCACCACATCGCGCGTATCCACGACATCGAGCTCCCTCACGACTTTGACGAGCTCATCTACTCGCGCCGCCTGATGCTTCACATGCTCTTTGGAGCGGACCCGTCCACGTTCGCACGTGCCTACACCACCAAGGACGCCGCATGAGTGCGAAGAAGCCGCCCCGCCTCGCAGGACTGGGGCGTCGCAAGAAACTCGTCGTTGTCTGTCTGGCTATCGTCTGCGCCCTTATCGCCGTAGGGCTATACGCCTGGCAGTCGCAGCCCGTGCCCGAAGCGGGCGCCTCAGTCACGACGGCAGAGGGTAAATCGCGACAAGAAATCCAAGATGAGCTCGATGCCATCGTCCGCGACAACATGATGACGATTTCGGTCGCGCCGGTCGCTCAGCTACAGGAGGACGGCAAGCTGCGCGTCAACGTGCAAAACGTCCAAGACAATAAATTTCCCCAGCGATTCCGCGTCATCCAAAACGACGAGACCATGTACGAATCCGGTGTGGTCGAGACCGGCAAGACAATCGAGACGTGCCCCGCCGGCGACATCAAAGAAGGCGAGGCGTACATCGAGATCCAGGCACTCGATGCAAAGACCCTCGACAGCCACGGCAATCCGACACGTGTCAAGGTACGGGTTGAGCAAACCGAGAACTAGCCTTCCGGCCGACACGGCACCGCATGCAATTCACCAGCATTCGTCCAATCATCGCGGGGACGGCCCGCGGCGAATAGAAAGGAACGACCATGGACATCACCAGGAACATGAACGGAGCCAGAGCGCTCGTCGTGGGCGCAGGGCTCGCGCTCGCGCTCGCAATGGGCGCCGCCCCGACGCCAGCTCTGGCAGCCGGGCGCGTTGGAACCACGAAGGTAATGGTCAGGACCGAGATCGACAACGTTGAGTTCAAAGTTCCGACGGTTATTCCCTTCGTCGCCAAGGCCGACGGCACGCTTCAGGGCCCCTCAGAAGACGCGACCACCATCGACAATCATTCAGCCTACGGCATCCATGTCACCAACATGAAGATCGACGCCATGAACACCTGGACCATTGCCGCCGACGCCAAGGCCGGAACCGCGCAGAACTCCATCGACTTTAAGGTCGGCCCCGACGGCGCGCTCCAGAACGCCAGCGCCGCCGCGCAAGGGACGGGCCTCGATCTTTCCAAGAATGCAGCCTTCGACATGGGCTACCAGGGCATTGCCGGCGGCACGGACAAAATCAAGCTCAAGACAAGCGGAAACGTCGCCCGCGTCACGCGCGACATCTTCCGCGTAACCGGCGAAGGCGATCAGGTTGCGACGATCACCTGGACGGTCGAGCCCGGTGCGCACACGGCATAAGGCCGTCGCCCTGGCCGCCGCCGTCAGTATCCTATCGTTTGGGCCAGCCATGGCCTTTGCCCAGCAAGAACAGGCGCAGGCCGCCACGCAAGTGACGGTCGACCTCTCGGAGCTCGACCGCGGCGACCGCGAGGAACCGTTGGCGCAGACAGGCGACAGACGATGGCTCTTGGCAGCAGGCGCCACAGCAGCAGGCGCGGGAACCGCCGGCCTCGGTCTGCACATCAAACGCAGCCAGAAACAAAACACGGACAGGCCGCACTAAATTAGCTAAGGAGACCCCATGGCATCGAAGAACCTTTTGCCCGTCGTCGCACTCTGCGGCGCGCTCGCAACCGGAACGCCTGTCGCCGCTTGGGCGACTCCCGTCATGGCAGACTCCTTACCAGCAGCCCTAAGCTCCGCACCAAATCCGTCGAGCGCCATTGCGTGCAAGCGTTTTTCGTTCGCACAGGCCGCAATCTCAACCTCGGGATGCCTTCGTCGTAATACGGACGGCTCGATAGTCGTGGATATCAATCGTTCGAACAAGGCAAACGGCTCCCAGGCGGGGTGCGCCGTCTGCACGTGGCGCTCGGTTGTGCTCGATGCAGATGGCGATCCATGCAATTTAGAGCTGCGCATCGACATCGCTTCGGTCGATGACTCGGCGAACGGAGCGAAGGTCGCCTTCGACGGTGCGTTTTTCGAGAAAGGAGGCGGTATATGTCTGGGCTGCGCCGCCGCGAATGCAGACGATGCGCAGCCCACCCTCTCATTCACGGCATCGCTGCGGCTGACCAAGGCGGGCACCGACGCCATCGCGGCGGGAGAAGCATCCCTGCTGTTCTACGCCGCCAGTACCGAAGACACAGACATTCATTTCGAGAAGCCGGCCGGATCGCTCAGCCTTACGCGCGGGACGGAGGCAGGCCCTATTGCGATCGATACCCACACGCTAGGCAGGCAACACATTCTTGCCGACCCGGCGCTTCTCGAGATGGAGTGGAACGGATCCGGAGCCGTCGGGATTGTCCCCTCCGCGCTTGACGCCAAGACGCTCCCCTCAAACGACGAACCCGTCAACGCAACCATACAAGAAGAGAGCACGGACAAAGAAGCAGGTGCGGGCGACACGCCGTCGCCGACAAACAGCGTCCCAGCTTCTTTCGAAGCACCGAATGAGCCCGCTACCGGTCCAAACGATCCCGAGCTCGCGGACAGTCTGGGGCTTGCTGATCCTCAGGAGATCGATGAAGGTAACTGCTGCGTGCTTGCCGCCCTCGACCACACAGAGGTCATCGATGCTGCAAACATCGAAGTTGCCGCCGCCAATCAGCCCGTCCGCAAGTCGGCCATCATCGCATTTCCCGAATCCATTGAAGTCGTCTATTTGCCATCGGGCGAGGTCGTGGCCCCAACGCTGCTCACCTTGTTGGGCGCCAAGAATACTCGAAACGAAATTAAAAAGGTCACAGTTGTCGACCCTGCAACCACCGCCAAGCTGCGTCTATACGCCGTTGCTCCAGACGGAGGCAAGACCTTGGAATTCGATGGCGACACACTCCTGGCCTGGCGACGTCTGGACATTATGCAAGACGTCTCGTATCAGATCGAACTCGAAGGGTTTGATCGTGCCCGCGATGCCAATATCATCGCCGCGGCTATTGAATCCCCACAGCGGCTTATGACACTGCGCTTTGAATACTATCCCTATGTCCCGACAACCACCTGAGGCTTAAATGCCGCGCATCATTCCTAATACCACTTATATAACGTATTAGATGAGTCGCGATGTGCCTCGCATTTCGTTCTGCTACGATTGCCACGTTGGCATCAATACAGGAGGGCTCATGCCGGGCTTGGGAACAATCATCAACGTTGTGCTTTTAGTTGCGGGCGGTCTTTTGGGATTAGCGGGCGGCCGCTTCATTACACCGCACATCCAAGACACGCTCATGAAAGCATCGGGGCTGTGCGTCCTGTTTATCGGCCTGGGCGGCACCATGCAAAAGATGCTCATCATCGATGGAAAGGCGCTAGCGACCACCGGTACCACCATGCTCATCGTCTCATTTGCGCTCGGTTCGCTCATCGGCGAGGCCATCAACTTGGAGGCCGTCATCGAGAACCTTGGCGAATGGCTCAAGCGCAAGACTGGCAGTGAGGGCGATAACGAGTTCACCAACGCTTTTGTCTCGACTTCACTCACCGTGTGCATCGGCGCCATGGCCATTGTGGGATCGATCCAGGACGGCCTGCTCGGCGACTGGTCAACGCTTGCCCTCAAGGGCGCACTGGACTGCATCATCGTCTGCACCATGACGGCCTCGCTTGGCCGCGGCTGCATCTTCTCCGCCCTGCCCGTCGCCGTGTTCCAGGGGACGATCACGTTGTTTGCCGGCGCGCTCTCCCCCATCATGACCACAGCTGCCCTCAACAGCCTTTCGCTCGTAGGTTCCATGCTCATCTTCTGTGTCGGCGTCAACCTCATCCGTCCTCAGACCTTCCGCACGGCCAATATGCTTCCCTCCGTCGTCATCGCCGTCATCTACGCCCTCCTGTTCTAAATCTATCAACGCAGCGGCATCTCGAACATCTGTTTGATGCTGTGCTATGATATGAGGTCACCGTAGCTGTGTTCGAGAGGAGGAGCGGTGGCCGACCAGGACATCAAGATGCTCATCGAGCGCATCATGGCCGAGGCCCGGACCCATCAGTCCGCCCGCTTCTCAAACGAAACCTACGCAGACGAGCCGATTCTCAAAACCGGCCGACAGATGCAGAATTTCCTCCCC
>URRN01000073.1 GCA_900550185.1 uncultured Collinsella sp.
ACTGCCATCTTGATTTAATGGCTCACCCGGACGCCGTTGCCGATGAGGCGACGGCACTGGGCTTGGGTCTATTTGATTGCGGCGTCGATCCACGCGACTTTTCGGCCGCAAACGAGCGTGCCCGTCGCCAACCAGGCATCATCGCCGGCATTGGGCTTCACCCCTGGTGGCTCGCCGACGGCCGCTGTGGTTCTACCGAAGTCGATCTGCTTTGCGAAGTTGCCGCCCAAGAGCGCCACATCGGTGAAGTCGGACTCGACTTTTCCGAGCGCTTTGCCGGAAGCGAGTCGCTGCAAATACAGGCACTTGACCGGCTCTGCGATGTGCTCGTGCAGCGTCCTCTTGCCGGGCGCGTGATATCAATTCACGCCGTTCGTTCGGCAGGAACTGCGCTGGACGCCCTAGAATCGCACGGGCTACTCATCCCAAACCCCGACTCCCCCGCTATCATCTTCCACTGGTTTAGCGGCACCTCAGACGAGCTCGTCCGCGCGCGTAATGCGGGCTGCTATTTTTCTGTCAACGAACGCATGCTCGCGTCCAAACGAGGACGCGAATACGCACGACAGATTCCACTCGACCGTTTACTGCTCGAGACCGATGCGCCGACCGAGCCAAACACAGAAACAAGCGCGCAGTCGCTCATCAGATCGCTTGCATGGACCTCAGAACGCATCGCCTCACTCAAAAACTGTGACATAAAGCGCATCGAATCGGCAGTTTTAGCAAATGCGCACTCTGTATTTGACCTTCGCTAACCCCTGTGGGCAAAAAATGCCAAGGGACATGCGAATCACACAACGCAGTCCCTATTGGAAGGCAGTACAATTCGGCAGCATTACACCAATTCGTGCATGAGATCACAGTTGCGTGCATACAATTCGTCAAAGATATGACGACGCGACGCATATAACTCGTGGGCAGCCATATCGGGCACGATTGTTTGCGCAACGCCAAGGACTTGGGCGAGCTCATCCCATGATGCATAGGCGCCACCTGCGAGAGCCGCCATGATGGCATCGCCGAAGCATGCGCCCACCGTAACCTTGGCAACCGAGACCTCGCGCCCGCATACATCGGCGATAGCTTGCATCCAAACTGGATTCTTGGTTCCACCTCCGACAAGCATAATGCGCCCAATTGGCAGTCCATGCTCTCGCTCGATAATGTCGACATGGGATGCAACGGTATACGCGACGCCTTCCAAGGCGGCGCGAACCATATGTGCTCGCGTATGCCTTCCGGTCAGGCCAAAGAAGACGCCACGCGCCTCGGGATCGTTGAGCGGAGTACGCTCCCCCGCAAAGTACGGCAGACACAGGAGCCCATCGGCACCCGGCGCCACATCGGCGGCATCATGCGCCATAACCGAATATGCATCGGGGCCACCGTGGTCCTCGGCCTCCACGGCGTCGCGATACAGCTCTTGGCGCAGCCACGATGTGAGTGCACCCGCTGTATTGGTCCCCGCGCAGATCCCGTAAGTTCCGGGAATGATAAACGTCCCTGGCCACAGGCGAGCATCATCGACCATATGATCAGCTAAGTAGATGAAATACGCCGTGCTCCCCAACTGAACCATCATATCGCCGGGACGGAATACACCCGTCGAAATGGCCTCGGCACCAGAGTCGCCCGTTCCCACCAAGACGGGTGTCCCCGCCGCGAGCCCCGTCGCCTCAGCCGCAGGCTGCGTAATCACCCCAGCAATATCGGTAGCCGACATTACCTCCGCCATCTGGTCAGGCCGGCAGAAACGAGCACATTCCCGAGCATCAACCTTCCAAGTGTAGCGGTCATATAGGGGAAGAAAATCCTCCGCCAAATAACGGTCCACCGTAAAACGCCCCGTCAACTTTGCGCATAGAAACGATGACGCCGTCAGGAACTTCGCGGCACGTTCGTGCACCTCGGGCATATTCTCCTTAAACCACAAGATCTTGGGAGCAATATCTGACGAACAGGGATCGTGCCCGAAAAGCTCGCGTGCGCGATCTGACCCATATTCGGAAAGAAGCTCGTCAATCTGCGGCTTCGAACGCGCATCGACTCCATATAAAATCGCGGGCGCCAGCGCGTTGCACTCGGTATCGACCGGTACGCAGTCGCAACCCAATGCGGAAAGGCCCACGCATCCGATCTGCACCGCGTTAACCCCCGATCGCACCACCAACTCACGCGACAAGCGGCAAAAATCGCCCCACCAAACCGCCTCCGCATCATGCTGGTACCATCCGTCACGCGGGTTGTCCGTCTCGTGTCCGCAAGAGGCTTGGCAAACGATGTTGCATCGATCATCGATTAAAACGCCTTTAGAGGCGCTTGTCCCAATATCAATACCCAGATAAAACGCCATAGGTGCTACTCCCCTCGCGCCGCACGAGCGGCAGCCATAAAACGAACTACCCGCTCAGCATCAACCGGGGCATCTAGCTTTCCGTCGCGCTTTAAGCACGTGCCGACAAACGCGCCATCGTAGTGAGCAAATACGTCAGCCACGGTATTTTCGCGACAACCGGTGCCACATACCACAGGTACTTCGCCAACACGCTCGCGGACCTCATCGGCAAGCTCGCCCGAAGCGCCACGACCGGCAGCCGAACCGCCGATGACCATCGCATCCGGTAGGCAATTAAAGAGAAGTGAATCGGCAATGTCCGCAGTCGTGCGGTCGTTGAGATAAACCTCCCCCTCGCTCGTGATGAAGTGAAATAGCTTGAGGTCGTCCAAGCGCAGCGCCGCCTTGCGACGCATGGTGTGAGCGAAATCTCGGTTAATCAGCCCGAGATCACCGGCCCAGGCACCGCAAAAATTGCAGCGCGTGAACTGCGCATCAACGGCAGCGCACAGCTCGATTGTGGCATCACCATCGTAAATAGCCTCAGCTCCCCAAGGGGTCGACATATCATGGGACAGAGCCCCGATTACATAGCCCATCGATGCAAGGGTTGAGGGAGAAACGTGCTGCTCATAGGGCATCGAGAGCTCATTGGTAATCAAAATGCCATCGACACCGCCCCGCTGTAACGCTTCGAGATCGCGCTTGGCGGCTTCCACGACCTGTGACACGCTTCCGCCCGGGTAATACAGTGGATCGCCCGGCAGAGGACGCAGATGCAGCATTCCGATAACCGGCTTTTCGGTCTTGAACATCGAAGTTAGAAACGACATAACGTGCTCCTTCATAGGGTTATTGCAGGGACGTTACTCCCCCAGCACTTCGACGTACACTTTTCGCTTCTGCGGACCGTCAAACTCCGCAAGATAGATGTTCTGGGCACCTCCGCACACGATGTGGCCATCTTGGACGGGAAAGAAGCAACTGTTTCCACAAATCATGCTCTTGATATGCCCACAGGAGTTGTTGCCGGTAGCTCCATAGCTCGGCAGGAAGTGTGCATGCGCATAGGGGGCATCGAGTGGGGCGATGCGATCAAGCGTCTCCATAAGATCCGTCTCCACACAGGGCAGCCCCTCGTTTACCACGATTCCACAGGTCGTATGCGACAAAATAATCGCTGCCAAGCCATTCGTCACCGAGCTGCGTTCGATGGCAGCGTGCACGTCTTCGGTAATATCGATGAACTGGTCCGGAGCAGTCGATAGATAGCTCAATGTCTCGAGCGTCACCATGTTTACTCATCCCCTTCAAGAAAACGCAGGGCATTACCCCAGTAGAGCCTTTCTCGCGCATCATCGCGCATCGGCACGGTATCGAGCGCCCGCTTGAGTTTGAACGCACGGAAGCGCGGCGTATTGCTGGCGAACATCACTTGATGCGATAGCGCGCGCTCATACCACAGCGGTCCCATATCGACCGTGAAAAGACGCTGCATCATCTCCTCGGGCGAATCGATGTAAGTGATAGAGGTGTCCGTGTAGCAGTTGGGATACTTGAGCAGCATCGCCACGGTCTCGCGCACCCAGGGCCAGCCAAAGTGGGTCAAACTAAAACGCACATTTGGATGCGTTGCGATTGTGTGTTCAAATGCAAGCGGGTTACTGCGCGAGAGCTCTGCGCCCGGCTCCCAAGACATACCGGCATGGAAAACCACCGGCTTGTTATAGCGCTCGCACAGCTCGTAAAGCGGCTCGGCCACAGCATCATCGGGGGCAAAACCCTGCTTTGCCGGATGCAGGCAAAGCCCCTTTGCCCCCAACTCGGTAAAGGCGCGCTCCAATTCGTCTGCGGCACCGCTCACCTGCGGGTCTACGCTCGCAAATCCCCACAGACGATCGGGGTGCGCGGCAACCAGCATGGCAATCTGGTCATTGGTGCCAAAGCGCCCTCCGCATGCCGTGGTTACATCGAGCGGCATGAGCACGCTCTTTCGCACGTCGCAGACGTCCATCTCGACTTGAAGCTCATCCCAATCCATGGGGCCCATATGCCCCATACCAAATTCTCGTGACCAAAAACCGAATCCATCAGGCTCATCACCCGGCGTACAGATCTCGCCGTAGAGCATAGGATGGACCAACATGTCGATAACCATTTCGTACTCCTTTCCAGGCATTTGACCCTAGTACGGCTCAAACGAACCAATCACTCGGGACGACAGCTCAGCGCCCGCCCTCATACACGCCGGAATATCAAGGCCATCAATCACGCCCTTGGTAAACCCGGCGATATACGAGTCACCGGCGCCCACGGTGTTAACGACCTTCTCCGCCGGTACGATCCCACACTCATAGAAGCGCTCACCGTCATAGGCAATGCTTCCCTTCTCGCCAAGCGTGGCAACCGCAACGCGCGGTCCCAATCCCTGCACGTGGCGTACCCAATCTCGTAGCTCCGGAGTGTCCTCTTCAAACGACATGAACGCATAGTCAACGTAGGGAAAATGGTTCTCGCAGGCATATTCGGGATCCTGGCTGAACACCGAGAAGTCCATAACCACCGTCTTGCCCGCATCATGCCATTCGGGCAGGAGGTCCAAACAATTGCCAAACAGGTCGGTGTGAATGATGTCATGTTCTAGGATAAACGCCCGGTCATCTTCATTCGGTCGATATGTCTCCATTACGCCATCGATTGCCTCGAGATGTACGCGATCGACGCCGTCTTTCAACGCCATGAGCATCACCGAGGTGTCGCCATCCTCCACCCGCAGATGTGAGATATCGAACCCCTCGGCGGCCAGCGCCTCCCTCATCTTGTCTCCGTACTCGTCCTTGCCGACAACCGACACAGCGGATACCGAAACGCCCATTCGTGCAAGATGGATACCCCAGTCAATGCCATTACCAGTCGGATAGAACACGCCGATGTTTTGATAGACGTCCGCACAGCAAAAACCAGCCGCGCACGCTTTAATACCCATGGTCTTCTCCAATGTTCAAAAGGGGACCCACCACATGGCGAGCCCCCTTTTCGCGTTTCGCTTATTGTTTTGCATCGGCTGTCCAAGGCCTCATAGCCAGACCGCCGTACGCTTTCTTAAGCTATTCGACGATTGGTGCTCCGTGGCCCCAAGAACCTTCCATGCCGCACACGGTCGAGGCAAACCCGGCAGCAAAGTCGAGCGCGCGCTCGATGGCCTCGGCGCCATCCTCGCCACGCTTGGCGGAATCGAGATAGCACATCAAAAACGAGGTGAGGAACGAGTCGCCCGCTCCCATGGTGTCCTTCATGTCCGTTACCGGTTTAGCCAGCTGGCGGTAATAACGCTCGCCGTCGTAAGCAATGCAGCCCTCGGCGCCCGCCGTAGCCGACACAAAAAGCGGACCCAGGCCCTTCACCCATGCCAGACGCTCGCGAATCTCGTCCTCACTCGCGGCATCCGCCGCACTAAAGAAAGCAAAATCGACGTAGGGCGCAATCTGCTCGTAGTACTCGTCGGTGGAGTCGTCCGAAAAGTCAAAAGAGACCGTAACGCCCGCAGCCTTCAGCTTGGGCAGCTCGCGCTCGGTAAAGCAATAGTTGCCCGAATGAACCACATCGAACTGCTTCATGTACGCAAGGTCAAAGCGATCGAGGACATAGCGCGCATCGCCACGGATACCGCCCTCGTTGGAGCCAAGGAAGACACGGTCACCGTCAACGACGGTCACGCGAGCCGCTCCGTTCTCGCCAATCATCTGCTCGCACTTGTCAAGCTCGATACCCTCATCCTCGAGGCTTGCAATGACATGCTCTGCAGCGGCGTCATTGCCAAAAATGCCCATGTATGCGGAGCGTGCGGCACCGCATTTCTTGGCATAAACGGCGAAGTTCACCGCATTGCCGCCAGGATACATGGTATGGATATGCTCGTAGCGATCGACGACGTTGTCGCCAAATCCGAGCGCGTTAACGTTAAATGCCATGGCCTTTGTCCCTTCTAGTACTCGACAACACCCATATAGCGACGGAAATCGGGATCGTGATCAAACACCTTGCCGCGTGCAGCACGCAGCTCGCAGTTCATGGCGTAGAACAGCACCGGGTCCAGATAGGCACGGACGCTCGCCGGCACGGCTTCCATACCGTACTCCTTGGCATCGAGCACCATCAGCGTATCGGTATGCGTCTTAAGGAACGCCAGGGCGCGCTCGTCCATAGCACGGCACTCGCTGGAGCCCATCTGCAGGAAGTAAAAAACGCCATCCTGAGTAGCTTCGAAGGGGCCATGGAAGTACTCGGCAGAGTGGATGTAGCTGCAGTGCTGCCACTGCATCTCCATAAGAGAGCAGATAGCGAAACCGTAGGTCTGGCTAAAGTTGGGACCGCTGCCCAGAATATAGAAGAATTCGTGCTCCTGGCAAAGCTTGGCAAAGCGATCGCCCAGCTCGGCATTTACCTTCTCGCGTGCCGGGGGAAGAATCTTATCCATCTCGGCGATACCGGCATACATATCGGCAAGATCGGCGTAGCCCTCCTGCTGATCGAGCAGCTCTGCCGCAAGCGACAGCGAAATACCAGCGGGGACCTCGGCCTGCGGCACGCCCTCGCCCCACGGGTAGACCCACGTGGTCCACTTGCCGGAGTCGATCTTAGATCCAGCGTTGTCGGTCTGGGCGATCACCGTAGCGCCGGCAGCAAGGGCAATCTCGCAGCCCTCGACGACCTCGGGAGTGTTGCCACTGTGGCTACAGGCGATGACCAGGGACTTCTCGCCCAGACGACGCGGACGCATGATATCAAACTCGCGAGCCGTATAGATATACGAAGTGAAGGTGGTTGCCTCGCGCTGCAGAAGCTCATGAGCCGGGATCAAATCGATCATGGAGCCACCGCAAGCAATCCAGTAGACGCTGTCGAACTTGCCCTTCTCGGCAATTGCCTCTTTGATCAGATCGTGTGCGTTCATATCCAGTTCCTTTCTTGTTTGGTCCGCAATCAATAACGTTGGCTGCGTGGCCGATAGTTGTTTTAGTCAATCAGATATTTCTCGAATGCGGCCATGTTCTTGGCATCTGCCGCCGCCGGGTCATCGTAGTAACGGCCGTCCGTGATTTCCTGGCCCAGCATGCCGTCGAAACCATGGGCGTTGAGTGTGGCGACGAAGGCGTCCATATCGTGCTTGCCATCGCCCCACACCAGATGGCCATACGGGTCGCCGTCGATAAAGTGCATCTCGTGAATTGCCCCATCACCAAAGGCGGCAAACCAGTCCTCAAGCGTCTCGCCTGCAACGCCCATCGCGGTTGTATCAACCATGGGCTGTAAGTACGGGCTCGCGACCTCGTCAATCATGCGCTTCGCATCGGAAACCGTCGTCACAAGGTTGCTCTCCTCGGGACGCAGGCTTTCCATCGTAAGCACCAGACCGTGCTCGCCGGCATACTCCGCCAGAATGGACAAGTGCTCGCGGCTGCGCTTCCAGGCTTCCTCGCGGTCCTCGTCCCAGTCGCCCCAGCCCGAGTTGACGGACATACGGTCGCACTCAAGTACCTCGGCAAGCTCAATGCCGTGCTTAAAGTACGCCAGGCTGCGCTGTTCATGCAGCGGCTTGCGTGCGCAGTACTGCCAAGGATAGACAACATTCTCGGGACACAGAGTACGATACCTAAGCCCACGGTCTGCAGCCTTTTTCGCCAGGACCTCAGCCTCAAAGTAGCCCGTGTGGTCGAGCGTCACATGCGGCTCCGCACACCACAGCTCAATGGACTCAAAGCCCAAACGCTGCTGCACATCAAGGAAGTAATCGAGCGACCACATGATGTAGTGGATATTCATGCCCGCAATCTGTTCGCGGCGCAGCGTCGGTTTGGATTCAGACATCTTATGCCTCCTTATTTCGATCGAACACGATTTGTCCGTCCGACATCGTCATATCAACCGATAGATCGCGTGCGTCGCGATAATCGAGGTCGAACACGTCCCGATCGAGCACGCAGATATCGGCAAGCTTGCCGACCTCGAGCGTACCCAGCTCGTCTTCGCGCATCAGGTCGTACGCGCCCCCGGCAGTCCAAGCGCGCAAGAGCTCGACAAGCGTCAGCGCGTTGGCCTCATTCACGGGCAGCCCGTCGTCGAAGTATCCGCCGCACGCACTGTAGATTGACTCGCCCAGGCTCGGAATCAACAGCGGCAAATCCGTGCCACAGCACACTGTGCATCCGGAATCTTCCATGCCGCGGCGATTCCAGCTGTGCAAAAGTCGCGTCTCGCCAATTTGTCGACGCATCATCGACAGGCAATCCTCGCGCCGGTCCAGCGTCAGAATCTGCGGATAGACCTCGCAAATTCCACCTAACTTGCCAAACTCGACAAGATCGGTCGGGTCAGAGTTCTCGAGATCGGTAATCGCATGGCGGCGAAGCATCCGTCCATGCTCGTCTCGAGGCAGCGAGGCATAGAGCGCCACGGTGCGACGAACGGCGCCATCGCCCTGGCAATGCAAGGAATATCGGAAGCCGTCAGCATCAACTGCACGCAGCTCGTTCTCAATCAGATCCCACTCGGGCTCCTCGACGACCGTCTTGCCGGCAGCGCCCGCATCGGCCGAGTCCTCATAGGGGTCAATCATCTCGGCAAGCCCCGCCCATACGCCGCGATCGGTCATACGGTTGAAGCCAGAAAAACGAACGAACGGTCCCCGGAAGCGCTCTCGTGCCTCGCGAGCATATGCCAGATTTGCACCGGCACCCACCGGCTGCGACATCATAGAGACGCGAACCGTCAGCTCGCCAGATTCCTCACGGCGAGCCATTTCGTCGGCAAAGCCGTAGTAGTCATCAAACGCCATCTCCTTGATGGCGGTAACGCCGCGCTCGTTAAGCATGCTCATGTAGTCCGAATACCCGGCACGCACCTCG
>URRN01000074.1 GCA_900550185.1 uncultured Collinsella sp.
GCCCTCGCGGCCTAGTCGCTATTTAGGGCGTCCAAGATTTGGGACGCAGTTCAATGCGGAGGTCGGGCTTTTTTCGTTTGGCGGGGCTTTTAGGCGTGTTGGAAAATGCTACCAAATCGCAACTATACCGGTTTACGGGGCTGAATCGCCAACTGGCGACCATGGTGCCAATAGCAAAATTAAACCCGCAGTTAGATGGCTTATTGTTTCTTGAAAATGCAGGGTATGGTTGGCTTGCAGCATTCTGGCCCCGTAATCCGGCGTAGTTTTGAAAATTGTCCCTTGGGGACGGAGGAAAATGGATCATTTTCGTCTCGCGGAGGGGTGGTGGGATACCGTCCGCCGCGAATCGTGCTCATCTCCTACGTTTGGACGCATATCCCGAACCATGCCGAAAAGTACGATATTAAAACCGCAGGTAGCAGACTCGTTGTTTATGAAAAAAACAAGGGTATGGTCAGGGGCTCGGGTGCAAACGTAGTAGATAGGCGCGATTCGTGGCGCGGCTATTCCGGGTGCCACGGCTTCACTCCTCTGGCGCGACATTTCAAGGCGCTTTTGAGGAGGAGTGTCCCTGATGACTAGTCGTTTAAGAACGTCCCCAATGACTAAGTTGCAGGTGGCGGCGGTTGTGTTACACTAACGCTGCGTAGTTGACGCAATCATCTCGATACAGATCAATGATGTCCGTCGTTTTGAACGGAACTAGACTGTTTAGCCGCCCTGAAGGTTTATGCAGGGAGCATGTGATCACAGGGCTTGAAAAGAAAGTTGAGCAAACACTGTGTCTGATCAACAGCAAGAAAACGAAATAACGACGACGCAGGCCGCTCCCGCTGCACCGGTTGTGTCGGACCAGGTCGCGGCGCCCGCGCAAGCCTCGGCTCCTAAGACGCCTAAGGCTGCTTCGACGCCTATGCCTGTAGCGGCTGAGAAGGCCGTGCCTGCAACTGGTGAGGAGGCTGCTCCGGCAAAGCCCAAGCGCACGCGCCGCACGGCCAAGCCTGCCGCTGACGGCGAGGAGGTCACCAAGCCAAAGCGCCGTACCACGCGCACGACGCGCGCCAAGCGCACCGTTGCAGCTGACTCCTCGGCGCCGATTTCCGATGAGGTCGCGCAGGCACGTGCGTTGGCGCAGATTAGCGAGGCTCAGGTGGTGCGCGCCCGCCGTCGTGCTGCCGAGCGTGAGGCCGCGGCTCTGACCGAGCTTGCAGCTCCGTCTGTGCCTGAGACGCCTGCCGCCGACCAGCCGACCGAGAAGCCGGTACCGCGCACACGCCGTCGCACGGCTGCTAAGGCCGAGCAGGTTGCTGAACAGGTAACCCCCGAGCTCACTGAGGCTTCGGTCCGTTCCACGGCAGGGGAGGGCACATCGCCTGCTGAGCCCGCTGCGCCTGTCGAGGCCAGCGAAGTTCCCGTTGTCGATCCGGCTTTGCGCCCGCACCGTCGCGGTCGCAAGCCCAAGGCCTTCGTCGAGGCAGAGAAGGCCGCAGCCGCAGCTGCAGCCGCTCGGGATGCTGCGGCGACCGCCGAGTCTGCAACCGCTGCCGATGCACCCGTCCAGGATGCTACGACTTCCGAGGCCGCTCCCGCCGATGTCGAGCCCGCCGACGTCCGTCCCGGTCGCAGCCGTCGCACTGCTGCTAAGCGCACGTCCAAGGCTAAGACTGCCAAGAAGGGTGCGTCCGAGGATTCCGCCGAGACGATCGCCGATGCATCGACTGATGCCACCGAGCCCCAGGACGTCGAACAGCCTGCGTCTGAGAAGCCCAAGCGCGGTCGTAAGAAGTCCGCTAAGGCCAAGGCGTCCGAGCAGCAGGCCGAGGCCGAGCTGCAGGGCGATTCCAAGGCCGAGGCCAGCGATGATACTGCGGCCAATGCCGACGCCACCGCAACCGATGGCGCCGCTCCCGCCGAGGCCGAAGACGGTACTCGTCCCAACCGTCGCCAGCACAAGCGCAACGACGAGCGAAGCGAGCGCAAGGACGACCGCAACAACGACCGCCGCAACCGCCAGCGCGATCGCAAGCAGCGCAACAAGGAGCGCAATGCCGCTCCCACCGAGCCCACGCTTTCGCGCGAGGAACTCGCGGCCATGAAGGTCGCTGAGCTGCGCGAGAAGGCTAAGGAGTTCGAGATCGAGACGACCGGCAAGAAGAAGGCCGAGCTCGTCGAGGAAATCTACGTCACCGCTGCGAAGGCCGAGGGCTTCCGCGACATCAAGGGCATCCTGCAGATTCGTCCGGACAGCTCCGGTATCATCCATGCCCATGGCTACATGAAGTCCAACGACGACGCCTTCGTGCCTGCCTACCTCATCCGCTCCGCGCGCCTGCGCACGGGCGACGTCATCGAGGGCTCGCTGCGTCCTTCGCGCGGCGGCGACAAGCGCGCCGGCCTCGCCAAAATCACGACCGTCAACGGTCTAGATCCCGAGCAGATTCGCAACCGCCCCAAGTTTGGTGATCTCACCCCGGTCTATCCCAACGAGCCGCTGCGCATGGAGCACGGCAAGGACTCCATTACCGGTCGCGCCATCGACATCGTGTCGCCGATCGGCAAGGGTCAGCGTGGCCTGATCGTGTCCCCGCCCAAGGCCGGCAAGACCACGATCCTCAAGAAGATCTGCCAGTCTATCTCGATTAACAACCCCGAGGTGCACCTCATCTGCCTGCTCGTCGACGAGCGCCCCGAAGAGGTCACCGATATGCAGCGCTCCATTAAGGGCGAGGTCGTGGCCTCGACCTTCGATATGCCCGCCGACAACCACACCCGCGTGGCCGAGCTCGTCATCGAGCGCGCCAAGCGCATCGTAGAGCTGGGTGGCGACGTCGTGGTGGTGCTCGACTCCATCACGCGCCTCGCCCGCGCCTACAACTTGGCGGCGCCCGCCTCGGGCCGCATCCTTTCGGGCGGCGTCGATTCGGCGGCACTGTATCCGCCCAAGCGCTTCCTGGGCGCAGCCCGCAATATCGAGAACGGTGGCTCGCTCACCATCCTGGCCTCTGCCCTCATCGACACCGGCTCCAAGATGGACGAAGTCATCTTTGAGGAGTTCAAGGGCACCGGCAACATGGAGCTTAAGCTCGACCGCGACCTGGCCGATCGCCGCATCTTCCCGGCTATCGACCCCGTTGCCTCCGGTACGCGCAACGAGGACCTGTTGGTTGACGAGCAGATGCGTCCGTTTGTCTTTGGCCTGCGTCGCATTCTTGCCGGCATGAACAACACCGAGCGCGCGGCCGCATCGTTTATCAAGGGTCTTAAGGGCACCAACACCAACCAGGAGTTCCTGGTGCGTTCGGCCAAAAAACACAGCGACTACGAGCAGACGTTCTAGGTTGTCATCCACGCGCAGCGATAGTCATCAATGCGATAAAGGGTCGGGGCTTTGAGCCTCGGCCCTTTTCTATAGCGCCGCTCCGCGCTTATTTTTGACCGTAAGACCGACGAGCAGCAGGTTTCCCGTTTCAATCCGACATCGTCACTTGCAATCGACAGGACGGTTTCGCATAATAACTTTTAAGCTTCGCGACGGAAAACGCAGATGAAACGAACCATATACCGTTGCTTTGGGGCATAGCCCCGCTTCATCTTCTCTCGCGCAGCCAACTGAATGATGCGATTTGGGTGCTGGAAGATGGGGAGAGCTCATGGCTTCTTCTGATGCAACACAACGAGCAGTCCTTGCCGGACTTTCGTGCGGGATCGGCCTTGCCGCTCCCGTGGTTATGTATGCCGCGACGCTGCCGTTTTCGTCGGTGAACGAGACGGTCGTGGCGGGTGCGGTTCCCTTCGCCGTGGGCGCGGTGGCGGGCGTGGGTATCTATGCCGCCTCGCTGGGTATCTCCGAGTATCGTGCGCAGCGTGAAGAGCGTCTGTTCCAGCCCGATGCCATGGGCGGTGCCGCCAATCTCAATCAGCATCAAAGCGAGTTCAAGACCGCCTCGATTCCAGCTCAGCAGCAGGATGCGATTCCGTACGCTGCGGCTTCTGCTTCTCAGGCTCAGTCGGAGCAGTCTACCTTGGCATTCCTTTCCGGCCTGACTGGTGCGTTCCAGCGCCGTCATGCCGATGATGGTGTCCCTACCATCGCTCGAGCCGCAGATGCCATGGACGAGGCCGAGGCTTGGTCTATGATCGACAGTATGCTCGACGACGATTCGCCGGTGAGCTGCGACCCTGCACACTCGCGTGACGTCTATCAAGTCGCCATCGACGAGCTCACCAACGGCGGGCAGACCGGCTCCTTCAATCGCGATGATATCGCCGCCGCGGCACGCGCCGTGTCGGGCTCCCAGGCCGCCCCTGCGGGCAGCACGGCGGCTTTCGTGGCACTCGTTGCCAATGCGGCGGTCAATAACGCCTACAGCGCTACCTCGGCGGACGCGAACGCTTCTGCCGATAATTCGTACGTTGATGAAGCCATGACCGCGGACGAGGAGGCTGTTGCCGCCCGCCGTGCCGCCGAAAGCTCGCTTTGGGGCGCTCCTGCCCAGCAGCAGGCGGCTGAGGCTGCGCCGTACAACGCAAACCTCGCCAGCATGCCTATCATTTTCGGTGCCGCGGACATCGGTCTCGATGACCTCGATGAGCCTGCAGCCATCACCGCATCGATTGATGCCCAAGATCGCATCGACACCGGCGACCTTCCGGACGCCTCGCTCGAGGTTGATGTCCCCATGGCCGATTACTCGGGCCACGAGGACATGTGGGCCGCTGCCACCGCGATTCTGGACGAGATCGACGAGCCTGCTCCTGTTGCAGCTCCCGCTCCCGTCGCTGCCCCTCAGCCTGCTGCACCCGCCTATGTCGGCCGTCACAGCGCTGTGTTCCCCGAGGATACCGCCCGTATCTCGCGCGAGGGCATCGAGCGAGCCGAGGCTATTGCCGCCGGCATTATGGAAAATCGTCGTCACGAGCGCGTCAATCAGATCCTCGAGGAAGAGATCGAGCGCCTGCAGTCCTCAACCGCCAAGCGTACGGGCCGTGCCTATCTGAGCGTTATCGAGGGCGGTACCGCCAGCTTCGCGCCGCTCCGCGCGGAGGCATAACTTCTGCATGGTTAAGATCAATCGAAAATGGGCGGTTGTAACCTGCCTGATGGCGCTCTTGATCTGGGGCAATTCGCTGGTTCCCGGCTCGGGGTCGGGCTCGCTGAGCCTAACGGTCATGGAAGCTATCCGCGGTTTCCTGCACGGCGTGGGACTTCCATATGAATGGGTGACCAACTTTGTTGTTCGCAAGTGCGCGCATTTTACCGAGTATATGGTGCTCGGCATCTTGGCAACGCACGCCTTTGATTTTGAGGGCCGGCGGACCTTTGACGTGCTGCTGCCCACGGCGGTGTTCCTGCTGCTGATTCCCTCGATCGACGAGACGATTCAGCTCTTTGTGCCGGGACGCGCCGGCATGATCACTGATGTGATGATCGACTACTGTGGAGCGGCAACGGGCGTTGTGCTCAGATATCTACTACGATCGCTCATATGTGCCAAAAAGGCCGCCTAGGACGTATGTTTGGTCCTAGGCGGCCTTTTTTATTTGAGGACTTATATGAGGCGTGGTGGCGTCGTTCCGTAGGTCGGATTTGCCGGGCGCGCCACGCCCTGTGGGTGCGTCTGCTACTGAAGCGCCTGTGCGCCCAGGGCCAGGCAGCCCATAATGCCCTGCTTGCCCTCGAGGCTGTTGTTGACGATGTAGCTATCGATGTCGGCCATCTCGGGCGTGACGATGTAGCCGTTGAGCATCTCGGCGCACTTCTTGCGTGCGAGCGGCGCGATGGGGGTGTGGTCGGCCACGCCGCCACCGATGACGATCTTTTGCGGTGCGTAGCACAGGATGTAGGTCATGAGCGCCTGCGCCAGATAGCCGGCGAGCAGGTCCATGGCCTCCGGGTCATCGGCCATCTCTCCGGCGCTCTTGCCACCCCAGCGCTTTTTGACGCCGGGACCGGCGATGAGGCCCTCGAGGCAGTTGTCGTGGAAGGGGCAGCCGCTGTGCTCGCCAATGGTGTCGCGCGGGTCGCGCGTGACCAGGATGTGACCGGCCTCGGGGTGCATCATGCCGTGCACGAGCTGGCCGCCCGAAAGCACGCCGGCGCCCACGCCGGTGCCGATGGTCAGATACACCACGTCCGTGAGGCCTTGGGCGCAACCAAAGGTGACCTCGCCCAAGCAGGCGACGTTGACGTCGGTATCGTAGCCGCAGGGAATGTCGAGCTCGTTTTGAATGGTGCCCAGCAGGTCAAAGTAGCGCCATGCCGTCTTGGGGGTCTCCAAGATCTTGCCGTACTGGGGCGAGGCGGGGTTGACTGCGGTGGGGCCAAAAGCTCCGATGCCCAGTGCGGCGATGCCCTTGTTTGCAAACCATGCGTTGACGGCCTCGACGGTCTCCTGCGGGGTCGTGGTCGCGATCTGCTCGCACTCCAGGACCATACCGTCTGCATAGCCCGTGGCGCAGACCATCTTGGTGCCGCCGGCCTCGAGCGCTCCGATAAGCTGCTGCTCTGCCATAGTATTCCTCTCTCTGGGACGAGTTGCTCCGTGACTAAAGTATAGAGCTCTAAACCATTTAAGAAAGCGCTATAGAAAGAAGCCTCGCAACGCGGCGGGCGGTGCGGGGCTTCTTTGGTTGCTTTAGTTGCCGGGCCGTCCTTACCCGCGCGGCTTGATTTTATCACGTAGCGACTTGAGGTTCTCCAGCGCCGCGTTAAGCGTCTCGTCTCGCTTGGCAAAGTGGAAACGAATCAGATGGTTGACGGGCTCGCGGAAGAAGCTCGAGCCGGGCACGGCGCCCACACCCACTTTAGACGCGAGGTCTTCACAGAACTCGAGGTCGCTGTCATAGCCAAACTCAGAGATGTCCATCATGACGTAGTAGGCGCCCTGCGGCACGTTATGCTCAAGACCGATGCTGTCGAGTCCCTGGCAGAACAGGTCGCGCTTGGCGGTATAGAGGTCAAGGACCTCATCGTAATAGCTGTCGTCGAAGTTGAGGGCGGTGACGACGGCTTCCTGCAGGGGAGCGGCGGCGCCTACGGTGAGGAAGTCGTGGACCTTCTTGATGCGCTCGGTGATCTGGGCTGGGGCAATGGTGTAGCCCAGACGCCAGCCGGTGATGGAGTACGTCTTAGACAGTGAGCTGCAGCTGATGGTGCGCTCAAACATGCCGGGCAGCGTGGCCATGTACACGTGCTCGTGGGGCGCGTAGACGATGTGTTCGTAGACTTCGTCGGTGATGCAGTAGGCGTCGTACTTTTTGCAGAGGTCGGCGATAAAGGTGAGCTCATCGCGTGTAAAGACCTTGCCGCAGGGGTTGGAAGGGTTACACAGGACGATGGCCTTGGGGTCGTTGTCGCGGAAGGCCGCCTCGAGTGTCTCGCGGTCAAAGTCGAATGTGGGCGGGTTGAGCGGCACGTAGATGGGCTCGGCACCCGAAAGGATCGTGTCGGCGCCGTAGTTCTCGTAGAACGGCGAGAAGATGACGACCTTGTCGCCGGGGTTGGTGACCGTCATCATGGCGGCCATCATGGCCTCGGTGGAGCCGCAGGTGACTACGATATTCTCGTTGGGGTTCACCGGTATGCCCATAAAGTGCTCCTGTTTGGCGGCGAGCGCCTCGCGCATGGCCTGGGAGCCCCAGGTGATGGAGTACTGGTGGTAAAGCGGCTTGGGGTCGGCGGCGATGGTGCTCAGGCTATTGAGCAGCTGCGCCGGGGGATCGAAGTCAGGGAAGCCCTGCGAGAGATTGACAGCGCCGTACTTATTGGAGATGCGTGTCATGCGGCGGATGACCGAATCGGTAAACGTTGCCGTACGGTTGGAGAGTTCTTTCATGCCGGTCCTTTCGAGCATTTGCAGTGGGGCAAGCTTACTCCTATGAAACCGGTGGGAATTGCTCGAAACGCGCTTGAAAAACTCTTTTCAAAATTCTTGAAAATTGGGGCTTGCATCGCGTGGCGTTCCTTGCAATAATAGTCGAGCGCGAAGCGCACAGGACACGGTGGGTGTAGCTCAGTTGGCTAGAGCGACGGGTTGTGGTCCCGTAGGTCGAGGGTTCGAGTCCCTTTACCCACCCCAGTTCTTGCTTCGTGTTGATATCGGGTCGTTAGCTCAGTTGGTAGAGCAGGGGACTCTTAATCCCAAGGTCCAGGGTTCGACCCCCTGACGGCCCACCCAAAGATGATTAAGACGGTCAACGAAGGTTGGCCGTCTTTTTTTTGTTGACCTTTCATGGGGTCGAACCCGTCGGGGCGCGGAGCTGAGGAAATGCGTGAGCATTTACCAGCGCAGCGCGCAAGGCGCGAAGCGCCGCAGCGGCCGCCTGCAAAGCAGGCTGACCCCCTGACGGCCCACCAAAGCAAGTTAAGACGGTCAACGAAAGTTGGCCGTCTTTTTTGTTGACCTCGCTTGGGGTCGAACCCGAAAGGGCACAGCCGCTTTCACAGATCGAGTCTACCCTGGGGATCAGTAAAACCGGCGCGTCTGCACGGCGAAGTACGCCTGTGCGAGCGCGATTTCTTGCTTGTTTGAATCTCCGTTCTGGGCGATTAAATAGCATGCATAGCGCGTAAGTTTGTAGTCTTTAACCGCGCGAGCGGCGACACCAGCAATTACCATTTTCGTGGTGTCACGAAAATGGGAATCAACTGGAGTTTTGTTTGTTTCGCACGAGACTTTTGCCCTCTTAACAACTTCGGCGAAGTTTTCCCATCGCGTGTACCCCATGGGTTCCATTAAATCTCGTGCGAGCCAATACTCAACGCCGTCTTCTACATTGGCGTAGCTATCAAGTTCGACACGCCACTTCTCGATACCTCTACTGTCCATATCTCCTCCTCGCTGGCCTATTGTCTATGCGGGCTTTGCCCGCTCCGTATTCAGAATAAGGATACGCTGCCGTACGGACACGAATGGGCCCCATGCCACTTCGAGCTCACGGGGCCCATAGATATCGATTAGTTGTGTTCTGCTTTAGATGGGTGTTCGAATTAGTCCGCTCGATAGTGCGATCCGAGGCTTTCGGTTCGCTTACGCATGGCTTTGATCATTTCCTGTGCTAGTTGAATCTGCGATTGCAGGCGGGCGAGGGCTGCGACTTCGCTGTCCTGGGCTTTCTGTGTGCTCAAGGTCGTTGCCTCCGCCTTCAAGCCCTCAAGCTCGTATAGTGCCTCGGATAGGCCTGTTTCGGTCCTGTTGATCATGCAATAGGTGCTCATCGTGT
>URRN01000075.1 GCA_900550185.1 uncultured Collinsella sp.
GCGACCGCACCAAGCCCCGCGTTGGCTTTATGCGCCGTGCGCTTTCGGTCTTCGAACGCTATGACGTTTCCGTCGAGCACATGCCCACCGGCGTCGACCGCTTTGGTGCTGTGGTGCAGGAGCAGGACGTGCGCGATTCGCTGTACTCGCTCGTAGGCGACATTCAGCAGGAGGTCGAGCCGCTCGAGATCGAGGTGGTCGAGGGCTTGGCACTTATCGCGACCGTCGGTCGTAACCTGCGCGGCCGTGCAGGTATCTCGGGCCACCTGTTTGGCATGCTTGGCCAGGCGGGCGTGAGCGTGCGTATGATTTCGCAGAGCTGCGATGAGATCAATATCATTATCGGCGTCGAGGAGAAGGACTTCGACTTGGCGATTCAGACCATTTACCGTGCCTTCTCCGACGAGAACGGCATTGTGAAAGTCGCGGACCTGGAGGCTCCCGCGCCGGTCGAACCCGCCCTGGCCGCCCTCCACAAGTAGCGGCCATTCCGGCAGATTTTGGGACATGCCCCAAAATCTGCCGTGGGGCGTTTCATTTCGGTTTCGTTTCGACGGGGCGGGTTTCATGCCCGTCCCGTTTTTGTATAAACTGGGCAAGAACATTTAGCCTGCTCGGCGTGCGGGCAAAAGCCACAACCTTAAAAGGGGGAAGCATGAAACAGTACACGGTTGCTATTTTGGGCGCGACGGGAGCTGTTGGCACCCAGATGCTCGAGTGTCTCAACGAGCAGGAGTTCCCGGTCGGCAAGCTCAAGCTGCTAGCGAGCGCGCGCTCTGCGGGCAAGACCGTCGAGTTCCGCGGCGAGCAGGTTGTGATCGAAGAGGCTTGCCCCGAGGCCTTTGAGGTCTGCGACATCGTACTCGGCGCTGCCGGCGACGATATCGCGAAGGAGCTGCTGCCCGAGGCCGTCAAGCGTGGCGCCATCGTGGTCGACAACAGCCACGCCTTCCGCATGGATCCCGAGGTGCCGCTGGTCGTGCCCGAGATCAATGCCGACGATATCAAGTGGCATCACGGCCTTATCGCCAATCCCAACTGCGCGACTATCATCGGCCTGGTTCCCACGTGGCCGCTGCATCAGCTCGCCGGCGTGAAGCGCATGATCGTCTCGACGTATCAGGCGGCTTCGGGTGCCGGCGCTCCCGGTATGGCCGAGCTCGAGGCTCAGCTGGCCGCCCTGGGTCGCGGCGAGGAGATTCCCGAGCCGCGTGCATTTGCCGCCCAGCTGGCGAGCAACCTGATTCCGCAGATTGGCGGCGTCAAGGAGGAGGGCTTTACCTCCGAGGAGATGAAGCTGCAAAACGAGGGCCGTAAGATCATGCATCTGCCCGAGCTGCGCGTGAACTGCACCTGCGTGCGCGTGCCCGTGCTGCGTTCGCACTCCGAGAGCATTACGCTCGAGTTTGAGCGCGACATTACGGTGGAAGAGGCCCGTGCTGCGCTGGCTGCCGCTCCGGGCGTGAAGCTGGTTGACGACATGAGCGCCGAGGATGCGCACGACCGCTTCCCCATGCCGATGGACACCTCCGACCAGGACCTGATTTGGGTCGGTCGCGTACGCCGCGACATCTCGAACCCCGAGGCTGCGCGTGGCATCACCTTCTGGTGCTGCGGCGACCAAATCCGTAAGGGCGCGGCAACCAACGCCGTCCAGATTGCTAAGCTGCTCTGCGAGTAGTGTGACCTGTCCGGCGGGGGCCGGGCTTAGTTTTCAGAACGTCCTCGACCATGTGTGGCGCCTTGTCCTGCTCCTTCGGAGCCGCGGACAAGGCGCCACACTGGTCTGCGGAGTGTTCTGAAAACTAAGCCCGGCCTCCGCCTGCGGTGACGCTGCTGCGAGCGGCCTGCGATGGGGCCGTTGTTGGTTGGGGCCGCTGGGCTGATATGGGGGCGCGTGGCTGTTGCGGGCCCTGGTCCCGGCGGCGGCCCCGGCGCTTTGCGCCTGCCGCCTTTGGGGACTGTGGGGCGCGGCCGGCAGCTGCGACGCTGTCGCGCCTACTGCCTTGGGTGACTTTGGGGTCGTGCGGCAGCCCCGGCGCTGCGCGCCTGCTGCCTTGGGTGACTTTGGGGTCGATTGGGGTTGTCTGCACAATTCGCGGTATTATGGTGCGGAGTTTTGAAAGGAGCCGCTGGTGGTCACGACGACGTTTGCTTCGCCTTTGGGCGAGATTTTGCTTGCCGCTGATGGCCGTGGTTTGACAGGGCTTTGGTTTGAGGGACAGGAGCACTTTGGCTCTACGCTTCTCAAAGAAGATGCAGAGCATGTTGAAGGTACCGATGCGATTTCCGGTATTGGTGGCATGTCTTCGGCGAATCCGGCCCATGGTGCGGCTTCTTCGGTGCTTGAGCGTTCGTGGGCTTGGCTGAATGCTTATTTTGCAGGGCAGGAGCCTCGGTATACGCCGCCGTTACATATGATCGGTACGGCGTTTCAGCGTGAAGTTTGGTACGAGCTGCTTTCTATTCCGCGTGGCGAGGTCGCTACGTATGGCGAGATCGCCCAGCGTGTTGCGGCTCGGCATCGTGTACCGGGAAACGATGACCCCGTTGTGTCTCCCCGTGCCGTGGGGGCCGCGGTCGCGCGTAATCCCATTTCGATTATCGTGCCGTGCCATCGCGTGGTGGCGGCCGACGGATCGCTCAACGGATATGCCGGCGGGCTTGATCGCAAGGAGTGGCTGCTGCGGCTTGAGGGCGCGTACGAGGTGTAGCGCTCGAGCACTTTGCATAGCCAAGATGCCGTGAAAGAACGGGACACGCTTTCCGAATGGAGGCTCAGACGGAAACCACGTCCCGGAATTCTGTTTTAAAGCGGGATGCGCTTTCCGAATGGCGTCCCGAGCGGAAACCGTGCCCCGGAATACAGCCTCAGAGTGGGACGCCGTTTCCGGTTGAGACCACCTGCTTGGACATCTTTCTACGCCCGCTCCTGCAGGGCGTAGATCGATTTGTCCATGTTGAACAGATAAGCCACAACGCAGACGATAAAGAACGCCGGCAGATTACCGAAACCGAAGACCTCGCAGCCAATGAGGATCGGCGCGAGCAGCGCGTTGGTGGCGCCGCCAAAGACGGCGGCGTATCCCAGCGCGGCGCAAAGTTCGACGGGCATGCCGAGGATTTCGGCGAGCACGACGCCAAGGCTCGCTCCGATGGAGAACAACGGCGTCACCTCGCCACCCTGATATCCTGCGGCAAGCGTGGTAATGGTGAGTGCGAATTTGAGCGCCCAGTCCCAAGGCATGATGGCGTCCTTGCCGTCACCGTTGAGCGCTGCCGATATCAGGTTGGTACCAAGTCCGCAGTATCGCCCCTGCCACAGTGTGAGCAGAATCGCTGATAGCGCGATGCCCATAACGGCGATTCGTACATAGGGGTTGGGGAGCAGTCGCGCCGCAAGGGTCTTGGCGTGGGCAAGGCACCAGGCAAAGGCGCCGCCTACCATGCCAAACGCGATACCCAGCACCGCAAGCCGTCCAAGACCGGGGAGATCAAGCGCGTATGAGGCGACAACGGCGACTTCGAACTTCTCGAGTCCCAGGGCGCCGGAGGTCATACTTGCGGCGAGCGAGGCCGTAAGCGCGGGAAACAGCGCGCGGTATTCCATGCGTCCTGCGACCAGTACTTCGATAGCAAAGACCGTGGCAGCAAGAGGCGTTCGAAAGAGCCCGGCAAAGCCAGCGGCCATACCAATGAGCAAAAACGTGTTGCCGGGGTTTCGGAAAGGTAGACGCCTGCCGATCCAGTGCGAGACGGTTGCACCAATCTGCACGGCCACGCCCTCGCGCCCCGCACTGCCGCCAAAGAGGTGCGTCCCCCACGTGCTCAACATAATGAGCGGCACCAAACGCGGGGAGATGGCGTCCTCGCGTCCGTGACCTACGTCAAATACCAGGCTCATGCCCCGATCGGTGCCTTTGCCCCAGGTGCGGTAGGAAAATACGATGGCCAAGCCCATGAGGGCGAGGAAGGGAAGGAGCAGTGTGATGTGTTCGTCGCGGAAGGCGCCGATTGCCAGAAGCACGCGTCCAAAGAGTGCGCAGATGGCGCCAACGATGATGCCGATAGGGATTCCGACGGCACCCATAAGCACGAGGCCGCTATAGGTGTTGAGCAAGCGTTTGATTCTGCTCGATACGTTGCTTTCCGACATTTTGTTTTCCGACACTTGCTCTCTTGATAGAAAAAGAGCTGGAGTTGCGCATCGTTGAGAGGCTTTCCAGCTTTAGCAAAACAAACTTATAAGATGCTGCGGGCCGCGTCAAGATAATTGCTTGACAGCCTGGGAGGCGGCTGGTTGGCTGGCTTAAAACCTAGCGCGTGAAATGACGCTCCGCGCTATTCAGCGCGCTTGATAGGATGACGAACCACAGTCTTAAGTTTCTCCGGTGCACATTTGCGTGGATCGGAGAGATAGATTTCGTGATGGAAACGGGTGTCTGAGAAGTCGGGGACATAGCCCTGCTCGGTCGTGTATTCATGCATGGCGTCTACGGTTGCCGGCTCGCTGTCATAAGGTCCGGTATGCATACATTGAACGCAGAGACCCTCGTCAACTTTAAGCAGCTCGATGGCAGAAAAGTCCAGTTTCTTTTTGGTCGTGGCTTCCGCGACTGCCCAGCCAAAGTCATCTCGGGTGACGAAATCGGGCAGGCGGATACACGAGATAAAGTTGAAATCGTCCTTGCGTACATAATCGATGTCGCCGCTCGGGGAGTCTTGCCACCAGAAACCCTCGAGCGGCGGTACCACAAAGTCGAAATAGCCCTCGATACTCCTTGAGCCTTTCTTCGACATCTTGACGGTATAGGCGATGCCGTAAAGCAGCGGCAGGGCATTTTGATACTCGCCACCTTCGGTATTTGGGTCGCCCTTTCCGCGAACGGCAACGTAGCTCATAGGCGGGACAGTTACGATACTCGGCTTGCTCGCAGGTCTGTAGAGCTCCTTGCATTCCTTCTTAAAGTCGAACGCCATGTTGGCCGCCTTTCTGCGTATTGGCCTGCTTAGATAACGGAATCATATCATAGAAACGAACAGCTGTTCGAATGATTTGGCTGACAGATTGAGATGCGTGCGTTGTGTTTGGCGGTCGGCCTGACCCAATCGATGATTTCTCTGCCTCCCCGGCGCCTCATCTATAGCTGCCGTTTCCCCATATAAAACCTGCCAAAATGAACCTGTCCCTTTTTGGTCGGTGCGAAATGGGTAATACTAAAGAGTTATCCGACCAGATGGGAACCGATCGATGGCCTATATCGAATTTAAAGACGTCATCAAAGCATACGGCGAGGGCGATGCCCGCATTCACGCGCTCGACGGCGCGAGCTTTACCGTTGAGCGTGGCGAGCTTGCCATTATCCTGGGCGCTTCGGGCGCCGGTAAAACCACGGCGCTCAACATTCTGGGTGGCATGGATACGGTAACCTCCGGCACCGTGACGGTGGACGGGCGCGACGTGAGCTCCGCCAACGAGGCACAGCTCGTGGAATACCGCCGCGCCGACGTGGGTTTTGTCTTTCAGTTCTACAATCTGGTTCCCAACCTGACGGCCCTCGAAAACGTCGAGCTCGCGGCGCAAATCTGCCCCGATTCGCTCGATGCCGAACAGACGCTTCGCCAGGTTGGCCTGGGCGAGCGCCTGGGCAACTTTCCGGCACAGCTTTCGGGCGGCGAGCAGCAGCGCGTGTCCATCGCCCGCGCACTGGCCAAGAACCCCAAGCTACTTTTGTGCGACGAGCCCACGGGTGCACTCGACTACAAAACCGGCAAGCAGATCTTGCAGTTGCTACAGGACACCTGCCGCAAGCAGGACATCACGGTCATTATCATCACCCACAACTCCGCGCTGGCGCCCATGGCCGATCGCCTGATCCGCTTTAAGAGCGGCCGCGTGGAGAGCGAGACGGTCCAGCAAAATCCCGTGCCTATCGAGACGATCGAGTGGTAGCGCCCATGGACCAAGATTGCCAAAACAGCCAAAACCACGATACGGAGCACGCGGGCCGCGACCGGGAGTTCGCGACCTACCGTACCGCCCAAAGCTCAAACGATATGGTGCCGACGGTTTTTCGCCGTGGCATCTACCGCACGATTCGGGGCAGTCTTAAGCGCTTCCTATCTATCGTGGTCATCACCGCGCTCGGCGTGAGTGTGATGTGCGGTCTTAAGGCGGGCTGCGAGGATCTGTGCGATTCGGTCGACGCCTACTTTGACCAGCAGAATGTCTACGATATCAACGTCCAGTCGACTTATGGCCTGACTGACGATGATCTCGACGCCATCCAAGAGGTCGATGGCGTCGAAACGGCCGAGGGCATCTACACCGAGACCGCCTACACCGCCGTGGGCACAACGCGCGAGCGCGTGGTCGTGCAAAGTCTCTCCAAGGAGAACATCGATCAGCCGGTGCTGGTGAGCGGCGATTTGCCCGAGAGCGCCGATGAAGTCGCGGTGACTTCGAAGTTCCTGAAGGCTTCGGGCAAAAAGCTCGGCGATACGGTGAGTTTTGCCGCCAATGACGCGAGCTCGTCCAATCAAAGCGCCAAGGACCAGTTTGCCGCGGGCGATTACACCATTACGGCCGAGGTCCTCGACCCCACTGATGTAAGTTCTGACTCGACAGTCAACGCCTTTCGCGCTGCTTCGGCGGCGGACTATAAGTTCTATGTGAGCGAGGATGCCGCGACATCTTCTTCCTACTCCGCGGTCCACGTGATCGTCGAGGGAGCCAAGAGCCTCAACTCCTATTCGGATTCCTACGCGGCAAAGATCAATGAGGTCAAGGGCAATATCGAGAAGATCCGCGAGGAGCGTGAGAAGGCGCGCGCCCAGGAGCTGACGGTCGACACGCCGGCGAGCTTGGACGCGGCTGAGCGTCAGGCGAATATGCTCTTTGGGATTGAGCAGGACAACATCAATCGCATGGCCGAGGGCAGCGACGAGCGTGCGCAGGCGCAAGCCGACCTGGACCAGCGTCGCGCCGCCGCCGACCAGCAGTTTGCCGATGCCCGCGCCGAGCTCTCTGACCTTGGTGAATGCACCTGGTACATCCAGGACCGCGACAATATCGCAAGCTACTCGAGCGTGGAGAGCGATAGCTCGTCAATTGAGGCCATCGCCACGGTGTTCCCGTTCATCTTCTTTATCGTTGCCGTGCTCATCAGCCTCACCACCGCTACGCGTATGGTCGAGGAGGAGCGCACGCTCATCGGCCTGTATAAGGCGCTCGGTTATTCGCGCGGACGTATCCTGTCCAAATACGTGGACTATGCGCTGTGGGCTTGTCTGATCGGCGGCGTGCTCGGCAATATCATCGGATTTGTGGGCCTGCCGCTGTTCCTGTTTACGGTGTTCGACGACATGTACTCACTGCCCCAGATGCTGCTTTCGTACGACATCGTGTCCTCGATCGTTTCGGTGGCGCTGTTTGCCGTGGGCGTGGTGGGCGCCACGATTATCGCCTGCCGCCACGAGATGGCCGAGACCCCTGCCTCGCTCATGCGCCCCAAGGCTCCGCGCGCCGGCTCGCGCATTCTGCTCGAGCGCATCGGCTTTATCTGGCGCCGCATGGGCTTCTTAAACAAGGTGGCAGCACGTAACCTGTTCCGCTACAAAAAGCGTGCCTTTATGACCATCTTTGGTATCGCCGGCTGCACGGCGCTCGTGATCTGCGGTATGGGCATCCGCGATACGTCGGTGGCGCTTTCGCCCAAACAGTACGGGCATATCACGCGTTATGACTTGCTGGCGGTCGCCAACCCCGATGACTTTACGCAGACGTGCGCGGCGTTGGATGAGCGCAGCGCGGCCAATGATTCCAACGTGACCGTGACTTCGACGCTGCCGATTATGACCGACAACGTCACCTTTACGTTTGGCGGCAAGAGCGAGACCGTGCAGCTGATCGTGGTGCCCGATGACCGCACGGGTGACTTGGGCGATTACGTGCGCCTGGAGGATGAGTCCAAAGAACCGCTCGCCCTGCGTGACGGGGACGTGTATTTAAGCAAGAGCTCGCAGCTGGTGCTGGGAATCAAGCCGGGCGACACGGCGCACGTCCAGGATTCGTCACTCAACGTCGCTAAGGTCAAGGTTAGCGACATCTCGCTCAACTATCTGGGCAATACGCTTTATATGACGCAGGGCACCTATGAGCGCGCGTTCGGTCGAAGCGCACGCCTCAACGGCGTCTTTGTGCTGCTTAAGGGCTCGTCGGCCGACCAGATTGCGTTTAGCAAGAATCTTAAGAGCGACGGTTGGCTTACGATTTCGAGTACGGCCGAGCATTGGGAGAACTACGAGGCGAACTTTACGATTATCAATTCTGTCGTGGTGCTCGTGACCTTTATGGCGGCGTGCCTATCGTTTGTGGTGGTGTTTACGCTGTCCAACACGAATATCTCCGAGCGCGAACGCGAGCTGGCGACCATCAAGGTGCTGGGCTTCCGCCGTGGCGAGGTGCACCACTACGTCAACAAGGAGACGTTGATCCTCACGGCAATTGGCGCCGCGCTGGGCGTGCCACTGGGCGGCTTGCTGGCCGAGAGTTTTACGTACATTTTGCAGATGCCGTCGCTGTACTTTGATGTTGAGGTCGAGCCGCTAAGCTACGTGCTTGCCGTGGTGCTCTCCTTTGGCTTTACGTTTATCGTCAACCTCGCCACCAATCGTACCCTCAACAAGATCGACATGGTCGGCGCCCTCAAAAGCGCCGAGTAACCTGCCTGGGATTCAAGCTGTAGCGAGCTGTAATGTACCACAACCGCATTTTTGCATAAACCGCCCCGCCGATTGCATATTTCGGCGGGGTGGTTGCTTTTTGCCCGCGGGTACCCCAGGGGGCGACGTGCAAATTCCGGAGTATTCAGCATCCCGGAGCCCGCGGGTGCGGGAGCGGGCGCACAAAACAGCGCTTAAAGTCCTGATTCTGAGCCCTCAACGCCTCAAGAGCCGCTCGTTTTTTACAGGATGCGGCCCATGGTGCCTGCCTTTCGCTCAAAATCCAGTATGCAGGCACCCTTGGCTGCTGAATACTCCCAAAAATGCACGCC
>URRN01000076.1 GCA_900550185.1 uncultured Collinsella sp.
GTCCTTGCCCGTAAAGTACGCGCCGTCGATGCTGATGGCGAGCTTTGCGGAGCCGTGCCAGTCGAGCTCGGTCGCCGTCGAGGTGAGCGTGTATCCAGCCTGATTACCCGGCAGCGTCACGACGAGCTTGCGGCCAGCCTTCACGGTAACCTCGGTAACGGCAGAGGCGTCGTAGTTGGCCTTAGCCTGGTAGCGTACCTCGTACACGCCGGCGGCGAGGTCCTTGAGCTCGGTCACGTCCTTGCCCACGGCCTGGTACTCGGCAGCACCTTGGGCACGCCACTCCATGGTGGCGTCGACGCTCGTGATCTTGCCGTCGGACTTGCCGCTCACGGTCTCGGCCTCGGTCTGAACCACCGGCGCGTCCTGCAGGGCGTTCTTGATGGAGAACTCGCAGGTCAAGCCATCGGCAGGCAGTACGTAGTTGCCCGCAGCCTTGCCCGTCAGCTCGGCGAGGGTCGCCTTATAAGAGGTGCCGACCTCGGTCTGGGAACCGTCAACGAATGCACCAAGGTCATCCTTGCCGATAACATTGCCGAGCGTGGCCACGGGACAGTGCTCCTTGCCGTCGTAGACGAACTCGGTGGCGCCCCACGTCACGGTGAGCAGGCGCTGGTTAATGGTGAACGTGCCGTCGACGAACGTAATGATGTAGTTGGGGTTGGCGCCCTCGGGCTGCGTCAGCCGCAGCGCATAGCCGCCCTCGCGCACGTCGTCGCAGTCTTCGCGCGCGATCTCGAGCTCAAGTGTCTCGTCCTTTACGAGCTCGCCAGCGGTGACCGACCACTCAAAGACGGGGTCTTTCTCGCCGTAGGTCTTGGAGGCGTTCTGAGCGGTGACCGTGATCGCACGCGGCTTGACCTCGAGCGTCACCTGACCCTCGACCGTCGCACCGCCAATCATCACCCTATAGGCAACGTCCAGCTTGCTAACGTTCTTGATCTCGGGAGCAGTGGCAGACCAGGTCTTGCCGCCGTCGGCGCTGTACTCGGCCGTCGCGCCCTCGGGCAGCGCCGAAGCATTGACCGTGTGGTACGCGCCGTCGTACTCGCCGGAGTAACCGAAGATAGCGGCAGCCGGAATCTCCTCGGAATCAAGTTCGTACCCGCAGACGACACACTGACGGTGGCCGAAGCCCTTCTCGGTCGCCGTGGGAGGCGTGTCGACAACCCACGTAAAGGTGTGCGCGGCCTCGGCGATCTTGCCGCCGCAGGTACACTCATGCCAGTGCGTGTTGTCATCGGAGAGCCACCTATCGCTCACGGCCTCGTGCTTGCGCACGCCTTCGACCGTCACCCTCACATCGCCCTCGACGTCCTGGACGGTGAACTCGCCGCGGTCGTTGAGCGCCACGACGGAACCGTTGACCTTAACGACGTAGGCGGAGGGGTCGGCAAAGTAGCCGTCCTCGATGCTGATAGCGAGGGTAGCGGAGCCATGCCAGTCGAGCTCGGTCGCGTCAGCCGTGAGCTTGTAGCCGACCTGTTCGGCGGGCAGCGTCACAGCGAGCTTGCGGCCCGTGGCAACCGTGACCTTGGTCGCGGCGGAGGCTTCGTGGTTGTCATCGGCGCGGTAGCGCACTTCGTACGTGCCCGCGGCAAGGCCGCTGAGCTCGGCCACGCCTTCGGGCACAGCCTGATACTCGCCCGATTCCTTGGCGCGCCACTCCATGGTGGCGTCGACGTCCGTGATCTTGCCGTCTGCCTTGGCGCTGACGGTCTCGGCCACACCCTGGACCACCGGCGCGCCCTTGGGCGCCTTCTTGATAGAGAACTCGCAGGTCAGACCCGTTGCCGGCAGCTTGTAGTTGTCCTTGTCGGCGCCCGTCAGCTCGGTGATCTCCGCCGTGTAGGTGCCAGCCTTGACTGCGGCACCGTCGACGTACGCACCGAGCTTATCGTCGCCTATGACATTGCCGAGATCCGCCTTGGGACAGTGCTCTTCGCCATCGTAGGTGAACTCAGTGGTGGCGTCCCACTTCACGGTGAGCTCGCGCTTATCGATAGTGAACGTGCCGGGCTTGAACGTAATCTCGTAGTTGGGGTTAGTGTCTTCGGTCTGCGATGCCGTCACGACGTAGCCGCCCTTGCGCACGGCCTCGCCCGCCTCGCGTGAAACGGTGATGTCCTGGAGGCTCTCGCCCTCGACGAGCTCGCCCTTGGTGACCTTCCAGCCCAGAGCAGGGTCATCGTCGCCGTAGGTCTTAGAGGCATCGGACGCCGTCACGGTAACCTTGCGCGGCGTCACCACAAGCTCGGCCTCGCCCTCGACAGCAGCGCCGTCGACGGTCGCGCTGTACTTGAACGGCAGGGTGCCGACGTTCTTGATCTCGGGGACCGTGGCAGACCAATTGACGCCACCGTCGATGCTGTACTGGACCGCCGTGCCCTCGGGCAGGGCCGAGACATCGGCAGTGTGGACCTTACCGTCATAATCGCCGGAGTAGCCGGCAACAGAAGCTGCCGGGATTACAACCTTCTCGGAGGAGTTGTAGCCACAGACAGTGCAGTGCAAATGCTTGGATCCAGGCTTCTCGACCGTAGGCTTCTCGTCGATTATCCACTCGAAGGAATGCTCGGCAACGTCAATCCGCTCACCGCACGTGCAAACATGCCAGTGAGAAGAATCGTCGCTCTTCCAACCGGTGCCATCGGGCTCGTGCTTGGCGATGCCCTCGACGGTAATCACGGTGTCTTTCTCAACCTTAGAGAGCTGGTAAACACCCTGCTCGCTAGGCTTGATGGTCTCACCGTTTGCCTTAACAGCAAGATCCTTGGTCGCGTAATAGCCATCCGTAGCCGTAAGCTTAAGCGTCGCAGAACCATGCCAGTCGAGCTCAGTCGCGTCAGCCGTGATCGTGTAGCCCGCCTGCTCAGCCGGCAGCGTCACCTTGAGCTTGGGCCCAGCGGCGATCGTAACGGTAACGATCTCGGAGGCTTCATAATTCGTCGTCGCCCCGTAGCACAGGCGATAGGAACCGGGCGCAAGATTCTCAAGCTTGTCGCCATCGACCAGATCACTTGCCTTGATGAACATCATCTGCTTGCTAGGCTTGCCCAGCATCATCGATGTATCAACGCCCTCAATCGTGCCGTCGTGTTTACCACTCACGGTCTCCGCTGTCGCCTTTACATTGGGAGCGCTATCCCGTTTGGCCTTGGCGATAGCGTACTTGCATTCAATGCGCGAAGAGGGCTTCCGATAATTAGCAGGAACTGCGTTCTCACCAATAAGATTGCTTACATACGCCGTATACGTGCCGGCATTTACCCTTACAGCATCAGTGACATTGAGAGACACGTCGTCGCCGTTAACCAGATTGGTTATCTCTGCCGTGGGACCCTGTTCTTGGCCGTTATAAACGTATTGACCAACATTCCACGTCACATCGATAGTGCGACGCGTAATAGTGAACTCGCCCGCCTCAAACGTAATGTCGTAATTAGCGTTGGCGCCCTTTTCCTGAGAAGCCGTCACCTTATACGTCTTATAACCAGTCAGGACTTTCTCACCCTCATCACGCTTGTACGTAATACCGGAAAGCGTATCGCCCTCCATAAGGGAGCCAGCCGTCACTTTATAGGTAAAGTCAGGATCCGGATCGCCATACGTTTTAGAAGCAGCAGCTGGCGCCACCGTAATCGGGCACGGCGTCACCTCGAGCGTCACCTGTCCCTTGATGTCGGATGCACCAGGAGTTGTCACCTTATAGTCGACCGTGGTCTTGCCGACGTTTTTGATTGAAGGAGCATCCGTTTTCCACGTGGCGCCACCGTCGACGCTGAACTGAGCCGTCGCGCCTTCCTTAAGGTCAACGCTCACGGCATGCTCATTGCCGTCATACACGCCGACATAACCGCCGACGCACGCCGGAGGAATCTCCTCCTCGCGCAGGACATAGCCGCACGTGGAGCATTGATACCGCTTTAGGCCAGGCTTCTCGCTGGTAGGAGCCGTGACTTCCTCCCAGCAGAACTCATGCTTGCCTTCGTTAATCTTCTCTTCGCAGCGGCACACCTGCCAGTGGGTGCCATCTGAGCCCTCGGTCATAGACCACTTGCCATCCTTCGACGCGCAAGGACCCTCCGCGATTGTGAAGGCGTTAGCCTTCGAAGCATAGTGGTTGTTGTCCTCCTTAAAGCGCACCTCGTACATGTCGGCGGACAAATCGTCGATTGAGGTTTTACCGGCAGGGACGGATTTCCACCCTTTGGCCCCGAATTTTCTCCACTCATAGGTCTCATTCAGGTTGGAAAGCGACCCGTCCTTGAGGAAATGCGCGCTTGGGTTCTTGACCTTGACACCCGTGCCAGCGCTAGCGATATAACGCCACGGAACAGGCTGGCTGGCAGGCGTGATCTCAATCTTAACCGATCCTCTCTTTGTCACATAGTCTTTCGCGGTGATGCGGTAATTGACCGTTACGGAACAGACCTCGTCCCCGTCATCACGCTGAACATCCGTATAACTCGGAGCCGCCGTTGTCCATTCGTCGCTCCCATCAACGTTGTACTCGATCGTCATGTCGGCAGGAGCTTTTTCCACCAAGATGTTGACGCCATGCGGCTGCCCGTCATAGACGCCCTCGAATCCCTTAGCCGTCACGTTTTCGAACTGCGTGCCCGTGATGGTCCAGCGTGCGAATGTCGAGCCTGTGTAGTTGCCCATGCCCTTGATATAGACCAAGTAGTACGGGTAATAGGAATTGGAGCTGGGAGGATCGACCGCACTCACCGTGCTATACGTCGGGTCATTATCAATCTCGTAGTCACCATCTTTGACGAAATACGACCAGCTTTGAGCGTCGTAGTTGTAGACCTTAACGGAGAAACTCGGCGTAATCGTCTTACCCGTCCACGGGTACGCACGAACTGTCTCACCATTGATCTTGGTGTCTTCTCCGCCATTATTGAATTCAAACGTGATCCCGCTGACATCACGCAAATCAAGCGGCTTAATCTGGAACTCGCGAGTAAGCGTTAGGGCGTCATCCTGGCCATCGACCCTAACTTTGGACTCGATACGATAAATTCCCGCATCGGTGGGAACCTTTTCCAGTGCCTCGCCCTTGCTGTCGCCCCACTTCGTAAGCTTGTAATACCTGGATTCGAAGATATGAACGCTTCCTGTCGAGACGATATCGTCTCGAGCATAGCCGCTCTTATTCGACATCGTCAGTGTTGGAGCTACCTCACTGCCACTGTACGGAATGCCGAGCTTTCCTTCGCTCACCGTCGCTCCATCGATGCCCAGCTCGACGGCATAACCATTTTTGTAGTTGCAATCGCTCGGACGCATCTTGCCGGAGCAGGTGACCTTCAGCTGACATGAGCTGTTGGCGGCCTTTTCCACCGACCACACATGCTCGTGCGGCAGGCGCATGGCGTACACACATCCGTCGTCTGTCTTTCCGATGCCGACGCTCGGATCGTCCGTAGTAACACGAGAGCGCAGGTCGGCCTCTTCGATGCCGCAGGTGCCGAGTGGCCACTGCGTGCCCGTATAAGAGCTCAACTGATCGTCCTTAAGCGACAGCTGGACCTTACCTGTGAAGGATTCTGCAATGTTCAATTTGCCGAGGTAGTAAACCCCCGGGGTATCGAGCGCGAGACCTCGAGCACCCTTATCGACGTTAGTAGTAATGGTCGTGTTGCCAGCAAGCGTCACCGTTCCACGAGCATACACAGTGTTTCGACGTGTATTCGCATCAGCATAGTAGTACGTGCCCTCGGCATAAGTATCAGAGATCTTGGTGTTGTTGAGCGTGCAAGCCGAGCCTTTAGCAACCGCGATTGCACTCGTCATGACCATATCTTGCGTATAGTTCGCCGCCGGAACCCGCGAGTCCATTGACTGAACGAGGCAATTGTTGAGCGTGACATCCGAATTGTTGACGACAATATTGCCCGCATGTGTATGCTCGTTTGTATCCTCAACCCCAAGGCTCTTGCACCAAATCGATTCCTGCCTGTTGTTGTTAAACGTGCAGTTATTGAGCACGACATTGGGACGGAACCCACGGCCCACAACGCTCAATGCGCCAGCGCAGTTATCACAGTTGCCCTCGAAAGTGCAATTGTTAAAGGTCGCGTCTAGACTCTTCCCGCTGTTCTGCGAACCGCGGATGGTGACGGGCGCAGGAGAGGCGGTGTATAAGTAAGTGCTGTTCCCGTAGTTATGGTCATGTCCATAACTCGCCGTTCCCGTTCTGCAATCCCAACCAATTACAGAGACGTCCTCGAATACGGCCGATTCGCCCCCGTCCATCGTGCCGTATAGCGCAATAGCGCGTTTGGACCTTTTTCCTGTAATGGTTCCCAGCTCGATGCCGCTCATCTTGAAGTTTAAGCTCCCACCGGCACGCCTCTTGTCGATAACAGAATCTGCGCCATACGTTTTATCCGGATTTGCATCGTCAGACAGGAAACTATGGCCATTGCAGTCAAACTGAGTTTGAAAGGAACCGCCAGTGCCGATAAATTCGATGTAGCCGCCCTTGAGGACGAAGAGCTCGCCGCTAGTAGAGTCTCTCTTGTCGATTATTTTGCCACCATAGTTATTTCTGTTGGAAAAGTAAACACGCGTCGGATCGTCTTTGGTGCCGCCCTCGACCTCATAGTAGCCAAGAGTAATCTCACCACCGATAACGTAGTCTTTTCCCGCCTCAAGCGTCACCGAGTAGGGGTATTGGAGACCCGTACGACTTCTCTGAGCCAGAATCACACCCTGCGGAATATCCGTCGTAGTCGCCGCCTCGGCTACCGCCGGCGTTGCCACGAGTGCGCATGCCACGGTGGCGATGCCCAGCAGGCGCGTCAAAGCGGCGCGCATCCCCATCTTCTTCTCCCTCATCGTAGCTCCCCTTATCCCTATGCTCTCGCGATGCCTGGCATCGCTTGGCGCTGGCGGCTGGCATAATCCCCGGCCAACCGCCAGCATCTGTTGACATGTTTATCCACGGATTATTTTGCGGCGGCGCTTTCTGACACCCCGCCGCTCGGCGTGAGTTGCACGCCGTGGGGCGCAAACGGGATGCGCCTCGGCGAGCGGCACGCGCCCGATGTGGCAAAATCGAACTACTAAGGGGGCCGAATGCTTAAGATTATTGCCTGCGACGACGACGTCGCTTTTCTAGATAGACTGCACCGGATGATCGACCGTTGGTCGACCGAGACGGGCACGGCGGTCGATGTTGCGCTCGTCACGCGCGGCGAGGACCTGCTGGCGCGCCATGCCGCGTCGCGCGCCGACATCATCCTGCTCGACATGATCATGCCGCTCGTCAACGGCATGGACACCGCGCGCGAATTGCGCCAGGCCGATACCGCCGTGCGCCTGGTGTTTCTCACCTCATCGCCCGAGTTTGCACTGGAGTCCTACGAGGTCCGTGCCTTCGACTATCTGCTCAAGCCCGTGACTTACGAACGCCTGGCGCAGCTACTCGACGAGCTTTCGAGCATGCGCCCGGCAGCAACCGACGAGCTCGTGATCAAAACGTCCTTTGGCTACCACGCCCTGCGCCTGTCCGACATCGAATATGCCGAGGCGCGCAACAAGCACGTGGTCTTCCACCTGCGCGACGGACGCGATATCGAGGCACTCGAATCATTCCGCAGCGTCGAAGACCGTTTGGCGCAAAATGCCACCTTCTTTAAATGCCACCGCAGCTACCAGGTCAACCTGCGCAATATCGATCACTTTGACCGCACGGACATCGTCATGCGCTCGGGCGCGTGCATCCCGCTTTCGCGCAGTTGCAAGCAGGGATTCCAAGACGCCTACTTTGCGGTGCGCTTTGAGGGTGGGAGACACTGATGGTCTCCTCGGTCGAAATGGTCCTTTGGGCAATCCACCACGCCACGACGCTGCTCTTTGGCGTCTTTGCCTCGGCGGCTCTGTGCGGTGTCGAGATCAACCGGCGTCATGCGCTTGAACTGGTGCTGGTCGGTGCCGTAACTGGATGCGCATTTGGCCTCGCCAATGCCGTCGGCGGCGAGCTTTTCGCCCGCCAGGTATATCCGCTCGTCGTGCACCTGCCGCTCGTCATCTATTTGTGCGCGCGCTACCGCCTGAGCCCGCTGCTTGCCGTGCTCGGCATTACGAGTGCCTATCTGAGCTGCCAGTTCAGCAATTGGATGGGCATTGCCGCATTTGCCGCAACCGATTCTCAGATCGCGTACTATCTGGCGCGCATCGCGACCACACTCGCCGTCTTTGCCGTCCTGTTGCATTGGGCCGGCGACATCGGCCCGCGCTTGGCGATTAAAAGCACCACCGAGCTGGGCATCCTTTTAATCCTGCCACTCGTCTATTACGTCTTTGACTATGCCACCAACGTCTACACCACGCTGTTCCACTCGGGCTCGGTGGTGACGGTTGAGTTTTTGGCATTTGCGCTCTGTGCCTTCTATCTTATGTTTCTTGCCGTTTACCTGCGCGAATACGAAGAAAAGGAAACCGCCGAGCGAGAGCGCTGGATGCTCGAAACCCGCGACAGCGCCGCCATCAAAGAGCTCGAGGCTTGGCGTCAATCTGGGCGCGAGCTGTCGATTCTTCGCCACGATATGCGCCACTTCCTACGCGGCCTGGCCGCTTTAATTGAGGAGGGCCACACCGACGAGGCGCTCAAACGCATCGACGAGCTCTGCGAAGCCGGCGACCGCACCGCCGTACGCCGCTTCTGCGCCAACGAAACCGTAAACATCGCGCTTTCGTCATTTAACTCGGATATCAATAGAAACGGCATTACCGCCAACCTGCGCGCCGCCGTACCCGAAACCATCCACGTAGGTGACGCCGACCTGTTTAGCGTGCTCTCAAATGCCTTGGAAAACGCTATCACCGCCGCAAGCGCCGCACCCCAAGGAAAGCGATTCGTCGACTTTGACCTGCGATTAGAGGACGGCCAGCTGCTGCTGTTAGTTTCCAACACGTTTGACCGCGCGCCGCGCATGGTCGACGGCATGCCCGTGACCCGGCATGCGGGCCACGGCTTTGGCACCAAGAGCATCAAAC
>URRN01000077.1 GCA_900550185.1 uncultured Collinsella sp.
CACTGGAACACGAGCCGGAGGCAGGTAAGATTGAAGGGCCTGACCCCGGAGGAGTTCCGGAATCAGGCCCTCGCGGCCTAGTCGCTATTTAGGGCGTCCAAGATTTGGGACGCAGTTCAATTTGATCGGACGGGCTTCTTGATGGGTATCATGGTTGGACGATCATTAGGAGGTTTCCCTACATGGAATTGTTTGAGCCGATTCTTCATTTCTTTGCACAACGATGGGTCCACAACATCATCTGGGCAGGTATCTTGGCCATCGGCACCGCCGTTGCCGCCAAGGTCGCGTCCAAGACCCTGCGCCACCTGCTTAACCGCGACGATAACCCACTCCCTTCATCCAGCATCTTCATCAACATCGCGCGCGCCGTCATATGGACGATCGGCGGCAGCTTTATCCTCGACAACTGCTTTGGCATTAACGCAAACGCCCTCGTCGCCGCTCTTGGCGTCGGCGGCATCGCCATCTCGCTCGGCTTTCAGGACACGCTGTCAAATCTTATCGGTGGCATGCAGGTGACCTTTATGGGCATCATCAAACCCGGCGACAATATCGAGGTCGGCGGCGTGTCCGGCGTGGTCCAAGATATCACCTGGCGCCATACGACCATCGAGGACGCCTGCGGGCAGACCATCATCGTCCCCAACTCAAATATCTCCAAGAACACGCTCGTGCACCTCATGCCCTTTGGGCGCGTTGCCGTGCCCGTTGCCGTAAAGGACACGTCCAAGTGGGCCTCGTTGGACGCGCTGGCAGATGAGCTTACCGACGCCACCAAGGCCGCGGTGCTTCCCATCTCTGGCTTTGACAAGGAGCCATACGTGCTCTTTAGCGAGATCGGCGACTTTGGCGTCAAGGGCAAAATCATCTTTATCGTCAGCGACGACAGCACCACTTTCACGGCAGCCGACGCTTGCATCCGCGCCATCGCCCCCATCATCGCCTAAAACCACCGCAAAGGGGACAAGCACCATTGTGGTGGTTTCGCATCGTGGTACCATGGTTCATATCGTTGTTTAAACGACTAAGGGAGTAGACACCATGGAAGAGGCCTATCGTCAAGCACGCAAGCGCGGCGAGCAGGGACGCCGTCGCGCCATCAGCCAAAGCGAGCACCCGTACCTTACGGACCTCGATAGCCTCGTTGCCCAGCTCCCCTTAGGTCAGCGAGAGAGCGTCGGCCTAAGGGACATTCCGCTCGAAATGGTCGTCGGCACGGTTACCAAGGGCCGTCAGTCTGCCTTTTCGTGCAACTTTATGCCCCTGTTGCCATTTAGCACCGAGTTCGCCCGCAAGTGGTCCAACCTCTACGACATCCAGGTGACCGAGGGCTATCGCGACCCCATCATCGTCACCGAGTTCATGCATCGGTTCTACGTCCAGGAGGGCAACAAGCGCGTCAGCGTCCTCAAATTCCTGGACGCCCCGACGGTTTCGGCCAAGGTCACCCGCCTCTACCCCGGCACATGGGATTCCGTCGAAAGTCGCCTGTACGGCGAGTTCTGCGCGTTTTGGCGCGTCTGCCCCCTATACGAGATCGAGTTCTCGCGCGAGGGAAGCTATGAGACGCTCGCCAAGATGCTCGGCCAGGACCTTGTCGAAAAGTGGCCACAGAAAAAGGTCGACTACCTGCGCCATACCTTCCTACTCTTTAAACGCGCCTACCTGCGCGCCGGCGGCGACCATCTGGACATTACGCCCGCCGACGCCATGCTCGTCTACCTCAACGTGTACAACCAAGACCGTCTACTGGATACGCCGACGGACATCGTCGTAAACCGCCTGTGCAAGATTTGGCGCGAGCTGGTCATTGCCGGCAAAAATGACGAGGACAAGGTCGATCTTGTCGAAGCGCCGAGCGTCGATGAGGAAGAGGCGCCCGCCAAGCCCACCTCCGGCGTGCTCAACTTCTTTATGGGCAAGACCGTCTACTCGGCGGCCAACCCCCTACGCATCGCCTTTATCCATGAGTTCCCCTGTTCGACGTCGAGCTGGGACAGCCTGCACGATCAAGGGCGCCAGTATCTCGATGAGCACTTTGGCGGTATCGTGCGCACCGAGGCGTTTGAGGACTGCCACGATCCGGACGTGTTCTACGCCGCCGTGGAAACGGCTGTCAAACATGGAGACAACGTCATCTTCTCGACCTCGCATCGCCTGATGGAATACACGCTCAGGGCTGCCGTTGAGTATCCCCAGGTGCGATTCCTCAACTGCTCTATCGGCCTTCCCCACCAAAGCGTCCGTTCGTACTTTGGCAAGATGTACGAGGCCAAATTTCTCTTGGGCGCCCTTGCCGCCAGCATGGCGGACAACCACCGCATCGGTTACCACGCGTCGGTCTTCGCCTCGGGCGCGCTCAGCGAGATCAACGCCTTTGCGATTGGCGCCTCGCTGCTCGACCCCCGCGCGCAAATTATCCTGACCTGGGGCGATGTGCCCGCTGGAGGCCTTGCCGAGGCCATGTGCCGCGAAGGTGTGAGCGTCATGACCGGTGCCGACATGTCAAAGTCGCTCGAAGACCCCACGGCCTACGGACTCCACCGCCTGGTCGATGGCAAGGTCACCGGCATCGCCATGCCGGTATGGAACTGGGGCCGATACTACGAGCTTATCGTGCGAAGTCTGCTGCACGGCACCTGGGATGAGACCAATGACGACAGCCAGGTTCGTGCCGTCAACTACTGGTATGGTATGAGCTCGGGCGTCATCGACATTCGCTACGCTCCGGGCCTGCCCTATCAGACGCGTAAGCTTGTTCAGCTCCTCCGCAATGGCATCGTCGAGGGCTCCATCAATCCATTTGGCGGCGAGCTCCATAGCCAAGACGGCGTGGTGCAGATCGAGGGCTTTCCCCCGCTGCCGAGCACGCAAATCGTCGAGATGGACTGGCTGGCCGACAACGTGGTGGGCACCATTCCGCAACTCGACGATGAGCCGAAGGTCCGCGCCCTATGAAAATCCTTGCCATAGCCGATACCGAAGAACGATGCCTATGGGAGTGCTTTCGCAAGGAGCGCTTTGAGGGTATCGATTTGATTTTATCCGCAGGAGATCTGGACCCGGATTATCTTGAGTTTTTGGTCACGGTCATCAACAAACCGCTCATCTACGTGCGCGGCAACCACGATGACCGCTATGCGCGTCATGCACCGGGCGGCTGCATTTGTGTCGAAGACACCGTGTACGTGTATCGCGGCGTCCGCATTGCGGGGCTTGGCGGCTCCATGCGCTACCGAGACGGTGCCAACATGTATACCGAGCGCGAGATGGCCAAGCGTGTGCGCAAGCTGTCCCGCAAAGTGAGGATGGTCGGCGGCTGCGACATTCTGCTGACCCATGCACCCGCCGCCGGCGTGGGCGATCTGGATGATCTGCCGCATCGAGGATTCGAATGCTTTAACACAGCACTCGAATCCTGGAATCCCGACTACATGGTGCACGGGCATGTGCACCAATGCTATGGTCGCGACTTTCAACGCGAACGTCATCACGCATGCGGGGCAACGATCGTCAACGCCTGTGGCTATACGCAGTTTGAGCTGGACGAAGCGAGCTACCCCATCCGTGGCTGGCAGGCAGCCTGGATCAATTCGCAAACCATGCGCCGCGAGCTCAAGCGCCACGAGGCAATCGAGTCCTCTACCGCCAGAACACCCTGGTAACCGCCACAAAGGGAACAGGCACCTTTGTGGCGGTTTTGGCCCGAGATAGCAAGAAACCCGGTCCTGCACGAGGCAGAACCGGGTTTCTTTAGCAATGCTTGCTTTGCTCAGGCAGTAACTAAAAGTTACTCAGCCAGGAAGTCACGCTGGACAGCGGGATCGACCTTGACGCCAGGGCCCATGGTGGAAGACACGGAGATGGACTTGACGTACTTGCCCTTAGCAGAAGAGGGCTTGACGCGCAGGATCTCGGTGTACAGGGCGGCGTAGTTCTCGACGAGCTGCTGCTCAGAGAAGGACTTCTTGCCCAGGGGCACGTGGCAGATGCCGTAACGGTCGGCACGATACTCAACGCGGCCAGCCTTGAGCTCGGAGACCATCTTGGCGACGTCCATGGTCACGGTGCCGAGCTTGGGGTTCGGCATGAGGCCACGGGGACCAAGGATCTTACCGATGCGGCCAACCTTGGCCATCATGTTCGGCGTAGCGATAGCAGCGTCGAAGTTGATCTCGCCCTTCTGGATCTGGGCGACGAGCTCGTCGGAACCGATGATGTCGGCGCCGGCAGCCTCGGCCTCGCGGGCCTTCTCGCCCTCGGCGAAGACGGCAACACGAACGGTCTTGCCGGTGCCGTGGGGCAGGGAGATGGAACCACGGATGTTCTGGTCAGCCTTACGAGTATCGATGCCCAGACGGAAGTGGGCCTCGACGGTCTCGTCGAACTTGGCGGTGTCGAGCTCCTTGATGAGCTTGGCAGCCTGAAGGGGGGTGTAGAGCGCGGCGCGGTCGATCTTCTCGGCAGCGGCGTTATAGCTCTTACCATGCTTAGCCATGTGCATTACCTCCTGTGGTTAAACGGGCGTGAGCCCTCCCACATCGTATCGTGTGCCCTATTGCACACATATAACGGGCGCCCCGGTCGGAGCACCCGTCATTACCTAAAGAAATCGCTACTCAGCGATGGTGACGCCCATGGAGCGGGCGGTACCGGCGATGATCTTCTTGGCGGCGTCAATGTCGTTGGCATTGAGGTCCGGCATCTTGATCTCGGCGATCTTGGTGAGCTGCTCCTGGGAGAGCTGACCGACCTTGTCGGCCTGGGGCTTAGCGGAACCAGACTTGAGGTTCAGCTCCTTCTTAATGAGGTGAGCCGCCGGCGGGGTCTTGGTGATGAAGGAGAAGGACTTATCCTCGTAGACAGAGATCTCAACGGGGATGATGTCGCCCTTCTTGTCCTGCGTCTCGGCGTTAAAGGCCTGGCAGAACTGCATGATGTTCACGCCAGCAGCGCCCAGGGCGGGGCCGACGGGAGGAGCGGGGTTAGCTGCACCAGCAGGAATCTGGAGCTTAATGACGTTGGCAACCTTCTTCTCAGCCATGGTCATTCCTTTCGAATCACGAGTGTGAAGTACTTGCTATATCGTAAGCACGCACGTGTTAGAAGCACTCCTGAGATGAGCAGTCACAGAAGAAGCACGCTCGCGCGAACGGACGAAAACTTAAGCGATGACAGCGACCTGGTTAAAGTCGAGCTCGACCGGCGTCTCGCGGCCAAAGATCATCAGCGTGACCTTGAGCTTGCCAGCCTCGGTGTTAACCTCGGAGACCTTGCCATCAAAATCGGTAAGCGGGCCATCGGTGACGCGGACGGACGTGCCGACCTGAATATCGACCGAGGTGCGCTTGGGCGAATCGCCCTTACCGGGACGACGAGTCATCTTGTTGTACTCGTCGCGGGAAAGCGGAGCGGGCTTGCCGTTGCCGCCCAGGAAACCGGTGACGCCAGGCGTGTTACGAACGCACGTCCAAGCATCGTCATCCATCTCCATGCGGACCAGGACATAACCCGGGAAAATCTTGGAATCCTTGGTCTCACGCTTGCCACCCTCTTTAATCTCGGTGACGCGCTCCATAGGAATCTCGATATCAAAGATACGGTCCTGCATGCCCATAGTCTCGATGCGATGCTCGAGATCGGACTTAACGCGGTTCTCGTATCCAGAGTAAGTGTGAACGACGTACCAACGCTTAGACATGGTTTAGCCCCTCAATCCGGAGAACAGAGCAAGAGCCTCGCCAAAGCCAGCATCGAGCAGAGCGATGACGACGCCGACGACGACCAGAGAAGCGCAAACGACGACCGAGTAGTTCACGAGCTCCTTCTTGTCAGGCCACGTGACACGCTTCATCTCAGACTTGACCGAAGCGAAATACTTCTTGGTGCGGGCGAAGAAACCAGGCTTCTCGTTCTTCTTAGACTTCGCAGCCTTCTCGCTCTTCTTGGCAACGGCCTTCTTGGCCTCAACCTTGGAGTTGGCGGCAGCGTTGTTGGCAGGCGCCTGCTGCTGTGCCTTCTTCTTGTTCTTCTTGTTGGCCATTTGGGTTACCTCCGCGCAATGCGCTTATACATGAGTAAACCGTAAGCCCCCAATTGGGAGCTTACGGAATAATGACTGGCACGCCAGGAAGGACTCGAACCCTCAACACTCGGTTTTGGAGACCGATGCTCTACCAATTGAACTACTGGCGTATGTGACTAGAGACTAGCGAGTCTCTTTGTGCAGCGTGTGGTGACGGCACCAGGGGCAATACTTCTTGATCTCCATACGATCAGGCATGGTCGACTTGTTCTTGGTGGTCGTATAGTTGCGGCGCTTGCACTCAGTGCACGCAAGAGTAACTAGAGTACGCATGTATCCTGAACCTTTCATTTCCGCCCCGTACGGGCACGAGTTGTTACTTTATCAGCTCCACGTAAGTGCTGTCAATGAAAACCTCGAGTCAATTGGTTCTCGGTGGATCCATTCATATTTGGAACACATCAATGAAGCCATCGAGATCTAATCGACGGTGCATCCAGGACCATTATCGATCCTCTCGACACCAGCAACGGCTCAATATCCATTGCAGAAAAGAACCCGGCACCCATATAAGTGCCGGGTTCTCTAAGTCAGCTATATCAAAGAGCTAATTTACTCAATGATCGTGGAGACGATGCCCGAACCGACGGTGTGGCCACCCTCGCGGATAGCGAAGCGCAGGCCCTCCTCCATGGCGATCGGGTGGATGAGGTCGCCCTCGATGGTGATGTGGTCACCAGGCATAGCCATCTCGGTGCCCTCGGGGAGCTTGACCGTACCGGTAACGTCGGTGGTACGGAAGTAGAACTGAGGACGATAACCATCGAAGAACGGGGTATGACGGCCGCCCTCCTCCTTGGTCAGAACGTAGATCTCACCGGTGAACTTGGTGTGCGGGGTAACCGAACCGGGCTTGCAGAGAACCTGGCCGCGCTCGATGTCCTCGCGCTTGATGCCGCGGAGCAGCAGACCGACGTTGTCGCCAGCCTCGCAGAAGTCCATGGACTTACGGAACATCTCGATACCGGTAACGACGGTGTTCTGGGTATCCTTGATGCCGACGATCTCGACGGGCTCGTTGAGCTTGAGCTCACCGCGCTCGACACGGCCGGTAGCAACGGTACCACGGCCGGAGATGGTCATAACGTCCTCAACGGCCATCAGGAACGGGAGGTCGTTGTTACGAGCAGGCGTCGGGATGTACTCGTCGACGGCGTTCATGAGCTCGCGGATAGCGTCCATCCACTTGGCGTCGCCCTCGAGAGCGCCCAGAGCGGAACCACGGATGACGGGGATGTCGTCGCCGGGGAAATCGTACTCGGAGAGGAGCTCACGGGTCTCCATCTCGACGAGGTCGATAAGCTCGTCATCGTCGACCATGTCGCACTTGTTCAGGAAGACGACGATGTAGGGAACGCCGACCTGACGGGCGAGCAGGATGTGCTCGCGAGTCTGAGCCATGGGGCCGTCGGTAGCAGCGATGACCAGGATAGCGCCGTCCATCTGAGCAGCGCCGGAGATCATGTTCTTGACGTAGTCAGCGTGGCCCGGGCAGTCAACGTGAGCGTAGTGACGGGAAGCGGTCTCGTACTCAACGTGGGAGACGGAGATCGTAATGCCGCGCTCGCGCTCCTCGGGAGCCTTGTCGATGTTCTCGAACGCAGTGAAGTCAGCCTTGCAGCCCTCGGTCTCGGAGAGAACCTTGGTGATGGCAGCGGTCAGCGTGGTCTTGCCGTGGTCGACGTGACCAATGGTGCCGATGTTAACATGCGGCTTAGTGCGCTCAAACTTCTCTTTGGCCATAAAGCCCTCCTCTAAACAGGTCGTCCCCGGACGGGACTTTGCCTTTATACCATAGTGGCCTCTCAACATACTATTGAGAAGCCACCGTGTTACCTATGGTAGCGGTGACTGGATTCGAACCAGTGACGCCACGGGTATGAACCGTGTGCTCTAACCAACTGAGCTACACCGCCGGATGGAGCCTGCAACCAGACTTGAACTGGTGACCTCTTCGTTACCAACGAAGTGCTCTACCGACTGAGCTATACAGGCACTTGACGGGTGGGAGCTATAGGATTCGAACCTATGTAGGCAGAGCCAACGGGTTTACAGCCCGTCCCCATTAACCACTCGGGCAAACTCCCAATCGTTCAAGTATCCGCAGGTCCTTTGGTCTTTTGGACCGCCGCCCCCGCGAACGAAAAAGATAATACGATGCAACCTTGGGGGCTGTCAACGAAAACCTCTAGATACACGGTTCCGGGCGTATCTATATACCTTTGACCTGCGGTTTTGTTGAGTTTAGATATGATGGACAGTGGATTTGGCCGCGCTGGTGACATTTCCCGAGGGAACACTTTGGCACGGTGGAGTGAGCCTGCAGAACATCCCTTCGATAACAACTCATTTGTACCTATATATAGGTTGAGATCGGGCTTCCCTGGCTTGACCGAGCGTGGATTATTTAGGCCGGTCCGGCCTTTGTCTCGATCTGTAACATCTAGAGAACATTTTCTCCCCTATCTGTTATAGATTGAGATTTTACGCAGAGACCCCAGCTCACGTCTCATTCTGTAACAGTAAGAAAGGTTTTCAGCTTCTTCGTGTTACAGATCGAGTCAAACCTGAAGCTTGGTTGGCGCCAAACACGCTGACTTATCGACATAAATAGAAACGGGCCCTGTCCCTCAGGGGGACAGGGCCCGAAACTCTCATGGAGCCAGTGACAGGAAGTCCGCGTATTCGCTTCGCGAATCCGCTCCGGCTTCGGATGCCTGCCAGCATCCTCGCCCGCTCGCTACGAACGCTTCGCGTCCGCTTGACGCTCGTGCCTCTGTAGGTTCGATTCCGGCACATACAAGAAACGGGCCCTGTCCCATAAGGAACAGGGCCCGAAACTCTCATGGAGCCAGTGACAGGAATCGAACCTGCAACCCACTGATTA
>URRN01000078.1 GCA_900550185.1 uncultured Collinsella sp.
CGCAACGCGTTGCGCTGAGTCCTGAGGCTGTTGCAATGAAAATGATAATCAAGGAAAAACTCCCGCAGCCTGATGCAGCGCTTTGGTGCGCTGGAGGTGGCCACACGGCAGAGTGATCTTGCTTTCGAGGTGCGGGATTACCTGAAAGGCCACCCCAATGCGGCGGTGGTCAATCTGGGCTGCGGGCTGGACAACACCGGCAGAACCTGCGACAACGGTAGATGCAAGATCTACAATCTGGACTTCCCGGATGTGATTGCCTTGCGGCAGCAGCTACTGCCCGCCGGGGATCGAGAACAAAATATCCCCTGCGACCTGAAAGACACCGCATGGTTTAGCAAAATCGATGCCTCCCGCGGGGCGGCGTTCTTTGCCTCCGGGGTGTTCTATTACTTTCTGACCCAGCAGGTCCGGGAACTGGTGCGGGGGATGGCGGACGCTTTCACCGGCAGTGTGCTGGTCTTTGATGCTGCCAATCGGACGGCGGTAAAGATGATCGCAAAAACATGGCTTAAGACTGCAAAAATCAAGGATGTGGGGGCATATTTTGCGGTTTCGGATGCCGCCAAGGAAATCGGCACGTGGGACAGCCGTCTGCAGGTCACAAGTCGCGGCTATATGCTGGGCTACAACGATTTGAGAGACCCTTCTGTCAGCGGCTTTTTCCGGTTTCTCGCAAGGGTCGGTGACAACGGGATGAAAATGCAAATCGTGAAAATAAGATTTTGAGTGGCGAAAATGCAAAAGACGAGCGCTTCTTGCCGCCCAATTGGCAAGAAGCGCTCGTCTTTTCTTAACGCGTTGTATGGCGGAGAGAGCGCAAAGTTACGCGAGCGCCCTTCTTGCCAGCTCGGCCGCGCCGAGGATTCCTTGGTCGCCGCCGCAGCCCGGGGCGCAGATGTAGCTCTCCATGTCCTTAAGCTCGGCGGTCTGGATGTAGCCACCCAGATATTCGAGGGTCTTCTTGCGGACGATGCCGTAGAGCTGCTCCTGGTGCATCACGCCGCCGCCGAGGACGATGCGGCGAGGCGAGTACATGAGCACGAGGTTCGCGCACATCTGCCCCAGATAATCCCCCTCGAGCGCCCACACCTCATCGTTGTCCGCGAGCTCGGCCGCGGGCTTTCCCCAGCGCGCGGCGATGGCGGGGCCGGAGGCGAGCCCCTCGAGACAGCTCGCGTGGCTCGGGCAGACGCAGCGTCCCTCCTCGGTGGGACGGGTCCTTACCAGCATGTGACCGGCCTCGGGGTGCAGCATGCCGTGAAGGAGTCTGCCCGCGCACATGACGCCCGCGCCCACGCCGGTGCCGATGGTCACGTAGACGGCGTCCTCGAGCCCCTTGCAGCAGCCGAAGACCACTTCGCCGAGGCAGGCAACGTTCACGTCCGTGTCGTAGGTCACCGGAATCCCGAGGGCGTCGGCGAACGCGGCGCGAAGACCATAGCCTCGCCACGCGAGCTTGGGCGTCTGGAGGATGGAGCCGTAGCGCTCGTCGTTGGGGTCGACGCAGGTCGGGCCGAAGGCGCCGATGCCCAACGCGTCCACATCGCGGGCGGTGAACCACTCGATCATCTGCGGGACGGTCTCGGCGGGCGTAAGCGTCGGGGTCTCCATACGGTCGAGGACCTCGCCGTCGCCGGACACCACGGCACAGACCATCTTGGTCCCGCCGGCCTCGAGGGCGCCGAGCCTCATTTGCTTTTCGCTCATGTGATCCTCCTTACAAAGGGACGCCCGCAGTCATGGTCAACCGCGGGCGCCCATAACGTTGGCTTGTTTCGAGGCGACCTTACCTGGGCACGCGGTCCTGCCTTGCGGCAAACGGGGCGAGCACGGCGTGCGGCTCGCTTTGGTACCAGTAGGCGACGGTGGAGATGTCGTCCTCGCGCTCGTAGAGCTTGATGTCGTCGTTGCCGAGGTCCTGGAACGTCACGCGCAGGTCCTCCTTGAACGAGATCGGGTCGGGAAGGTGCCACCTGTAGAGGCCGTGCCTGGGCAGCGCGTCGTCGTTGGTCGCGAGCATCGGGTTCGGGTTCGGCTTGCCCGCGCTGAAGCGGTCGCGCGTGGCGTCGCGCGTCGAGCGGTACGGGTAGCCGGCGAACAGCGTGTTGAAGCACTGCGCCTCGGGCAGCGCGTGGGGCGGCCTGTCGAGGAAGGCCCAGGCACCGCCGAAGTAGTCCTCGGCTCCCGTCGAGGTGACCGTGGGGAACTCCTCGTCGCCGTCGAGGAAGAACTTCATCTCGCCCTCGCCCCACCAATAGCGCTCCAGGGCGCACAGGGCCATGTAGGTGCCGACGTAGTAGCCCTTGCCGCGCACGCCGTCGAGCACGGTGTAGTCGACGCCCCTGCGAGTGCTGCGCTCGCGGTTAAAGCGGGCGTGGAAGTACATGGCGTCGTCCGGCACGTCGGTGAGCGCGTAGTTGAACGTGTAGAAGATGTACTTAATGAACCCGGGGTGCTCGCTCGTAAGCGTGACCTTGGCGTGCTTCCTGAAGGGCATCTCGAAGTAGCAGTTCATGCCGCCCGTCGGGTTCACGCAGATGGGCATCGAGTTGACGATGGCGCGCTCACCGAAGCCGTTGCAGAAGAAGTCGCCGACAGGGCACTCGACCGAGGGGGTCTCCTCGTCGTCCCAGTAGAAGCGCAGCACGAGGTCACGCATGACGAAGCTGCCGGCGGCGGTCTTGTCGGGGACGGTCATCCAGATGTGGCGGATGATGCCGGGGCCCTCGATGTCCGCGAGCGTGATGGTCTCGCCGGACTCAAGGGGCACGCAGCACGAGCCCTTGCGGCCGACGCCGAGGTGGCTGGCCGACATGGCGGCGCGGCCCTTCTCGCCCGTGATGTTCTCGGGGGTGATGGCGCGGCTTTCCTCACCGCCGTGCATCCACACGTCCTTAAGGAACTCTCTCATCGTCGACCTCCTCTATTCGTCGTCGTCGCACTCGGCGGAACTGGCACCGTTCACGTAGATGATCTGCTGGCGCGCCTCGTTGACGAGGGCGTCGAAGTCGAGTTTCTCGTCGGGGCGCGCGAGCGCGACCGTCATGGCGAGCGGGAGGTTGACACCCGCGATCACGTGGATCCGGTCGGAGGCGAAGCGGGAAAAGCGCTGGTTCACGCTGCCGCCGTACGCGTCGGTGAGGACGACGACCTCGTCAGTGCCCGAAAGAGCCGCCTCGACCGCCGCGTCGAGCCCCTCGCCGTTGTCGTTCACGTAGGCGCACACGGCGTTGACGGCGTCGCCCTTACCCGTAAGGAACTCGAGGGTGTCCTTGAAGCCCTGGGCGAGAAGGGAATGGCTCGCCACAACTATCTTTCTCATTGATTCACCAATCTCTTGGGTCGAAGCTAGGCGAGGATGCCAGCGGCGGAGGCGACCATCGCGAGGACGATCACCACGAGGATGAGGGCCGTCATGCTCGCGTTCTTCTTGGTAAGAAGGTAATACGCGCTTCCCGTGATGGCGGCGGGGATCATGGCAGGCAGGATCTTGTCGAGCAGCGGCTGAATCTCCATCGAGACGTCGCCGAAGCTGAAGCTAATCGGGCAGGTGACGCCGATGACCGAGGCGATGAGGCAGCCGACCACGGTGAGGCCGAGCACGGAGGCGGCGGCAGTGAGGTTGGGAAGCTTCTCGCTGAAGTCGGTGACGAGCTTCACGCCCTGCTTGTAGCCGAACTCGAGGGCGTGCATGCGGACCCAGAAGATGGCCAGGATGAGCGCGAACCAGATGCCGGCTCCCACGGGGTTGCCCTCGATGGCCATGTAGGCGGCGATGGAGCCCATGATGGTCGGGATCATGGTCATGAGCAGGGAGTCGCCGACGCCGGCGAGCGGTCCCATGGTGCCGATCTTCAGGTCTTGGACGGCGTCCGCCGCCGCTAGGCCGTCGCGCTCCTCCATGGCCACGCAGGCGCCAAGGATGATGGCGGCGAGCCAAGGCTGGGTGTTGTAGTAGCGGAAGTGGTTGTTGAGCGCTTGCTTATAGTCCTCGTCGTTCGTGTAGATCTTCCTCAGGACCGGCGAGAGGGCGTAGGCGACTGAGGCGCCCTGCTGGGTCTGGTAGTTGAAGGTGCACACGCTCATGAGCCAGCGCCAGTTCGCGTTGCGCAGATCCTTCTTGGTGACCTTGTAGCCGGAGGGCTTGCCCTCGGCGACGGCGGTGATGTTCTCGTTTTCCATGGTTACTCATCCTCTCCGATGAAGGCGTCTGCGGAAGCGTGGGTGGCGAGCTCGGTGTCCCTCTCGGCACGCTGGTAGAACGCGATCGCGAGGGCAACGCCGACGATGGCGGCGCCGATGATGGGCACGTTCAGGAAGGCCGAGAGGAAGAAGCCGGCGAGCAGGTACTGGAAGTACTTGGCGGTTGGCATGTAGCGGAGCAGCATGGCGATACCGACGGCCGGGAGCATCTTGCCGGCGAGGGTGAGGCCGGAGAGGAACCACTGGGGCATAACCTCGAGGAGCCAGTTGACGGCGGGCTGGCCGAGGGTCACGGAGACAAAGACGGGCAGGGCGGCGCACAGGCCGAAGAGCGCGGGGCAGACCCACAGGATGGCGTTCATCTGCTTGAACTTGCCCTCGTCGCAGAACTTCTGGGACTTCTCGACGACGAAGCCGTTGAGGATCTTGACGATGACGTCGAGCTGGATGCCGAGCATGCCGACCGGCAGGCCGATGGCGAGGCCCGTGTCGGAGCCCAGGGTCACGCCGTAGGCGGTGGCGATGATGGCCATCGTGCCGTAGTCGGGAATGGAGGAGCCGCCGAAGCCCGCGACGCCGAGCTGCATGAGCTGAATGGTGCCGCCGATGACAAGGCCGGTCTTCCAGTCGCCCATGACGACTCCGGTGATGAGGCCCCAGAAAACGGCGTAATTGACGAAGATCATCGGGATGCCGTAGTAGTCCACGTGCTTGATGAAGGCCAGCAGGGTCAAAAGGACGACCTGCAGGATAGTGAAGTTGACCATATTTCCCCCTTAGATGAGGTCTGCGACGGAGACGGGCTTGTCGGCGGGCACGAACTGGGCCGTCACCTTGACGCCACGGGCGATGAGCGCCTTGTAGCTCTGGACGTTCTCGGCGGAGGCGTAGGCGCGCTGGGTGAGCTGGATGCCGTCCTCCTTGACGAGCGAGCCGCCGACGACCAGCGACGGGAGCTCGACGCCCGACTCGACCAGGCGAAGCATCGTCTCGGGCTCCTTGGCGATGACAAAGACCTTCTCGCGGTCGTACTTGCCCGCCGCGAAGTTCTTGAGCGCGGTCTGCTCGGAGATGATCGAGACGGCCATGCCCGCGGGGCGCGCCATCCTCATAGTGGACTTCAGGACCTCGTCGCCGGCGACCTTGTCGTCGATGACCATGACTCGGGTCGCGCCCGACACCGGGGCCCACTGCGTCACGATGATGCCGTGAAGCAGGCGATTGTCGATTCGTGCCATAACAACACTCATGTTTGCTCCTATCAAATGAAGTTTTACGTTCGGTACTGCCTCGGCGCTATCCGGATTCGCGCCGGGCAAGGGGTTATCGGATTATTGAGGACGCGCGGTCAGCTTGCGGCGGCGCGGGGAAGGTCACTCGTCGAGCAGGAGGTCCGAGGAGCCGAGGCGCTCTTCTCGCGCCGGGGCGGCGCTCACGCTTATGTAGTCGAAGACATATGCGATCTCGCTTACGGGAACCTCTACGCGATAGCGCGTCGAGATGCTCGAGAAGCTCTGCCTGAAGGACTCGATGAAATCGGCGCGTTCCTCCTCGAAGCGGTCCTGGCCAACGTAGGTCTCAATGGGGTTTCTGGTAACAAGGCGCTCGACGAGACAGCAGAGGTGAACGTAGAGCCCAATGATGGCGTTGCTGCCGATCTTCTCGCCTGTCCTGCGCTGAAGCTCGTGCACGGCGCTCTCGATCTCATGGAATAGCCGCTCCGGGTCGAGGATGGTGATGGAGCGGATGACGTTCTGCAGCGTCATGTTCGAGAGCAGCTTCTCGTGGAAAGAAGAGAGCTCGGAAGCGTCAAGCCACCTGCCGAACACGGCATCAACCTTAGAGGCGGACGCCGTCGACATGATGTCCTCGAGGGCGACGAAGGGGACGGAGGCGACCCCGGGGTCTCCCGTGCCGATGACGGCGCAGACGCGGTGCTCGGAGAAAACGGCGTCGTTCGACCCGTTCGCGACGAGCTGCTTGAAGGGCCTCGTGAGCAGGCGCGCGCCTATGGTGCGCGGGAGGCTCTGCGAGACGAGCTGGCGTATCTTCTCCGCGGCGTCGACCCCGGACTCGGAGCAGAAGACGATGGCGTCCTCACGGTTGACGCGCTCGATCACCTTGCAGTGCGTCACGCACGCGGCGGTCGCATCGCCAAGAACCTCGGCGATGGACTTGCCGCCGAGCAGCCCGACCCCGATCTCGAGCGCAAGACCGGTAGAGACGTTGTTCACCACGCCGATAGTGGAGTCGGTAACGTTCTCGAGGGCCTTATAGGCCTCCTCCAAGGAGCCCATGTCGACGAGGAACACGACCCCGGTGCAGTAGGAATGGCGGTCGACGAGGCGCTGGAGCGGACCGACGATGTCCTTCAGCTGCTGGTCGTAGGGCATGTCGACAGCCTCGTACACATGCATGCCGAGCATACGGTTCGCCGCGTCGGCGATGCTCGTCGCCGTTGAGTAGCCGTGGGACAAGATGACGCAGAGCGTCCGAAGGGCCTTCGCGTCGCGAGACTCCGATGCGACGCACAGCGTCAGAAGCGTCTTCGTGAAGTGATCGAGCGAGATTCCCAGCGCCCCTTCCACGTCTGCGGCGACCTGATCGGAGACGCTCGAGGCAAACGGTAATTCGGAGGTCACGGCACCAAGGAGATGGGAGATTTGCTCCGCACAGGCAGACTTTCGCTTAGCCAGGCCGATACCCGGCCACAACTGCAGGCAAATCTCCTGGGCCAGTAGAAAAGCGACCTTCCTCGAAAGCTCGATGCCATAAGAAGAGCCTGCGTCGGCAAGGACCGCGCCCACGACGCGCTCGAAGGCGCGCGACCTCGAGGAGGCGACGCCGTGGTCGAAGATCAAGTGATCCTCAACGCCGCGCACAGCGGAGACAGCTTGCGAGACAAGCTCGGAGACAGAGAGCTCCCCGGCGCAGAATCGCTCATCGAGGGAGCACAGGGCATCGAGCGCCTGCTCGACCGGCCCTGTGCTCTCGGCGGCATCCAGGGACGCGTCGATCAGAACGCCATCGTCGGGCTGTTGATCGATCTGCGCGGAGGAGAGGAGCCCGCTGGGAAGAAGATACGGGCGAACGACGACGTAGTCGCCCTCGCGATTGAGGAACGCTTTGGCGCAGCAGTTCGTCACGCAGGCGCGCAAGCCGGCGATGTTATCGGAAAAGTCCGCGTTCACGAGGCAACGGTATGCGCCGCGGCTGATCTTCACATCAGAACCGATTCGGCACCCCTCGCTGCGCAGGAAGCTCAAGATGAGATCCTCGCGCTCCTCGGGGGTCCGCTCCTTGAGTGAGGGGACGCGGGCACAGATGGGCATTTTGCTGTAGGCCGAGGAAACCTTCAGGTCATCGGCGGAAAGCGTCGTCGAAAGAACGAGGCGAGCGCGCGGCGCATCCTGGGAGGCATCGAGCCCGAGGGCCGTCGCAAGGCAGTGCTCCATCGCAGAGGGAGAGAGTGCCTCGATGCCGTTGACAAAGACCACACCCCCGCGCGCTTTCGCGATCGACTCGTCAAGAAGCCCGTTGAACGAGGCGGCGTCCGGGACCCCGGCGCAGTCGATGCGCACATAGGAGGAGTCGCGGGACAGCAAGCCCTGGTTCTTGCCGTACTCGTACACAAGGCGAGAAAGGAAAGACTTACCGACACCCACGCCGCCGCTCAAGAGGATGGGCAGGCCAAACGGAGGGTACTGAACCGCAGCCTTGCACTGCTCGACAACGGAGCTGAGGCTCATGTCGAAGCCCACGGCACGCGCGAAGTCGCGGTGATCGGCGATTCCCGTCGCCTGGATGAGGTCGGCGAGCGAGGCGTACTCGCTTGCAGAGAGCTTTACCTGAAAACGCTTCTGGAACGCGCGGCGATGAAAATAACGGACAGGCCTGCCCGCCACCTTAACCACAAGGCCGGCGCGAACAAGGTCGTTGAGGTACTGGCTCGCCAGGCTCCTGGAGATGATGAGCGTCTCGGCGATGTCGGAGGTGGACAGACGGGCAAGGTCGTCGAGCGAGACGGCAGAGGTAAGGGCCTCGAGATGCTCGAGAATCCTGTCCCTCATGTCGACGGGTTTCTTTGCCAAGCTGTCCTGTGTGGTCTTGTCCATGACTTCTTACCTCCTCGTACAAGGAGTATAAGGGGAGAACAGAGAACGGAAGGGGGCGCGTGGGGGAATCAACAGCTCCGAAGAAAAGTCCACCACTTGAGGGGCAGAAAACAACGGCCATTGAACATTCAGGGCCGACGCTCAACACTTCGGCTCGACACTTCGCTTTGGAAAGGGCCCTGCGCGATGGTGCAGCCCTCCATCTCGCAGCACAGGTCGCTGAAGGTCGCGAGGATGCGCTCCTTCTGTTCCGCGGGCGAGACGACTCGGTGGGCAAGGTCCTCTCAAAAGGGGTCGTCCGACGTCGCAAGACCTCGATGACCGACTACCGCCTCGAGCAAGTGGCGGATTACCTCTACACTATCGAACTTGCCTTGGTCAAGTACGAGGCCAAGGAGAACGGTGAGACGTACAACAAGCTCTTCGGAGGTATAGGCTCTTTCAAGAGGAACTGGCTCAAGCAAGCCCGCAACAAGCGGATATAACTGGTCTCGCGGTTTCGCAAGGAACGGTCAATTCTCCTCTGGCGAGGAATCCCGGGCGACGTGCTTCGAGCAGCGGAAGCTGAAGCGCAAGCAGAAGCAGCGCGGGCAATGATCGGTGCCGATATGGGCCCAGACGTGAACAGTGCTACGTCCCCTGTTCACGGGG
>URRN01000079.1 GCA_900550185.1 uncultured Collinsella sp.
CCAACGCCAAGGGCGATGCCTGGGGCAGCTTCAACGACGTGTGGGTCGAGCTTTCCGACAAGGTCGCCGCGACCGAGTTCGACGGCTATGACAACGATGTGATCGAGGGCGCCAAGGTCGTCGCCATCGTGCGCAACGGCGAGTCCGTCGATTCCGCTGCCGCCGGCGAGGACGTCGAGGTCGTGCTCGACCGCACCCCGTTCTACGCCGAGATGGGCGGCCAGCAGGGCGACGCCGGCGAGCTTTCCGCCGGGGGCGTTGCGCTGACCGTTTCCGATACTAAGAACCACAACGGCCTGTATGCTCACGTCGCGCACGTCGCCGAGGGCACGCTGACCGTCGGTGCTACTCTGACCGCCGCGCTCGACGCCGAGCGCCGTGGCTTCCTGCGCCGCAACCACACCGCCACGCACCTGCTCGACGCTGCCCTTAAGCAGGTCCTGGGCGAGCACGTCTCCCAGGCCGGCTCGCTGGTGACGCCCGAGCACCTGCGCTTTGACTTTACGCACTTCGAGGCCCTGTCCTCCGAGCAGCTCAAGGCTGTCGAGGACCTGGTCAACCAACAGATCTTCGCCTCCAAGCCGGTCGTGACCCGTGTTATGGGCATCGACGAGGCTAAGGCTGCCGGCGCTGTCGCTCTGTTTGGAGAGAAGTACGGCGATGTCGTCCGCGTCGTCTCCGTGGGCGCCGAGGACCAGCCGTTCTCTCGCGAGCTCTGCGGTGGCACGCACGCTGCCAACACCGCCGAGATCGGCCTGTTCAAGATTATTTCCGAGTCCTCTACAGGCTCCAATGTCCGCCGTATCGAGGCTGTGACCTCTAAGGGTGCCCTCGACTACATGGCCGACCGCTTGGCGCTCGTTGACGCCGCCGCCGCTGCGCTCAAGTGCCGCGTCGACGAGGTTCCCGCCCGCGTGGAGAACCTGCAGGCCGAGCTGCGCGAGACGTCCAACAAGCTCAAAAAGGCTCTGACCGGTGGCTCCTCCGACGCCATTTCCAGTGCCATCGAGGGTGCTGTCGAGCTCGGCGGCTACAAGCTCGTCGTCGCTGAGCTCCAGGGCCTTGAGGCTGCCGACCTGCGCAATGTATGGGATACCGTGCATCAGAAGGTTGCCGGCCCTGTCGCTTGTGTCGTCGCCAGCGTGACTGAGAAGGGCACTCCGGCCCTGCTCGCTGCCGGCTCCGATGACGCCGTCAAGGCCGGGTTCCACGCCGGTAACGTGATCAAGCAGATCGCGGGCCTGGTTGACGGTCGCGGTGGTGGCCGTCCCAACATGGCCCAGGCCGGTGGCAAGAACGCTGCCGGTATCGCCGATGCCCTCGCGGCCGCTAAGACCGCACTCGGCGCCTAAGAATCTAAGAAGTCACTGTGGTCGCGCTTGCGCTGGACATAGGGGAGACCAGGATCGGCATCGCCGTCTCGAGCCGTGATGGCAAGATGGCGATGCCTGTCAAGGTGCTTCCGGCTGCCGAGGTCACCGGTATGGCCAAGACGTTCCGCTATCTGGTTGAGGACTATGAGCCCGACATCCTGGTAAGCGGACGTCCCCTGACCATGGCCGGTGAGCCCGGCCCCCAGGCCGAGCGCGTTGCCTCCGTGGCGCAAAAGATTGCCGACGAGCTCGATCTTCCACTGGAGTTTGAGGACGAGCGTCTGTCCTCGCAAGAGGCCAAGCGTATCCTGCGCGAGCAGGGCCTCAACGAAAAGCAGATGAGGGGCAAGATCGACATGATTGCCGCCAGCCTGTTTTTGCAGACGTGGCTCGATCGTAAAAACGAGGAGGTTTCGCATGCCTAGCGCTTCCGATCCGCGCCAGCAGAATCGTACACGGCAGCCTGCGCCGCGTCCTGTCCAGGCAGGTCAGCGTCCAGCACAGCCGACTCAGCGCCCAGCACAGCCTGCCGCGCGCCCGGTGCAGTCCTTCTCTCATTCGGGCCAACCTGTTCAACGGACGGGTCAGCAGCCTTCTGCTCGTTCGGTTCAGCATCCGGCTTCTCACGCGGCTCAGCAGCCCGCTGCTCGTACGGCCCAGCCTGCAGGCGGCACCCGCTTTAAGCAGCAGGCACCTATCCAGCGAACGCAGGCCCCCCAATCGCATTCGCATCACGCTCGCGGTTCGCATAGCGTTGCTCCGGCGACCCGCTCGAGCTACAACACGCATGCTCGTCGCGGTGCTCAAAAGAAGAGTTCTCCGGTTCCCATGATCATCGGCGTTGTGGTGGCGGTGCTCGCGCTTGCTGCGATTGCTTTCTTTGTCGTGCCGGCCGTCAAGGACTTCTTCGCCGGTGGAGATACGAAGGTCACGGCTGGACAGCAGGTTACGGTGACCATTCCCGACGGTGCTTCGGGCGATACGATCGCCTCGATTCTCTCCGAGAACCATATCGTCGAAAATCCCAAGGATTACTATGCGGCGGTGAAAAAGCTCAACGCCGATATGTCGCTCAAGCCTGGTGCTTATTCGTTCACCACACTCATGGATGCGACCAAGGTTGTTCAGCAGCTCATGGAAGGCCCCAACGCGGGCTCCAATGCGCTGACTATCCCTGAGGGCCTGACGGTCGATCAAGTCGCCGATCGTGTGGCCCAGGCCTACGACAGCATCTCTAAGGAAGACTTCCTCAACCAGGCCAAGGCCTCCAACTACGTGGACGACTATAGCTTCCTTAAGGGCGCCGCCAACGACTCGCTTGAGGGTTTCTTGTTCCCCAAGACCTATTCGTTGGGTGATTCGCCGACGGCCGATGACGTGATTCGCGCTATGCTCGATCAGTTTAAGACCGAGTACAAGTCGCTTGACTTTGCGAGCTGCGAAGCCAAGATCAAGGAGCGCTATGGTGTGGAGATGTCCGACTACGACATCGTCAACTTGGCCTCTATCGTTGAACGCGAGGGCCTCAACGCCGATCAACGTGCGCACGTGGCCTCGGTCTTCTACAACCGCCTTGCCGGCAAGCTCGACGGTCTGCGCTATCTCAACAGCGATGCGACCATGATGTATGTCACCGGTGGCGAGGTTACCGCCGACGACCTGCAGAGCGATAGCCCGTATAACACCTATAAGCATGAGGGCCTGCCGCCCACGCCCATCTGCTCTCCGTCGCTCGAGGCACTCAAGGCCACGCTTGAGCCGACCGACTCCGATGACCTGTATTTCTACATTACGCAGGACGAGGAGTACTTCTCGCAAACCTACGAAGAGCATCAACAGTCTTGGAATTAGCATGAGGATTTTTAGCCCCAAACGATACGTTGCCTCGGTCGATCGCATCGACCTTGATACCCTGTGGGCCGACGGCAAACGCGCCATTCTGCTCGATCGCGATAACACCCTGGTGCCGCGCGACACCGAGCAGGTTCCCGCCGCGGTTTCCGCTTGGCTCGATGCCGCCCGCGCCAAAGGCTTTAAGCTGTGCATGGTGTCCAACAACTGGCATCGCGACCAGGTCATGAGCTCTGCACGCGAGCTGGGACTCGAGGCCATCAGCCACGCCATGAAGCCCGCGCCGTTTGCCCTCAAGGCGGGTCTTAAGCGCCTCGGCGCCTCGGCCGACGAGGCGGTGCTGATCGGTGATCAGCTCTACACTGACGTGTGGAGCGGCAATTTTGCCGGCGTCGATACTATCCTGGTTAAGCCGCAGGCGACCCAGGACCTGTGGTATACGCAGATCTTCCGTATCTTTGAGCGCCGGGCCCTGCGCGACCTTCCCTGCGAGGAATAGGTCTCGCTATGTCCCAGCACACCAAACACGGCTGCGACCATATCTTCTTTATCGGCTTTTTGGGCGCGGGCAAATCGACGCTCGCGCGCAACGTCGGCACCATGTTCAAGCGGCGTTTTATCGACACTGACCGTCTGGTCGTTCGCCGTTGCGGCAAGTCGGTAACCGAGATTTTTGAGACTGAGGGCGAGGATCGTTTTCGCGAGCTCGAGACCTCGGCGCTCCGTTCGCTTCAAAGTGAGCGCAGCCTGTTGGTTTCGTGCGGAGGCGGCATTGTCGAGACGCCGGTGAATATTGAGCTGATGCACGAAATGGGTACGTGCGTGTACCTCGAGGGCGACTTTGAGGATTCGATTCGCCAGATTCGTCGGTCCGACACGCGGCCCGATTTCCGCTCGCCCGAGCATGCTGCGCGCCTGTTTGAGCATCGCCGTCCGCTGTATCGCCAGGCCGCCGATATTACCCTTGATATTCGCAACAAGTCCTTCGAGGACGTTTCCTACCTTTGTGCCGAGATGCTTTTGGAGCGTGGACTGCTATGATTCGCCGTCAACTGATCAATTTCCAAAACCGCAGCGTCGATGTTCGCGTCGGCTTTAACGCTTTTAGTGAGCTGTCGCGTATGTTTGCCTCGGCCGTGGGCAAGCCCAAGCGTGCGATGGTTGTCTGGAACAGCGCTGTTTCCGACTGCTTTGGCGAGATCGTTGAGCACGCTCTGGTCGATGCCGGCTTTGCCGTGTCGCCGCTCGTCCTCGAGGTTTCGCCTGCCGGTGCTACGCTGTCCGATGCCGATGCTATCTTTGGCGCCCTGACTGCCAATGGCATTACCTGCGACGATCTGGTTGTCGCCGTTGGCGATGCCGCAACCTGCTCGGTTGTTAGCTGGTGTGCCAATCAGTGGTGCGGCCGCACCGAGTGCGCGTTGCTGCCGACGACGTTCGACGCCATGCTCACGGTCGCGACGACCATGAATCCGCTCGTCGCCTCGTCGGCCAATGCGCTTCCTGCTATCGCGTTCCGTCCCGAACCGGGCTTGGTCGTGTGTGACCTCGACCTTGTTCGCGAGGCGGACCCCGAGGATCTCAAGCTCGGCTATGTGGTACTTGTTGGCACCATGCTTTCGAGCAGCAAGTCCCGCTGGAATCAGTTTACTGAGACCGTCCCCGAGATTCTCGCGGGCGAGGAGGTCGCGCTCGTCAATGCCGTTCAATGGTCTCAGACTGCCCGCAAGGACGTACTAATGGCCACGAACCCGAGCGCTCGCCATGCGCTCGATTTTGGCAAGACGGGGGAGCGTACCCTGCGCGCCTGCTTGGGCGATGCCGCTTCGCAGGTCCCTGTCTACCAGCTGTTGTCCGAGGGCATGCGCTTTGAGGCGCGCGTTGCCCACGATGCCTGCGACTTCGATATCGATTACGTCTTTGAGGTCGATGACTGCCTGGAGGACTTTGGCATCGAGGAGCTTGCCTTCGATCTGGAGCCCGCCGTGTTTATCGAGGAGTTCCGCAAGCAGCAGTTCGCCCGCTCGAACCGCAGCATGTTGCCGCTGCCCGCGGCACTCGGCGCCATTCGTCTAACGAGCGTTGAGGACGAGGTTCTTGAGCGCCATGCTCATGCCTACTTGGCTTCTCGCAAAGAACTTCTCTAAGTTTTATTGACATCCATCGTCTTTCGTATCATGTTGAGGGGCGGGTTTTTAATCGGTTGCGGATCGCATACGATTCCGTCGTTCGGTTGAGACCCGTCCCGTCTATATGGAGACAACAAGAAAGGAAACTGCATGTCTGAGTTTGCTGCCGGTCCTGCCGGTCGTATCGAGCGTGTCCGTGCCCTGATGGCCAAGCGTGGCTACGACGCCATCGTGGTGCGCGACGAGGCCAACCTTCGTTGGCTTACGGGCGTGAAAGGCGTCTTCGACTACACCTTTGAGTTCCCGCACGCTGCGTTTATTACGGCCGACCAGTGCCTGTTCCACACCGACTCGCGCTACCTCAACAGCTTTGAGGAGAACACGCCCGCCGGCAGCCCCTGGGTCTACGACATGGACGAGGGCACCATCCCCGGTTGGGTCGCCGGCAAGATCGCGGCCAACAAGTGCCGCGTTTGCGCTGTCGAGGACGATATGCAGATTAATTTCTACCAGGGCATTCAGCGCGGCCTGGAGGACCGCTCCGTCGCCTGCATGCTGCCGCTGATGCACGACGATATCCGCAAGATGCGCGCCATCAAGGATGCCGAGGAGATCGAGCTCATGCGCCACGCGCAGTCGATCACCGACGCCGCCTTCCAGCACATGCTCGGCTTTATTAAGCCTGGTATGACCGAGAAGCAGGTTCGCAACGAGCTCGAGAACTTTATGTTCGCCAACGGCGCCGACAGCCTTGCCTTCGGCTCCATCGTGGCGAGCGGTCCCAACACCGCCAATCCGCATGCCGTCCCGAGCGACCGCGTGATCGAGAAGGGCGATTTCGTTCTCATGGATTACGGCGCGGGCTACTGCGATTACCGCTCCGACATGACACGCACTGTTGTGATGGGCGAGCCCACGCAGGAGCAGCTCGACCTGTACGCGCTCGTGCGCCGTACGCACGAGGAGTGCGTCGCTGCTATCCATCCCGGCGTGGAAGGTAACGATATCTTCAAGCTTTCCAAGAAGATCATCGGCGATGCCGGTTATGGTGATTACTACAACCATGGTCTGGGCCACGGCGTGGGTATCGATATCCACGAGCTGCCCAACTTCAACCGCAGCAAGAACATCATCGAGGTCGGTTCGGTTATCACCATGGAGCCCGGCGTCTACCTGCCCGGCGTGGGCGGCGTGCGCCTGGAGGACTACGGCGTGGTCACCGAGAACGGCTACGAGCCCTTCACCAAGACCCCGCACGACCTGCACGTTATCGACTGCTAGTCTACTTCGGTAGATAGTTTGGGGCGGGGCGTCCGGATCGATTCGGACGCCCCGCGTTCTCTTTTTATGCGCTCGCTGCAGGCGCCGTCTGCAAGTGTATAATTTCTGTCGTATGTAATTTGGACGCTTGTGCGTTCTGCCCATAACAAGAAAGGTCGCTATGCCTACCATTTCCACCGCCGACTTCAAGAACGGCCTCGGTCTCCGCATCAAGGACAAGGTCTACACCATCGTCGAGTTCCAGCATGTCAAGCCGGGCAAGGGCGGCGCGTTTGTGCGCTACAAGACCCGCGACATCAAGAGCGGCCGCGTCGTCGAGAACACCTGCAACGCCGGCACCAAGTTCGAGAGCGTCATGCTCACCACCCGTGAGTTCCAGTACCTCTACAACGATGGTACCGACTACATCTTCATGGACAACGAGTCCTATGAGCAGGTTCCCGTTCCCGAGGACATGGTGGGCGAGAACTCCAAGTGGCTGCGCGAGAACGACGTCTGCCAGCTGCTCTTCGCCGACGATGAGCTCATGGGCGTGACCCCGCCGATGTTCATCGAGACCACCATCGTCCAAACCGACCCGGGCTTTAAGGGTGACACCGTCCAGGGTTCCACCAAGCCGGCCACGATCGACACCGGCGCTGTCATCCAGGTCCCCATGTACCTCAATGAGGGCGAGGTCATCAAGGTTGACACCCGCGACGGCAAGTTCGTCTCCCGCGTCTAGCAACCAACTCTTCTAGGAGGATTCATGCCCCAGGAAATCAAGATTGACGGCATCGGCATTTCGCCCGATGTTCTGACCGCCATCGTCTCGCGCGCCGTGTCCGATGTCGAGGGCATCGCCTCCGTTGGCGTCAAGGACCTTGCCACCAACCTTGTCTCCATGATGCTTTCGTCCAAGGCTCCGGCTTCCGAGCCGGCGGTCGAGGCCGAGGTCGTCGGCGACAAGCTCGCACTCACCGTGCGCGTCGTGGTGTTCTTTGGCTATCCGTTCAAGAAACTCGCCGAGGCTGTTCGCACCGCCGTGGTCGCCGCCATCGATGCCCAGGTGGGCGTCGAGGTCGAGCGCGTTGACGTTTGCATCGACGGCCTCGTTTTCCCCAAGGAGTAACCTTTGAGCCTTAAGGTTTATCGCGGGCGTACGCTTGCCCGCAGTCAGGCGCTGCAGCTGCTGTTCCAGGCCGAGGCCACTGACAGCCCGCTCGAGCGCGTCCTCGAGGGTGATTTTCTGATCTCGAAGGGTCCCCTCGATCCCTATGCGCTGGAGCTGTGCCGCGGTGCCTATGAGCATATCGACCGCATCGACTGTGCTCTGCGCTCTGTTGCCAAGAACTGGGATCTTATGCGCATGCCCGGCGCCGACCGCAACCTGCTGCGTATCGCCGTTTACGAGATGCGTTTCCTCACCGACGAGGAGGTCTCTGACGCCATCGTGATCAACGAGGCCGTCGAGCTTGCTAAGGCCTATGGCACCGACCAGTCCGCGTCGTTCGTCAACGGCGTGCTGGGCAAGATCGCTCGCAGCGAGGAGCTGCCGGGCGAGGACCTGTACCAAGAACTGCTGGCCGAAGATCGCGCTCGCGAGGAGGCACAGGCTGCCGAGGCTGCCGCAAAGGTTGCAGCTGCTCAGGCCGAGGCTGGCGTGCTGGCCGAGGGCGCGGACGTTGCCGAGGCCGTCGAGGCCGACTCCGTCGAGGAGTAGTCATGCCAGAGGGTTCTGTCCGCAACTTTGACGAGATCTCGGACCGTTTGGATCAGATCATCGCTACCGTTCGCTCCAAGGATACCTCCTTGGAGCGTTCGCTCGATCTGTTTGACGAGGCGATTGAGCTGGGCTCCCGCGCGGTCGACATGGTCGATAAGTTTGAGCTGACGCCGCGTGAGGCCGACAAGCTCGAGCAGGAATACGATGAGGATGCGGCAAACGAATCCTAGAATAGCTAGGCCGCATCTCCGGATACGAATGGTTGATGGCATTCATGAAACGCGTGCGTCTTGATGACGAACTGATTTCACAGGGCATCTGCGCCGATCGCGCGGATGCCCTTCGCACTCTTATGGCCGGCTTGGTCTCGAGTGGCGGCGAGCGTTTGACTTCGCCAGGCCTTAAGGTGATTCCGGGCCTGCCGCTGCACGTGAAGGGACGCATTCCCTATGTTGGCCGCGGCGGTCTTAAGCTCGAAGGCGCGCTTGATGCGTTTGGTATCAATCCGACTGGCCTTGCCTGTCTGGATGTGGGATGCTCTACCGGCGGCTTTACCGATTGCCTGCTTAAGCGCGGAGCTGCGACCGTTGTCTCGGTGGACGTGGGCCGTGCCCAGTTCGACTG
>URRN01000080.1 GCA_900550185.1 uncultured Collinsella sp.
TGCTCCTCGATATTTGCGCGAGGTACCGTCACGTCCTTAGCGCACAACTCATATAGCGCGCTGTCGCCAACGACAGCTCGAACCCCGGCAACCCCGCCAACATGGTCGGCATGACCGTGCGTGCAGACAGAGCCGAGTACGCGCACCTCAGGATGCGCGGTGCGGATATGCTCCACAAGACACTCGCCCTCCCACGCCGGATCGACGATTAAGCACTCGTCATTCGAAATCACGGCGTAACTGTTGGTCTGAATGGGGCCGTTGACGAGCGCCTCAATCGAAGCCGCACCTCGGGGTGTCAGGTCCAAAGTCATATCGCCCATGCGCATACCCTCCTTCTAAAATACGTTCGAGGCACCAAACGATGCCTCGAACGTAACCAATATCTATGATGCTGAGAGGCTCTCGCACCTACACACGGCGCTTGAGCTGAGCTCCGCCTTCGCCGGGCATAAGACGGCGAGCGTCGTAGACCGAATCGACACTGCTGATGGAAGCCAGCAGCGGATCCAGACCACTCGCGTCCGAGATCTCGACCATAAAGCGCAGGGTTGCAATACCCTCGCGGTTGGTCGACGTGGCGGCAGAAAGGATATTGCCGCCCGCATCGCCAATGGCAATGGTGACATCCTTGAGCAGGCCCATGCGGTCCAGGCACTCGACCACGATCTCGACCTGGAAGAGGGTGTCGGCAGCGCCGTCCCACTCCACATCGATCATGCGCTCGGGATGTTCCATAAGACCCTTGACGTTGGGGCAGTTGGCGCGATGTACCGAAACGCCACGACCGCGCGTGATGAAGCCGACGATGTCGTCGCCCGTCACGGGGTTGCAGCAATGAGCCAGACGGACCAGCAGGCCGCTGTTGCTCTCGCCCTTGACGATAATGCCGTTACTTGCGCTCTTGCCGCGCTTTTGCGGCTTGCGGTTGGAGCCGCGAGCAGGCTGTTTCACGACCTCGGCGATAGCCTCGGCCTTGGTGAGCTGTTCCTCGGGCTTGGGGTCCAAGATTTGCTCGACCTTATTGCCCACAGCGCGCGGGGCAACCTTGCCGGCGCCGACGGCGGCAAACAGGTCCTCGAGCTGCTTGAAGTTAAACTGCTCCGCTACGGCGTTGAGTGCACGCGTCGAACGCGGCGTAGAAATGCCATAGCCACGCTTACGCAGGTCCTTGGCCAGCATATCGCGACCGGCGGCAGCGTCGTCGTCCTTGGTCGCAGCGGCAAAATAGCGGCGGATCTTTGACTTGGCGGAAGGTGTCTTAACGATCTTGAGCCAATCGCGCGACGGCTTGGAACTCTTGTTAGTCAGGATTTCAACGCGGTCACCCGTCTTGATCTCGTGCGTAAGCGGCGCCACCGCACCGTTGATCTTGGCGCCGACGCAGTGGTTGCCGACCTCGGTATGAACGGCGTAGGCAAAGTCGAGCGGTGTAGAGCCGGCACGAAGCGCCATGACCTCGCCCTTGGGCGTAAAGACAAAAATCTCCTGGTCAAACAAGTCGACCTTCAGCGAGTGCAGGTATTCCTTGGCATCGGTGATCTCGTCAGACGCCGCCCAGTCGAGTGAGTGTTTGAGCCAGTTAATCTGGTCGTCCAGACGCTGCGCATCGTTGGTCTTGGAGGCAGACGATCCGCCCGACTTCTTGTACAGCCAGTGGGCGGCAATGCCGTACTCGGCCTGCTCATGCATCTCGTAGGTTCGAATCTGAATCTCGAGCGGACGAGCCGTGGGGCCAATAACCGTCGTGTGGAGCGACTGGTAGTTATTGACCTTGGGCATGGCGATGTAGTCTTTAAAGCGACCGGGCATGGGGTGCCACAGCGTATGCACCGCGCCGAGCGTGGAGTAGCAATCGCGCACCGAATGGGTAATAACGCGCAGCGCCACCAGGTCGTAGATCTCGGAGAACTCCTTGCCCTTGCGCTTCATCTTTTGGTAGATGGACCAATAGTGCTTGGAGCGGCCATTAATCTGGAAGCCCTCCAGGCCAATGCGGTTGAGCTCGTCGGTGAGCGTCTTGATAGTCTCGGCCAGATAGCGCTCGCGAACCTCACGCGACTCTGCCACCATGCGCGCGATGCGCTGGTAGGCGTCGGGCTCCAAATAGAAGAAGGACAGATCCTCGAGCTCCCACTTAATAGAGCTCATGCCCAGGCGGTCGGCCAGGGGCGCGTACACGTCCATAGTCTCGCGTGCCTTAAACAGGCGACGGTCCTCGCGCAGGGCGGCGAGCGTGCGCATATTATGCAGGCGGTCGGCGAGTTTGACGATGATGACGCGAATGTCCTTGGACATGGCAAGGAACATCTTGCGCAGCGTGAGCGCCTGCTTCTCGTCCATGCTGTCGACTTCGATGTTGGTGAGCTTGGTCACGCCATCGACGAGCTCGGCCACCGTATCGCCAAACAGGCCGGAAACATCGGTGAGCGAGGTCTCGGTATCCTCGACGGTATCGTGCAGCAGCGCGGCACACACCACATCGCAGTCCATCTTGAGATCGGCCAAAATGATGGCAACCTCGACGGGATGGTTAATGTACATCTCGCCCGAGCGGCGCTTTTGGTTGCAGTGCTTCTCGGCGGCAAAGCAGTAGGCCTGCTCAACCTTAGAAAAGTCGTCCTCATTCATATATTTGAGGCACAGGCGCTCCAGCTTGTCGTAGCTGTCCGCCATAATCTCGGGCGGCAGCTCATCGGCATGCTTATAGTGCTCCATCTCCGAAAACGGCTGGAGGGTGGAATCATGGGCGGTACGGGCTGCGGCATCCATCGAGGTCCCCTTCCCCTAGGCCCGCGGTACGATCGGGCGGTTAACTTTGGCTAGCATATCAGAAGCGCACGAATCGAGCGCCCAGCTCCTGAAAGCCGAAAACTCCATGCGCGAGCGCAAGCCCTCCAAATAGCGAATTGACCTGCTCAATTGCACGCGGCCGGGGTTTTCGGCCATCGCGATGCGACGAGCGTCGTCAAACCCCGAAACTCGACAGAAACCAAGCTCTTCGAAGATTCCCAGGCCGCTTTCCACCGAACGCTCGTCGACCGGCGTGCGAGCATCGATGGCAAGGCACATCTGCGCGATGTCGATATCGCTCGCGCTAAAGGAATCGTCCCCGGTTTTGCCGCGGTTGGAGCGCCACATGGTCTGCAGCGCGCGATAGAGCGTGACGAGCTCGTCGCGCTCGGGCGCATAGCAGTCGAGCAGGCGCTCGTTAATGCGGGCGTCGCGCGACGAATAGAGCAGATGGATCACGGCGGGCTGGCCATCGCGGCCGGCACGTCCGCTCATCTGGTTGAACTCGATGGCGCCAAACGGCATGTGGTAGAGCACGACATGGCGGATATCGGGCAGGTTGACACCCTCACCAAAGGCGGAGGTCGAAACGATGCAACTGAGGCTTCCGTCTCGGAATGCTTCCTCCACGCGACGGCGATCGGAACGCGCAAGCCCCGCGTTATAGAACGCGATATGGGTTGCGCAATCGGGCACACGCTTGCGCAACGTCTTGGCGAGCGCCACGGACTGGTCGCGCGAATTGACGTAAATGACGGTCTTCTCCCCCGTCGCCACGATCGACACTAAACGGTTCTCGCGGCTCGCAAGGTCGCGGTCGTCCTCGAGCTGCAGGTTCTCGCGCACCGTCTCGTCGACCACCGTGCGAGTGATCGGCAACATGCGGGCAAGCTCGGCCACGACCGGAGCCGTCGCGGTGGCCGTCGCAGCCATAACGACCGGGTCGCCCAGGGCTTTGAGGATATCGGGCATGTCAAGATAGGCGCTACGGTCGCCGCCCTTGGCAAGGCCGGCGTGGTGCGCCTCATCGATAACGACAAAGCCGATGCGGCCCGAACGCGCAAAGCGGTCACGGTGGATAGACAGGAACTCGGGCGTCGTGAGCACGATACCGGTGCGACCCGAAGCCAAGCCGGCAAACACGTCATCGCGCGCCGCCTCCACGGTCTCGCCGGTCAACACGCCGACGCCAATGCCGAGCGCAGCCATCGTCGACGAGAGGTGATAGGCCTGGTCGGCAACGAGCGCACGCAGCGGATAGACAAAGATGCTCGCACGCCCGCGAAGAACCGCCTCGCGCGCGGCATGCACATGGAAGATGAGCGACTTGCCGCGCCCCGTTCCCATAACGGCCAGAACACTTTGGTGATCGGCCAGGGCGTCGAGCGCCTCGACCTGCGCGCGGTGCGGCTGGTTCGAGCCGATAAAGCTATGGATAAGCGAGCGCGTGAGCTCGGTATAGGAAAGCTGGGCGAGCGTCTCGCGCTTACGAGACTCCAGGCGCAGGCCGGAATCCGCCGGCTGCACGCCACGACGAAGCTCGCATGCCGGATCGTCGACGCTGGGCAGCGTGGTATCGCGAACCAGAACATCCTTGATCATGAGCTTGGGCTTCACACGTCCCTGCCAATGCTCGGCCACGGCCTCGAACACCAAGTCGACGGCGCTGTCGCAATTGATGAGCCTATCGATCTGCGGCACGCGGAACATGATGGCCGGCACGCTCGCGGCGCCATCGGTCGCCACAAAGCGCATGTGCTCGCCGGTTTTGCCCACTACGGCGCGATCGCACATCGTCACGCCCTCGGCGGCCAGCAGCGGCACCTTGTTGCCCTGGCCAAACGGCTCAAGACGGGAAATCTGCTCTATAGTCTCGATATTCAGCTCGGAAAGGTCGACCGTGGCGGCAACCTCGTCGATGTCTTCAAAGTCCTCGGCGGGAATCTCCGATAGCACGGCGGAAAGGCGACGACGGAATTCATCGAGCTTGGATGCCTCGATGGTCACTCCCACCGCACCGGCATGTCCGCCGCGACGAATCAGCAGGTCGGAACAGCGCTCGACGGCGTCAAACAGGTTAACTTTGCCCACCGAGCGACCAGAGCCGCGCGCGATACCGTCCTCGATCGAGAACAGCAGCGCCGGTACGTGATAGCGGTTGGTCAGACGGCTTGCCACGATGCCCTTGACACCCTCGTGCCAGCCTTCACCGCCCACGACGATCGCGCGTCCGCCGTCATAGGTCTCCTCGACCTTTGCCATGGCATCGCGCGTGAGCTCCGCCTCGATCTCACGGCGCTGGCGGTTGATTTCCTCGAGCTCAGCCGCCAGCGCGCTTGCTTCGATGGGATTGTGGGCAAGCAGCAGGTCGAGCGCCAGCTTGGGATCGGCCATGCGACCGGCAGCGTTTAAGCGGGGAATGAGCGAGAATGACAGGCCATCCGCCGTAATGCTAGAGAGGTCGGCCTTGGCGAGCGCTGCCAGTGCGATGTAGCCGGGACGAGCCGTCACGCGCATCTGCTGGATGCCCTCGGCGACCAGTGCGCGGTTCTCGGGCGTGAGCGGCATCATGTCGGACACGGTGCCCAGCGCCGCGACCTCGATTAGCGAACGCCAATACGACGGCTTGCCCAGGCGCTCACCCAGGACTTGCACCAGCTTGAGCGCCACACCAGCACCGGCAAGCTCGCGCGAGGGGCCCTCGTCTTCGAGCTTGGGGTCGGTCAGGGGCACACCCTGCGGCACCTGGTCGGAGGGCTCGTGATGGTCCGTGACCACCAAATCGATCCCCAGGCTCTCCAGATAGGAAACCTCTTCCTTGGCGGCAATGCCGTTATCGACGGTCACGATCAGCTGGGGGCGAGCGAGCTCGTTAACGCGGTCGAGCGCCGCGCGCGAAAGACCGTAGCCCTCGTCAAAGCGATGCGGAATAAACGGCGTGACATCGGCGCCAAACATGCGCAGCGCTTCGGTCAACAGGCAGGTCGACGTAATACCGTCAACGTCAAAATCGCCAAAGACCGCGATGTGCTCGTGGTTGCGAATGGCACGCTCGACGCGGTCGGCAACGACCGACATGCCCGGAATAACAAGCGGGTCCGCCCAGTCGCGATCGAGCGAAGGCGTCAAAAACAGCTGGCCTTCTTCGATGGATGTAATGCCGTGCGCAACCATAATGCGCGCCACCAGCCCGGGTATGCCCAGGCCAGCCGAAAGCTCCTTTTCGAGCTCGGGGTTTTGCTGAGCGACCGCCCAGCGATGCGTCGTCTTAAGCGATGACATAGGCACCCACCCCCGATAGGGGCAGGTCGCCGCGATACCTCTCACGGTTCATAGCGATGAGTCCTCTGTGTATGCCCGCTTCGGCAGGCAGATCTGTTGAACGGATTTATTATACCGTGCAGCACGGACGCAAAACGCCGCAGCACGCCGCGGTTTCGGTAAACGATGCCGGTAATCGCCTCGAAATATTCGAGCGTTTCTGACGCACGGACGCATGCGAGCGTCTAGCATATCCATTCAAACCGGATTCACGAGCAAAGGGAGTCACAAGAGCATATGAAGCAATGGGTTGGACTGGGCAAGTTTCTCGCGGGGCACATGCAGATCATCGTTCCGATTTGCGTGGCGCTCGGCGTGCTCTTTCCCCAGCAGATCGGCGTGCTCAAGCCCATCGTTCCCACCTTGTTTGCCTTTATGACGTTCCAAGGTGCGCTCAGCAACACCTTCCACCAGGTGGCTGAGGTGTTCCGCCGTCCCCTGCATCTGATTTTGGCGTTATTTGTCTCGGCAGTGCTCATCCCCATCGCGGCGTATGCCATGGGCTCACTGTTCTTTGGCTCCAACCCCAACCTTGTCTGCGGCATCGTGCTCGAGTACAGCGTGCCCGTGGCAGTCACCGCCTTTATGTGGATCAACATGTTCGGCGGCAACGGCCCGCTCGCACTCACCATCATCCTGACGTCTTCGGTTATGTCGCCCGTGACGATTCCGCTTACGCTCAAGCTCCTGCTGGGTGCCACCGTCGCAATCGATGTTCCGAGCATGATGCAGAACATGGCCTTTATGATTGCCATCCCTGCCGTGCTCGGCATCGTGATCAACGAGCTCACGCGCGGCTGGGGACACGAGAAGCTCTCCCCCGCGCTCTCACCCGCCTGCAAGTTCATGATGATGGGCGTCATCGCGTCCAACTCCACCGCCATGAGCGAGTACGTGCTGCACATGAACGCGGTGCGCCTGGAAGTCGCCCTCTTTATTCTGGTGTTCGCCATCAGCGGCTTTGTCGTCGGCATTCTGGTCGCCCGCGCGTTGCACCTGCCGTATAGCGAGACGACCACCATGTGCTTTACCTGCGGTATGCGCAATATCTCTTCGGGCGCCGTCATCGCCACACAGTATTTTCCCGGCGAGGTCGTGTTTCCCGTCATGTGCGGAACGCTGTTTCAGCAGGTGCTGGCCTCGATTATCGGGCATCTCTTTGAGCGTCTGACCGGCGAGGAGCGTGCCGCCCAACGCAAGCGGGTCGAGGCCGGCCGCGACGCCATGGCACGCTAGGCTGTCCGCATTACGCGGATGCTCACTTTGCTACGCGAGCGCTTCCAGATGCGCACGCAGACGCTCCGCGTCGATATCGAGCGTGGTCTCAGCATTGACCTGGGCCAGACGATAGCCCACAAAGTAGGGCGATACCACCCAACGTGGCAGCGCCTTGGCAATGGTCCGACCGCCCAGGTGATAGAAGAACAAGTTGTATGACTCCGCGCGACCACCGTGGTGCTCGTTCAGGATATAGCGCAGGGCCACCTGAATCGCATCGGCAAACAGGTCCGCTTCGACTTGGTCTCGTGCGTCATCGCTGGCGGCGATTCCCTGCGGGGCTGAAACATTGACCTCAAAGAACCCCATGATCGGCTCGGTTGAGATGTTGACCGAGATTCTCCCTCGCTGCCAGACATTGATGCCTTCGAAATTGGCGGAAGTCAGCGAAGCATAGCCGTCTTCCTGCTCCAAACCCACAATCTGCATGTGCGGATGGACGAGGCTGCCGCCCGAAAGCGGGCCTTTGTTCTTGTACATGAGCACACTGCGGTACTGTTGGGAATCGATCATCTGCTGCCAACAGCCCAGGGCAAACCGCATCACATGATGCAGCTCGTCCGGTTCATAGGTCACCAGGTCGGCGTCGTGATTGGCCGACTCGATCAATACGGTCTGACGGGTGGCCCGCAAGGTCTTGAACTTATTCTCGAGCCAGATGCAGTCACCATCGCGCTGGATGATGTTGGCGAGCCCCTCCGTGTCGCAAAAAGGGCACGCGGTGCCAGGGCGACGATTATCGTCGGGCTTGCCGCTCGCCTGTTGAACGTCAAATACCAGCGCCACGGGTTATACCTCCAGCGGCACGATCTTGGTGCCATGGAGCTCGGAGACGCCTAGCGCCGCCGCGACCGCATCGCGATTTGCCGTAGTGATGCCGCCGCCGGGGAGGATGGTCAAACGATCGCCCGCATACTCGATTAAACGAGCCAGCTTTTCGAAGTTGTCCTCAATCGGCGTACCGGCAGCACCACCGTGCGTCAGAATGCGCGTGACGCCGCAGTCGGCGAGCGTGTCAATGGCGTCCAGCTGAGCTTCGGGCGAGAGCTGGTCAAATGCCATGTGGAAGGTGATGTCAAGGGACTCGCGCTTGCACTCCTCGGTCGCGCAGCCCGTAGCCATAACGAGGGCGCCGAGGGTGAGCTCGTCGAGCGCCCAGCCGCCGGCACAGGGCTTGCAGCAGCCAAAGACCAGGCCGTCAACGCCGGCGCTCACAGCAAGGCCCAGGTCCATCTCCATCATGCGCAGCTCGTCCTGGTTGTAATGAAAGTCGCCACCACGCGGACGAATCATGCACATCACTCGCACGTCATGCTCGTGAGCATAGCCGACCGCAGCGCTAATAACGCCGGCGGAAGGCGTGGTGCCACCGACGGCGAGGTTGTCGCACAGCTCAATGCGCCCCGCACCGGCCTCGATGGCCGCCGGCACTCGCTCAAAGTTCTCGGCACAAAATTCGTACAGCATAGATAGGCCCCCAAAGACAGCAGATGTTTTCCGACGGGCATTGTCACACACCCCCATGAAGT
>URRN01000081.1 GCA_900550185.1 uncultured Collinsella sp.
ATGGGGGAGAGCGTGGCCGCTGCGACGGCGAGGTCGTCTACGACCATGCCGTGCGCAAAGAAGGTCGTTGCGGCCAGGATGACCATGGCCGAGTTGATTGCCCAGCCCACGCCCATCGAAAAGAGCGTGTCGAAGAGCTCGTAGTGCAGACGTTCTTCGATAACTTGCTCGCCTTGGCCTTCGAAGTGCATGGATTGGATGACCTCGGAGTGCAGAAAAAGGTTGTGTGGCATAACGACCGCACCCAGGACACTCACGATAATCGCGGCAGAGCCAGTGGGCATACTAGGCGTGATCCAGCTTGCGGTTGCTTGCGGCCAGTCGACTTTGACCAGCGCGAGCTCTGCTAAAAACGAGAGTCCCACCACACCCACGAAGGCGATGATCCAGCGTTCGGCGCGCTTGTAGGAGCTCGTCATGAGCATCGCCATCGATACTGCCGCCACGATGACGCAGCCCGCGCGCACGGGCAGCCCAAAGAGCATTTGAAGGGCAATCGCGCCACCCAGGACTTCGGCCATGGCGGTGGCGACGGTCGCGAGATAGGCACTGGCGAGTACCGTGCGTCCAACGAAGCGGGGGAGGTAACGTGTCGTGGCCTCGGCAAGGCAGGCGCCCGTGGCGATACCCAGGTGCGCCGCGTTGTGCTGCAGCACAATGAGCATAATCGTGGACAGCGTGACGATCCACAGCAGCGCGTAGCCAAACTGCGAGCCCGCGGCCATATTGGAGGCCCAGTTGCCCGGGTCGATAAAGCCGACGGTCACGAGCAGCCCGGGGCCGATATGCCGCGCAATGTCTAGGCCTCCGTGACCGCCGGTGCGCCGGGAACCAAAGTGTTGTTTGAGATGGTTGAGCATGGTGCGCTCCTGTGTATGGGCCGCGTGACGTCGCATCTGGGCCGTGCGGCGCCACGCGTCGGATTTGGGTTGGGGCTACTTGTGCGCTTTGCCCTGATTGGCCACGTCGTCGATCTTGGCGGCGATGGTCGCCGGGTCGCCGATGTAGCGCTTGTCGAGGACGTTGAAATCTGTGTCGAAGGTGTAAACGAGCGGCACGCCGGTGGGGATGTTGACCTTGAGGATCTCCTCGGGCGTGAGGTGCTCGAGCTTCATGACGAGTGAGCGCAGGGAGTTGCCGTGTGCGGCGATGAGTACGCGCTTGCCGGCGAGCATCTGGGGGCGAATTTCGTCTTCGAAATAAGGCCAGGCGCGGGCGATCGTGTCCTTGAGGCACTCGGTATAGGGCAGCTGATCGGGTGCGACGTCGCGGTATTGCTCCTGGATGTGGGGATCGCGCGCGTCGTTCGGCTCGAGTGCCGGCGGGCAGATATCGAAGGAGCGGCGCCAGATGAGCACCTGTTCGTCGCCGTGCTCCGCGGCGGCATCGGCCTTGTTGAGACCCTGCAACGCACCGTAGTGGCGCTCGTTGAGCTTCCAGGATTTGATGACGGGCAACCACTCGCGATCCATTTGGCCGAGCACGATGTCGAGGGTGTGAATTGCGCGCTTGAGACGCGAGGTGTAGCAGACGTCGAAGTCGAAGCCCGCTTCTTTGAGGGCTCGACCGCCTGCTGCGGCTTCTTCGCGGCCCGTGTCGGTGAGTTCTACGTCGGTCCAGCCGGTGAACAGGTTGAGTTTGTTCCACTCGGATTCTCCGTGACGGATAAGGACAAGTTGCATCGTCTGCTGGTCTGCTTGGTGCGCCATAGGGGCCTCCTTGATCTGGCACGGTGTGCGTGCCGTTTGCTTGACGCCGCAAAGGATACCCGTTTTAGCTTTAAAAGTTAACCAGGACTAACAAAATTGTTGTATTTGAATGGGATGGTGAAGGGGGGCTGCCGAAATGTCTCGATCTGTAACAACTAGGGATGGAAATTGGGCCTAGGTGTTACAGATCGAGACAGGAAGAAATGGTCCTATGGAATGTCTCTCGAAAACATCTCAATCTGTAACAGTTAGTCGTCGTAATTGGGCCTTCCTGTTACAGATTGAGATGTTTGAAGTGGTGAGCTAACAGGCCGAACTTGGGGCCTATGTTGTCGCCCTTGAGGTCGGCGGTGTCCACTCGTAGGGCGCGCGTTACGCGATTGTTTCGAAACGGGCGGGAAACACAGCGGGCCGGCGATGCTCCTAGTATGCCTAGTCAACTGACTGTCTAAATATCTAGGGGAGGATCGCGATGCAGGCAGATTCCGCTCAGCAGCAGGGCCTTTATCGCCCCGAATTCGACCACGATGCATGCGGCATCGGCGCGCTTGCCGATATCAACGGCGAGCGCCATCACCAGATCCTGGACGACGCACTGTCCATTCTGGTCAACTTGGAGCACCGCGGCGGCACCGGACTCGAGAAGAACACCGGCGACGGCGCCGGCATCCTGTTCCAGGTTCCGCATCACTTTTTCCGCAAAGAGGCTCAAAAGTGCGGCCAGATTCTGCCGGCAGAGGGCGACTATGGCGTGGCCATGCTGTTCTTCCCGCGGGACGACAAGGGCGTAGAGGATGCCCGCCGCGTGTTTGAGGAGGGCTGCGCCGAGGCCGGCGTGCCGCTGCTCTTTTGGCGCGAGGTGCCCGTCGACCCGCACGACCTGGGCGAGACGGCCCGCGCCTGCATGCCCACTATCCTGCAGGCCTTCCTGGGCCGTCCGGACGACACGTCCGCCGGCGATGCCTTTGAGCGTCGCCTGTACGTGTGCCGCCGCACCATCGAGAAGAAGGCCGACGCCGAGTTTGCCCTGCGAGACAAGATCTTCTACGTGTGCTCCATGAGCTCGCGCACTATCGTGTACAAGGGCATGCTCGTCGCCACGCAGATGCGCCGCTTCTTCATCGATCTCAACGATGCCGCCGTCAAAACGGCCGTGGCGCTCGTCCACTCGCGCTACTCCACCAACACCACGCCCAGCTGGGAGCGTGCGCACCCCAACCGCTTTATCATCCACAACGGCGAGATCAACACCCTCAAGGGTAACGTCAACTGGATTCGTGCCCGCGAGCCCAACCTGTACAGCCCCGTGCTGCAGCATGATCTTGAGCGCGTGATGCCGATCATCAACCGCGAGGGTTCCGACTCCGCGATTCTGGACAACGTGCTCGAATTCTTGGTCATGAACGGCCGTCCGCTCACGCGTGCCGCGTCCATGTTGCTGCCCGAGCCATGGGACCACAACGACAACCTGGGTGAGGAACGCCGCGCCTACGACGCTTACCAGTCCATGCTCATGGAGCCGTGGGACGGTCCTGCCGCTATCGCCTTTACCGACGGCCGTACCCTGGGTGCCGCCCTCGACCGTAACGGCCTGCGTCCGGCTCGCTACTACGTGACGCGCGACGGCCGCTTTATGCTGGCGAGTGAGGTGGGCACCATCGAGGTGAGCCCCGAGAACATCCTGACGAGCGGCTGCTTGGGACCGGGCCAGATGCTCGAGGTCGATTTTGCTCGCGGCCGCGTAATCTACAACGACGAGCTGCGCGCCCGTTACGCTAAGGAAAAGCCCTACCGTGATTGGATTGCCGAGGAGACGCTGACCGTCGACGCGCTCGATAGGCCTTCCGTGGCAACGCCCGCCGAGGACGCCGAGGTGCCCGCCGCCGTGCGTATGGCCAAGCTCGGCTACCACTGGGATGACGTCGACGAGGTCGTGCGTCCCATGGCCCAGCAGGGCAAGGCACCGCTCGCCTCGATGGGCATCGATGCGCCGCTGGCCTGCCTGTCCAAGAAGACGCGCTCGTTCTTTGACTACTTCTATCAGCTGTTCGCCCAGGTCACGAACCCGCCGATCGACGCCCTGCGCGAGCATATGGTCACCTCGACCACGCTCTACCTGGGCAATCACGGTAACCTGCTCGAGGACTCCCGTACGGCCTGCCAGCTGGTTCGCTTGGAGCGACCGCTGCTGAGCAAGGAGGAGTTTGACCGCATTTGCGCCATCGACCGCGTGGGCTTTAAGACCCGCCGCTTCCGTGCCGTGTACCGCCGCAATGCCGGCGAGGGCGCGCTGCAGGCTGCGCTCAAGCAGCTTGCAGAGGACGTTGAGGCTGCGGTGCGCGATGGCGTGAACATCGTGGTGCTGAGCGATCGCGCCGCTGCGGGCGAGGTCCCCGTGCCGTCGCTGCTCGCCGTGGGTTGCGTGCACAACCATCTGATCCGTGCCGGCGTGCGCACCTTTGCCGATATCGTGGTGGAGTGCGGCGACGCCGTGTCCCCGCACGACTTTGCGGCGCTGGTGGGCTACTCCGCGAGCGGCATCTATCCGTATAACGCGCATGCGTGCATCCGCGATCTGGCGGCACACGGCGACCTGGACGTGACGGCCGAGCAGGGCATCGCCAATTACAACAAGGCCGCGACGGCGGGCATCGTCTCCATCATGTCCAAGATGGGCATCTCCACGGTGCAGAGCTACCACTCCGCGCAGATCTTCGAGGCCGTGGGCTTCACTCCGGAGTTCGTCAACGCGTACTTCGCCGGCACGGTGAGCCGTGTGGGCGGTATAGGTGTTGAGGACGTCGAACGCGAGCAAAATGAGCGCTATGACGCCGCGCTTGCTATCCTTAAGAGCCCGGCTCCCGATCAGCTGCCCACGTTGGGCCTGACCAAGTGGCGCCCGCTCGGCGGCGAGGATCACCTCATCGATCCGCAGACTGTCTACTTGCTGCAGACCGCCTGCCGTGAGGACAGCTACGACACCTTTAAGGAGTACAGCGCCCGTCTGCACCGTACCGGCCGTGCCGTGCGCCTGCGCGACTTGCTCGACTTTAATGCCAGCGGCCGCACGCCGGTTTCGCTCGACGAGGTCGAGCCCGCGCTCAACATCGTCCGCCGCTTTAACACCGGCGCCATGTCGTACGGCTCCATCAGCAAAGAGGCGCACGAGTGCATGGCCATCGCCATGAATCGCCTGCACGGACGCTCCAACTCGGGCGAGGGCGGCGAGGACCCGCGTCGCGAGACCCCGCTGGCTAACGGTGACTCCAAGAACTCCGCGATCAAGCAGGTGGCAAGCGCGCGCTTTGGCGTGACGAGCCGCTACCTGTGCAGCGCCTTCGAGATCCAGATCAAGATGGCCCAGGGCGCCAAGCCCGGCGAGGGCGGTCACCTGCCCGGCAAGAAGGTCTACCCCTGGATTGCCGAGGTCCGTCAGTCCACGCCCGGCATCGGTCTGATCTCGCCTCCGCCGCACCACGACATCTACTCTATCGAAGACCTGGCCGAGCTCATCTTCGACCTTAAGAACGCCAACCCCGGCGCGCGCGTGTCGGTCAAGCTGGTCAGCGAGGCCGGCGTCGGCACCATCGCCACCGGTGTGGCCAAGGGTGCTGCCGACAAGATCTTGATCAGTGGCCACAACGGCGGCTCGGGTGCCGCTGCGCGCGACTCTATCTGGCATGCGGGACTGCCGTTGGAACTTGGCCTTGCCGAGGCCCAGCAGACGCTGCTGCAAAACGGCCTGCGCTCACGCGTGGTGCTCGAGGCCGACGGCAAGCTCATGGACGGCACCGATGTTGCCGTCGCCTGCCTGCTGGGCGCCGAGGAGTTTGGCTTTGCGACCATGCCGCTCATCTCGATGGGCTGCTTCATGCAGCGCGACTGCCAGCAGGATACCTGCCCCGCCGGCATCGCGACGCAAAACTGTCGCCTGCGTCGCGGCTTCCGCGGCAAGCCCGAGCATGTCGAGCACTTTATGCTCTTTGTTGCCGAGCAGCTGCGCGAGGTCATGGCGAGCCTGGGCTTCCGCACTGTCGACGAGATGGTCGGCCATCCCGAGTGCTTGCGCCAGATCGAGGTCCCGGGCAACCGCAAGGCTAACCTGCTCGATCTGTCGCCCGTGCTGGCGAGCGCGACCTGCGAGTTCGGTGCCCACATCTCGGGTGCCGACGGCCGTCACTTCCTGCCCCAGATGGCTGCGGACAGCGAGCTCGACAAGACGCTCGACTCCACGCTGTTTGTGCCTTACACGGCCGACGCTCGCGCGCACCTGCGCCCGATTCGCTTCCGCGCCGATATCGCCAACGTCAACCGCTGCGTGGGCACTATCCTGGGCAACGCGGTGACCAAGGCACATCCCGAGGGCCTGCCCGCCGGCTCCATCACCATCGATTGCGATGGTTCGGCCGGTCAGAGCTTTGGCGCCTTCCTGCCGCGCGGCATTACGCTCAACGTGTGCGGCGACGCCAACGACTACTTTGGCAAGGGCCTTTCGGGCGGCGAGGTGTCGGTGCGCCCCAACCCGCATGCGACCTACAAGTTCGACGAAAACATCATCGTGGGTAACGTTGCGTTCTTTGGCGCCACGAGCGGCCACGGCTTCATCAACGGCCTGGCCGGCCAGCGCTTTGGCGTACGCAACTCCGGTGCCACCGTGGTGGTCGAGGGCTGCGGCAACCACGGCTGTGAGTACATGACGGGCGGCCTGGCGCTCATCCTGGGCGAGGTCGGGCAGAACTTTGCCGCCGGCATGACGGGCGGTGTGGCCTATGTCTTTGACCAGTACGGCACGCTCGATGCCCGCGTGAACCACGAGAGCGTTGAGCTCAAGGCCCCGACGGCCGGCGAGCTGGCGCAGATTCGCGAGCTCATCCAGGAGCACGTGGACGCGACACAGAGCCCACGCGGCATTAAGCTGCTCTACAGCTTTGAGACGATGAGCAAGCACTTTGTGAAGGTCATTCCGACCGAGTACGAGCGTGTGCTGGCGATTGTCGCTGCGAGCGAGGCCGTCGGCAAGACGCATGCGCAGGCAGAGGAGCTGGCGTTTGACATTGTGACCGGTCGCGCGAGCGCCGCGGATGTCGCTCGCTTCGATATTGCGGGCGGTGCTGCGGGTGCTGCGTCCGTGGCCGCCAGCTCTGTTGCTTCGACCAAGAAGGAGGCGTAAGTGCTATGGGTAAGCCCGGTGCTTTTCTTGATATCGATCGCGTGACCCACGAGCTTCGCCCCGTGGAGGAGCGCAGCCGCGATTTCGATCCGCTGTACGTGGAGCTTGACGACGATGCACGCCGTGCCCAGGCGAGCCGCTGCATGATGTGCGGCGTGGCGTTTTGCCAGATGGGCGCGAGCTTTGGCAAGGCACGCCCGAGCGGCTGCCCGCTGCACAACCTGATTCCCGAGTGGAATGAGTTGGTGTACCGCGGCCGCTGGGACGAGGCGGCCGAGCGCCTGTCGCTCACCTCGCCCATGCCCGAGTTCACGAGTCGCGTGTGCCCGGCGCTGTGCGAGGCCGCGTGCAACCTGGGTTCGGTCGATGGCCAGCCCACGACGATCCATGACAACGAACGTGCGATCAGCGACCATGAGTGGGCCAACGGCGGTCCGCGCCGCTTTGAGCCGGCGGGGGAGGATGCGCCCACGGTCGCCGTGGTTGGTTCTGGACCGGCTGGCCTGGTGGCCGCATGGGAGCTTGCGCGTCGCGGCGCCTGCGTGACGGTGTTTGAGCGCGACGACCGACCGGGCGGCCTGCTCATGTACGGCATTCCCAACATGAAGCTCGAGAAGTCCGTGGTCGAGCGTCGAGTGGCGCTCATGCGCGAGCTGGGTATTGTGTTTGAGCTGGGTGCCGATGTGACGGACCCTGCGGTGGCGGCCAAACTCAATGGCTTTGACGCCGTTGTGGTGGCTGCCGGTGCCCGTGCCCCGCGCGGGCTTTCGGCTGCGAACATCGATGCGCCCGGCGTGGTGTATGCCGTGGACTATCTGACGGCTTCGACCGTCTCGGTGCTCGATGGCGGCGAGCCCGCGGTGAACGCACGCGGCCTGGACGTCGTGGTTATTGGCGGTGGCGATACGGGCAACGACTGCGTGGGTACTGCCGTGCGTCAGGGCGCGCGCAGCGTGCGCCAGTTTGAGTTCTTGCCGGCGGCGCCCGATAAACGTACGGCGAGCAATCCCTGGCCGCAGTGGCCCAATGTGAAGAAGACCGACTACGGCCAGCAGGAGGTCATCGCTGCCATGGGTGGCGAGATGCGTGCCTGGGGCGTGGATACGCTCGAGGTGCTGCTGGACAAGAAGGGTGCGGCTGCGGGTCTGCGCGTGGTCGATCTGGACTGGTCGGCGGGAAAGCCCGAGCGCATCGCGGGCTCCGAGCACGAGGTGCCGGCGCAGCTGGTGCTCATCGCCTGCGGCTTTACGGGTCCCGAGCATGGCGTGTTCGATGTGGTGAGCGTGCCTGTCGCCACCGCTGGCCGTCCGCTGCCGGTGATGGCTGCCGAGGGCTCGTACCTTGCGGCCCGTGTCGACGGCGTCGCCGCGGATGCCGCGCCGGTGTATGTTGCCGGTGACGCTCGCAACGGCAGCTCGCTCGTGGTGAACGCTATGGCCGACGCCCTGGCCTGCGCAGCCGAAGTCGCCGACGCGCTGAAGCTGTAAAGTAGTCATTTAAGAACGTCCCCAATGACTGGTCATTTTTGTCTAGTCGTTGGGGACACTCTTTGCGAGCAGTTTGCTCGTTTTTCGACGTACGGATGTTCATTTGTCGACTTTTCGGGCTGTGGTCACCTGTTGTTTCTGTGGTGGCTGCGGGCATCTGGCTCAAAAGGGTTGGTTGGCCGTCTATGTCTACCTCCGGTTTTGTTGCGGTGCGCATTTTCGGTCAAGCTTTTCGTCAAGTGTTTGGTCAGCATCTGGTTTGCAGCCGGGGGCCTATTTTGCCCGCACTGGTCGTGGCTGCCCACCCTCCTCGTAAGCTCAAATTGAGGTCCATCAGTTTGAGGAGGATGCCATGACTGACCACGCTTTAGACCGAGCGCAGCTAGCCGAAGCCGTCGGCAACGATATTGCCGACATGGCCCA
>URRN01000082.1 GCA_900550185.1 uncultured Collinsella sp.
GCGAGCGCGGCATCACGATCAAGTCCAATGCCGTTCGCGTGTCCTATGACGCCGATGATGGCGAGACGTATCAGTTCAACCTGATCGATACGCCGGGCCACGTTGACTTTACCTACGAGGTCTCGCGTTCGCTGGCCGCCTGCGAGGGCGCGGTGCTCGTCGTCGACGCCACTCAGGGTGTTGAGGCACAGACCGTCTCCAACGCGACGCTCGCCATGAACGCCAATCTGGACATTGTGCCCGCCATCAACAAGATCGACCTGCCCTCGGCCCATCCCGATGAGGTTAAGACCGAGATTGAGGACGACCTGGCGATTCCCGCCGATGATGCCGTGTGCGTCTCGGGCAAGACCGGCGAGGGCATTCACGATCTGCTGGAGTCCATCGTCTTTTTGATTTCGCCGCCAAAGGGCGATGCAAACGCTCCGCTCAAAGCGCTCATTTTGGATTCGTACTTTGACGAGTATCGCGGTGTGGTGGCTACGGTGCGCGTCTTCGATGGTTCCATCAAAAAGGGCGATACCCTGCTTATGATGCAGGCCAAGGGCGACTTTTTGGTCGATGGCGTGGGCGTCAAGCGTCCTGCCGAGACCCCGGTCGACGCGCTGACGGTCGGCGAGGTCGGATATGTGGTCACGGGCTTGAAGGACCCCGAGGCCGTTCGCGTGGGCGATACCCTTACGTGGGCGTCGAACCCCTGCCCCGAGCCGCTTCCGGGCTACCGCGAGGCCAAGCCCATGGTCTACACGGGCCTGTTCCCGATCGACAACAAGGACTACGAGAATCTGCGCGACGCCCTCGATAAGCTGCACGTCAACGACCCGTCGTTGGTGTGGGAGCCCGAGACCTCGGTGGCGCTCGGCTTTGGCTTCCGCGTGGGCTTCCTGGGCCTGCTGCACATGGAAGTCGTCAAGGAACGCCTGGAGCGCGAGTTCAACCTGGACCTCATTGCCACGAGTCCCTCGGTCGACTATCACGTCTACAAGACCGACGGCGAAATGATCGATGTCCGCAGTCCGCAGGACCTTCCCGAGGCCACACGCATCGATCGTATCGAGGAACCCTACCTCAAGGCAAAGATCATCTGCCCGCCTGAGTACACGGGTGCCGTCATGCAGCTCGCCATTGAGCACCGCGGCGTCACAACCGATATGATCCACCTGACGAGCAAATCGGTCGAGATGCGCTTCGATATGCCGCTCGCCGAGCTCATCTTGGACTTCTTCGATCAGCTCAAGAGCCGCACCAAGGGCTATGCCTCGCTCGACTACGAGTTCAACGAGTACCGTCCCTCCGAGCTCGTGAAGCTCGATATTTTGCTTTCGGGCGACGAGGTGGACGCGCTTTCGTTTATAGTCCATAAGGACAAGGCATATGGCCTGGCCCGTGGCCTGTGCGACAAGCTCAAGGAAATCATCCCGCGTCAGCTGTTCGAGGTTCCCATCCAGGGTGCTATCGGCAACAAGATCATCGCCCGTTCCACCGTCAAGGCGCGTCGCAAGGACGTTCTTGCTAAGTGCTACGGCGGCGATATCTCGCGTAAGCGCAAGCTGCTCGAGAAGCAGAAAGAGGGCAAGAAGCGTATGAAGGCCATCGGATCGGTCGAGGTCCCGCAGGAGGCCTTTATGGCGATCCTCAAGGTGGACGAGTAGGTCCATGGCGCTTTCTGATTACAGCAAGCGGCTGCTGGGCGCCTATGCCGAGCAGCCGTTCCTTATGGCTCCCATGGCGGGCGTTACCGACCCCGCCTATCGCATCATGTGTCGCCGCCGTGGTGCCAACCTTGCCTACAGCGAGATGGTGAGCGTGGCAGGCCTTGCCTATGCCAGCAACAAAACGTGGCGCCTGGTGCTGCCGGCCGACGAGGAGCAGCAGATTTGCGTGCAGCTCTTTGGCTCCAAGCCCGATCAGTTTGCGAGCGCCGTCGCCGCCGTCGAGGAGCGCGTTGGCGATCGCCTGTCGCTGATCGATATCAACATGGCCTGCCCGGCTCGCAAGGTTGTCACCAAGGGCGAGGGTTCGGCGCTCATGCGCACGCCCGACCTGGCGGAGAAGATCGTCGAGGCCACGGTGGGCGCGGCGCATGTGCCCGTGACCGTCAAGATCCGCAAGGGCTTTTATGCCGAGGACCGTAATGCCGCGACGTTTGCCCAGATGCTTGAGGGCGCAGGGGCTGCCGCAGTCGCCGTGCATGGTCGTTGCGCCACGCAGCTCTACACGGGCCAGGCTGATTGGTCGGTCGTCGATGAGGTTGCCGACGCTGTCGAGATTCCCGTGATTGGTTCGGGCGATGTGTTCTCGGCCGAGGACGCTGCTGAGCATCTGCACGGCTCGGGTGCCAGCGCGGTGTTTATCGCGCGCGGCATCTACGGCAATCCGTGGGTGTTCGGCGATGCCCGAGCCCTTGCACTCGATGGCACGCCGGTTCCTTCTCGCTCCTCGGTCGAGCGCCTGGAGGCTCTGCGCGAGCACCTGACGTTGACGCACGAGCTTCTGCCGCTCATGTCGCGCGCCCGCACGTACGCAAGCTGGTACTTAAAAGGCATGCCCCATGCCGCCGCCTGGCGCGCTCAGGTGGTGCGTTGCTCTACGTACGAGGAGTTCATGTCGCTGGTCGATGATATCGAGCGCGATGTGGTGGCCTGCGAGGCCGCGCTTGCCGCCGGTGAGTCGGTGCCCGCTCATCCACTGGAGGCTTAAGGGTGGCCGTTACCGCGCTGTACGTGCATGTGCCGTTTTGCGCTCAAAAATGCCGCTATTGCGACTTTGACTCGCGCAGCTTTGCTCTGTGTGATTTGGATGCTGCGCTCGATTCCTATTTTGAGCAGCTGTATGCGCGCCTCGATTCCTTTGGCGACGCCGGGACGCTTGCGCAGGTCCGCACGGTCTATATTGGCGGCGGCACGCCGTCACTGGCTGGGGAGCGCCTGGTGAAACTTGCCCGTCGTATCTCCATGTGGTGCAAGCCCGTTGAATTTACTTGCGAAGCCAATCCTGAGTCGCTGACCGCCGAGCTCGCCACCGCGCTTGCCGAGGCGGGTGTCACGCGCATCTCTCTGGGCGTGCAAACCCTCGACAATACCGAGCTGGTTGCTATTGGCCGCATTCACGATGCTAATCGGGCACTTGCGGCTATCGCGACGGTGAAGGACGCTGGCCTCGATGTGTCGTGCGACCTGATGTGCGGCCTTCCCGGGCAGACGGCCGCAAGCTGGCGGAGCACGCTCGATGGCGTGTTGGCGGCGGCGCCTCATCATGTGTCGGTCTACCCGCTCACGCTCGAGGAGGGCACGCCACTCTATCGCATGGCGTGCCGTGACGAGTCGCTCGAGCCTGACGAGGATTTTCAGGCTTCGTGCATGGACGCGGCGCGTGAGCGCCTGGGTGCGGCCGGCTATCATCCATATGAGGTGGCAAGCTACGCGCTCGACGGCCATGAGTGCGCCCATAACATTGCCTACTGGACCGGACGGGGCTACCTGGGCCTGGGTCGTTCTGCCGCGGGCATGCTCGACGACGAGGATTTCGACCGTCTTGCAGGTTTGTTCCCCGGCGTGTCTTCTCGAGGCGATGCGTACCGCGTGCGTCTGGTGCAACGTGACGATGACGCGACGGCGTTCGAGGCCGAATATCTGTCGCAGCGCGAGGCTGTCGCCGAAGACTTGATGCTCGCTTGTCGCATGACGCGCGGTGTTGCGTCCGACCTGTTGGCTCGTGCAGCTTGCGTCATCCCAACGGGCGAGCTGGCAGCTGCCTGCGATCGCGCGCTCGAATTGGGTCTTGCCACTTGGGTGCCCGAGACGCTCTGGGGTCATGAGGGACCCTTCACTTCGGCAGATGTCGTCGCGGGCCATGTTCGAGCTCGTCTGGCACCGACCCATCTGGGCTGGCTCGATGGAAATGTTCTGTTCGAGCTGTTTTGGGATCTAGCTTAGGCCGCTCGGGTAGAATTACCGGAATATATACGCTGCTGTGAGCAGGAGGTTGCCGCGCATGGCGACGATGAACGAAAAAGATTACTACGAGATTCTGGGTGTCTCCAAGGACGCCACCTCGCGTGATATTCAAAAGGCCTTCCAGCAAAAGGCCCGTAAGCTCCATCCGGACGTCAATAAAGAGCCGGATGCCGAGGAAAAGTTTAAAGAGGTTTCCGAGGCCTACGCCGTGCTTTCGGATGAGCAAAAACGTGCGCGCTACGACGCCATGCGTTCTGGCAATCCCTTTGCCGGTGCTCCTACGGCTTCGCCCTATGGTGGCGGCTACGCCGGCAGCACGGGCTATGGCAATCCCTTTGAGGGCGGCTTTCCCTTTGGTGGCGCCTGGGGCCAGCAGCGTCGCGGCCAGGCTGCCTACAATCCCGAGAACGGCGCCAACGTGGTCGTCGATATCAAACTCGACGCCAAGGAGGCCAAGGGCGGTGCCCGCAAGACCGTCCGCTACACGCGCTTCGATACCTGTAGCAACTGCGGCGGCTCGGGCTCTGTTTCGTCCGAGCATGCACATACCTGCCCGAGCTGCGGTGGCCGCGGCCACATCGACGTCGACCTGTCCTTCCTGTTTGGTGCGGGCACGTTCCAGTCGGTCTGCCCCGAGTGCGGCGGTTCCGGTAAGGTCGTGGCCGACCCCTGCCCCGATTGCGGTGGTAGCGGTCGTACTCGCGTAACCTCCGAGCAGACGATTGAGTTTCCTGCCGGCACGCACGATGGCGATGAGGTCCGCATTGGCGGCATGGGTCACGCCGGCACCAACGGTGCCTCGGGTGGCGATCTTGTCGGCCGCGCCCATGTTGAGGCCGAGCGCCTGGAAGGCAAGGCCCGTACCGGTTTTTACCTGATGGGCATCGTGGCGCCGTTTTTGGTGCTATCGGCCATCTCGGGCGTGTTCTCGGCCTTTGCCGTGATGTGCTTTATTCCGTTTGCCATGGGCCTGTTCATGGTGCTTTCGGACGGTGTGCTTCATCGCAGCCTGCTGTGGTGGAAGCGCGGTGCGATGCAGTTTGCCAACGGTTTTGCCAACGGCTTCATGTTCGCGCTCGTGTCGGTTTGGTTCGCGAGCTGCTCGCAACGGGCCATGCTTTCGCCGTACCAAATGCAATAACATCAAACCCTCTGTTTGCGGTCGGCCCAGCTTGGGTATAGGACGCACTGTGACAATAATGAAAGTCGGAAGGATTCGGTCGTGTCGGAAAATAGGGATTACTACGAGGTGCTTGGCGTCGACAGGGATGCCGACGCGCGGACGATTAAGCGTGCGTTTCTAAAGAAGGCCCGTACCGTACATCCGGATGTTTCGGACGACCCCGAGGCCGAGGCCAAGTTCAAGGAGCTCAACGAGGCCTATTCCGTTCTTTCCGATGAGCAGAAGCGTGCTAACTACGACCGTTACGGCACCGCGGACGGCCCCGGTGGCTCTGGTTATGTCGACATCAACGATATCTTTGGTGGCATGGGCATGGACGACCTGTTCTCGTCGTTCTTTGGCGGTGGCGCCGGTGGTGGTGCCCGCAGCCGTCGTGAGCGTCGTCGCGGACGTGACATGGCCATCTCGCTTTCGGTGACGCTCGAGGAGGCGGCGCTCGGCTGCAAAAAGACAATCAGCTATGACCGCTTTGCTCCTTGCGAGGACTGCAATGGCACCGGTAGGGCAGAGGGCGCACAGGAAAAGCAGTGCGGCCGCTGCCACGGCACGGGCTATGTCACGACGGTTCGGCGATCGTTTTTGGGCCAGGTTCAGTCTTCCTCGCCTTGCCCCGACTGCCATGGCGAGGGCACGGTTATCGACCATCCCTGCGAGACCTGCGACGGTCAGGGCCGCACGCCTTCGCACGAAAAGATCGACATCGATATTCCCGCCGGCGTTTCGACCGGTCGCCAGCTTCGTGTGAGCGGCTTTGGCGAGGCCGGCCTTCGCGGCGAGCCTTCGGGCGACCTGATTGTCAACGTGCGCGTCGCCGACCATGAGCGCTTTAAGCGCAACGGTGATGACCTGTACCTGGTGAGCGATATCTCGATTGCGCAGGCTGCGCTCGGCTGCGAGATTGAGGTCGAGGGCATTATGCCCGACGAGGTCGTTAAGGTGACGGTTCCCGCCGGCGCCCAGTACGGCGACACCGTGAGCGTCAATAATTACGGCATGCCGCGCATTGGCGGTGGCGGTTCGCGTGGCCGCCTGATCGTGCAACTGCGCGTGGTCGTTCCCACCAATCTTTCCAATAAGCAACGTGAGCTGCTCCGTGCTTTTGCCGATGAGATGGGCGATGACGTCGCTTCCGGTAAGAAGTCGGTGACCGACCGTATCAAGAGTGCCCTCGACGATATCCTCGATTAAGGAGCCCGCGTGCTCGCACCCCATATTTCCGTCGTCAACCTCGGCTGCCGTGTCAATCGGGTTGAGTCTGACCGTATCACTGCTGATCTTATGCGCCTGGGCTTTGCTATGGTGGAGCCCCACGATGCCGATCTGATCGTCATTAACACCTGCGCCGTTACGGGCGAGGCCGAGGCCAAGACCCGTAAGGCCGTCCGTCATGCGCTGGCCCATCCAAACGAGCCCTATGTAGTCGTGACCGGATGCGTGGTCAATTTACATCCCGAGGAGCTGTTGGAGCTTTCGGATCGCGTGATTGCCGAGCCGTCTAAGATCGATGTCGCCGAACGTGTCTGCGATGTGCTGGGCGTTGAGTCCGATAGCGTTCCCGCCTGCAGCGATGGTGACGTGGTCGATGCGCTCGGTCGTTCGCGGCTGGGCGTGAAGATCCAGGATGGCTGCAACCACCGCTGCACCTATTGCATCGTGTGGAAGGCCCGCGGTCCCGAGCGTTCCGTGCCCGTCGAGTCCGTTCTCGAACAGGTGCGTGAAGCCCAGGAGGCCGGCGTGCCCGAGGTGGTGCTGACCGGTGTGAACCTGGGTGCCTACGATGGCAAGAGCACGACCGACGAGCATGTCGAAATCGATGAGCTGCTCGAGGCCATCATGGAGCGCACGACTATTGCGCACGTGCGCATTTCCTCGGTCGAGCCCATGGATATCTCTGAGCGCCTGCTTAAGGTTATGGCGCGCTATCCGCAGCGTATCGCCCCGTTTTTGCACCTGCCCGTGCAGTCCGGCTGTACGGCGACCCTGCATCGCATGGGTCGTCCCTATAGTGCGGAGGCCTTTGAGGACACGGTGCGTATGATTCGCGCCAACTTGCCCCAGGCGTCTCTTTCGTGCGATGTCATCGTCGGTTTTCCTGGTGAGACGGACGATGAGTTCGAGGAGTCGCTGGCGCTGTGCCGCCGTGTGGGTTTCTCGCGTATGCACGTGTTCCGCTACAGCAAGCGTCCCGGTACCCTTGCTGCCGACATGCCCGACCAGGTGCCGCCCGAGGTTATGGCCGAGCGCAGCCGTCGTATGCGAGACACGGCGCAGGAGCTCGCTATTGCCGATGCTCGTCGTCGCGTGGGCACTGTCGAGCGTGCCGTGCTCGAGTATGGTGACAACCTGACGCTCGGTTCGTTCCATCATGCCCGTCTTGATGATACCTGTGGACTTACAGCCCCGTGCCTGCTCGATGTTGCTATCATCGGAGTCGATGATTCCGGCTTGGTCCATGCGCGCAGGGAGGTCCATGGAAGCCTCGAAGATTAGACTTACCGTTCCTGAGGGAATTGATCCCTCGCGCGTTTTGGGCGCCGGCGACGGCGTCCTTCGTGCGCTCGAGAGTTTGGTTCGCGCTCACGTGGTCGCCCGTGGCGATAGCATCGCCGTGAGCGGTGACCCGGACGAGGTCGAACTCGTGGCGCGTTTTTTCGAACATGCTTTCCGCGAGGCGGCCGCCGGGCGCACGCTGTCTGCCGACGATGTCTCTCGCTGCCTGGCCGTCTTGCGCGACGGTGAGCACGAGGCTACGTCGCTTCGCGATGACGTGCTGCTTTCGTATCGCGGCCGCGTCATTCGCCCCAAGACGCTCGGGCAAAAGCGCTATGTGGATGCCATCCGCTCGCATACCATCACGTTTGGCCTGGGTCCAGCCGGTACCGGTAAGACTTATCTGGCCATGGCGCTCGCCGTTGCCGCGCTCAAGCGCCACGAGGTGGGCCGTCTGATCTTGACGCGTCCGGTTGTCGAGGCGGGGGGGAACCTGGGCTTTTTGCCCGGCACCCTCGAGGAAAAGATCGATCCGTACATGCGTCCGCTCTACGACGCCCTTTTTGACATGATGGATCGCGAGCGCACCGATGAGCTTATGGAGCGCGGCGTGATCGAGATCGCCCCGCTTGCCTATATGCGCGGTCGTACGCTGAGCGATGCTTTCGTGGTGCTCGACGAGGCGCAAAATACCACGCCCGAGCAGATGAAGATGTTCCTGACACGCCTTGGATTCAACTCCAAGTTCGTGATTACCGGCGACCTTAGCCAGCGCGACCTGGTGGGTCGTCGTGGTGGCTTGGCGGATGTCGAGAAGATTTTGGGCCGTGTCGACGATGTGGCGTTTGCACACCTGGAGCGCGCCGATGTGGTGCGCCATGCCCTGGTGGGTCGTATCGTCGAGGCATACGATGCTTATGATGACGTGCGTGAGCAGCGCTCGCGCGACCGAAAGGAGTCCCGTTGAGTGTATTGATCAGCAACGATGCCGAGCTC
>URRN01000083.1 GCA_900550185.1 uncultured Collinsella sp.
TTCACGACGCAGAATGGTCGTTATCTCATCTACAGCCTCATCGGTCATATCTTCTGTCAGAGCCGAAGCAAAAATTCCACTTAGGTAAGTCTGTGCCAGCAATCGTTTCATCACCGTACTGTAAGGAGCCAGTACCACATCGTCCTGGTCCATGCCCATCGAGTTATACCCTTTTGATTTCAGCACACCAATTACCCGGAAAGGAATTTGATTACAACGAATCACTTTCCCTATCGGATCCGATCCGTCGGGAAAAAGATTATCGACAATGGTTTTACCGATAACACAAACCTTGGCTGCCGTACGGATGTCATTCTCGGTAAACATCTCCCCCTGTTCCACGGTGAGCTGACGTATGGTAAGATAATCCATACTTACACCACTCACCGAAGACGGGTAGTTGTTGGCCCCCGCAACAAGTTGTCCCGAAGAAGAAACGTTGGGACTAATGCCGGAGAGATAAGTACACTCTTCGCTCAACTTTTCATAATTTTCCAGTTTCAGTGTCTGCATGGCCGAAGGGTCTTGGCGGACCCCTCCACGCATCTCTGCTCCCGGATGAATCATAATCATGTTTGACCCCATCTCCGAGATTTGTTGCTGGATGCTCTTTTTCGAGCCCTGACCGATGGCAAGCATAGCAATGACTGATGCCACACCGATGATGATCCCCAACATGGCTTCGGGCAATATCGCGATCCGCCACAAGGCAAAGGGACCGACCCTGCCAGTCGTGACTGCTTGCGCGACCTCGGCCCATGCGGTGGGCGAGGCGTTCCGCGCCATCAAGCACGGCTATGCCGACGCGATCCTCGCGGGCGGCGCCGAGGCGGCCATTATCCCCGATGCCGTTGCAGGCTTTACGTCCTGCCGCGCATTGACCACCAACCCCGATCCTGCGACGGCTTGCCGCCCGTTCGATGCAGACCGCGACGGCTTTGTGATGGGCGAGGGCGCTTGCGTGCTGGTACTCGAGAGCATGGAACATGCGCAGGCGCGCGGTGCGCACATTTATGCCGAGGTCGTGGGCTACGGCAACACCGATGATGCTTATCACATCACGAGTCCCGATCCCGAGGCTGCCGGCATTGCCCGCGCGATATCGCTGGCGGTGGCCGAGGGCGACGTCAAGCCTTCCGAGGGCCTCTACATCAATGCCCACGGCACCTCGACCAAACTCAACGATTCGTCCGAGACGGCGGGCATCAAACGGGCGCTCGGCGAGGATGCGGCACGCGCCGCGCACGTCTCGTCGACCAAGTCGATGACCGGCCATATGATCGGTGCCACGGGCGCCATCGAGGTCATGGCATGTGCCATGGCGCTCGAGCAGGGCGTGGTGCCGCCGACCATTAACTACCACACGCCCGATCCCGCCTGCGATCTTGATTACACGCCCAATCGCGCGGTTCGCGCCGACCTTACCTGGGCGCTTTCGACCAACCTGGGCTTTGGCGGACACAATGCCGCCATCGCACTGCGTAGATATACGAGGAGCTAGAGCATGGATTCCAAAAGACTTGCCGAGATAGCCGATGTGATGGAGGACCGCGGCCTCACGCGCGTACGCGTTGAGGAGCCCGATGGCACCGCGGTCGAACTCGAGCGCGCGAGTGTGGCGCAGCCGGTTGCCGTGCCCATGCCTATGCCGAGCGCCATGGCCGCTCAAGTTGCAGCTCCCACAGTCGCGCCTGCCGCACCGGAACCCGCCACGCAGACACCTGCCGCCGCGCCGGAGCCCAAGGGCACCGAGGTGACTGCTCCCATGGTGGGCGTCTTCTATGCTGCCCCTGCGCCGGGCGACGAGCCATTTGTGCGCGTGGGCTCCAAGGTCAAGGCCGGCGAGACCCTCTGCATCATCGAGGCCATGAAGGTTCTCAACGAGGTGACGGCCGAGGCAGACGGCGAGGTGCTCGAGATCTGCGTGGCCGACGGCGACCTCGTGGAGTTTGGCAGCTGCCTCATGAGGATCGGATAGGTGATATCCATGAACAAAGAAGAGCTCAAGAAGCTGTTGCCGCATCGTGAGCCGATGCTTTTGCTCGACGAAGCCGAGCTAGTGGGCGACGAGGCCCACGGCAAGATCACGATTACGGGCGACGAGTACTTTTTGCAGGGGCATTTTCCGGGAAACCCGGTCGTCCCCGGCGTGATCCAGTGCGAGATGCTCGCCCAGAACTGCTGCGTGCTGCTGATGGGCGATGAGGAGGCGCGCGGCGCGACGCCGTTCTACACGAGTCTGGACAAGGTGCGCTTTAAGCGTCCGGTGCGCCCGGGCGACACGGTGGATCTGGTGTGCTCCATCACGCGTGCGCGCGGGCCGTTCCGCTTTGCGACGGGTACTGCGAGCGTCAACGGTGAGGTTTGCTGCCGTGCCGATATGTCTTTTGCACTCATGCACGAAAGTTAAGGAAGGCTTCATGTTCGACAAAGTGCTCATCGCCAACCGCGGAGAAGTCGCGGTCCGTGTTATCCGCGCGTGCCGCGATATGGGCATCAAGACCGTCGCCGTCTACTCCACGGCCGATGCGGACGCGCTGCACGTGCAGCTTGCCGACGAGGCGTATTGCATCGGCGGCCCGCGTCTTGCCGAGAGCTACCTCAACGACGATGCCGTGCTCACCTGTGCCGTGAAGTCGGGGGCAAAGGCGATCCATCCTGGCTACGGTTTCTTTTCCGAGAAGGCGAGCTTCGTGCGCGACTGCGACAAGTATGGCCTGGCGTTTGTTGGTCCTTCGGCCAAGGTGATCGACAGCATGGGCGACAAGGACGCCGCACGTCGAACGGCTGCCGCGGCGGGCGTGCCCATCGTGCCGGGCTGCGATTTGCTCAAAAGTCCCGAGGAGGCAACGGCCGAGGCTGAGCGCATTGGCTGCCCCGTGCTTATTAAGGCGCGTGCGGGCGGCGGCGGTCGCGGTATTCGTAAGGTCGAGCGCGTGGAAGATGCGGCAAAGGCCTTTATTGAAGCACGCGCCGAGGGCGAGGCCGTTTTTGGCGACGGCGAGTGCTACATGGAGAAGTTCGTCGCGCCGGCGCATCACGTTGAGGTACAGATTATGGCCGATAAGCAGGGCCATGTGTTTTCGCTCGGCGAGCGCGAGTGCTCGGTGCAGCGGCGCAACCAAAAGCTAATCGAGGAGAGCCCCGCGCCGTGCCTCGACGGACACGACGACATTCGTGCTCGCATGCACAAGGCAGCGCGTGACCTGGCTCGTGCCGTCGGCTACGAAGGAGCCGGTACCATCGAGTTCCTGTATTCGGACGACGGCAATTTCTACTTTATGGAAATGAACACGCGCTTGCAGGTGGAGCATCCGGTTACGGAGTTTGTGACCGATACCGACTTGGTCAAGTGGCAGCTGCGCGTGGCAGCCGGCCAGCCTCTGCCCTTTGAGCAGGAGGACATGCCGGTCCGCAACCATGCTATGGAGTGCCGCATCAATGCCGAAACGCCAGACTTTCTGCCGTCATGCGGAACGGTCACCGCGTTGCGTGTGCCGGGTGGTCCGCGCGTGCGCTGGGATTCCGCCATGTTTGCCGGTGCGAAAGTTCCGCCGTACTACGACTCCATGCTCGGCAAGCTCATCGTGTGTGCGCCCACGCGTGACGGCGCCATTCGCAAGATGCGCTCGGCCCTGGGCGAGCTCGTGATTGAGGGCGTGAGCGAAAACAGCGAGCTTCAGCTCGACGTGCTGGCAAACGACGAGTTCTTGTCGGGCATGTATCACACCGATCTGATGGGGCATCTCTATGCTGATGAATAGAAAAGCGAAGACGGTCAACGTCCTCGAGGGACCGATGACCGAGTCGTGCGCCGAGTTTCCCGCGCGCCACGTGTTTATCAAGTGCCCGGAGTGCCGCCGCGTGATCGATGAGGCGCGCCTGCACGACAACCTCGAGGTCTGCCCTCGTTGCGGCAAACACTTTCGCGTGAGCGGGCGCGACCGCATGCGCATGACGATTGACGAGGGCACGTTTGAGGAATGGGATGCCAGTCTGGCGCCGGAGGACTTCCTTTCGTTTCCCGGCTATGCCGACAAGCTCAAGAGCGTGAGCGAACGTTCGGGCGAGCGCGATGCCGTTGTGTGCGGCAAGGGCAAAATCTGCGGTTGCGATACGGCGCTCTTCTTTATGGACGCCAACTTTATGATGGGCTCGATGGGTTCCGTGGTGGGCGAGAAGATCTGCCGCACATTTGAGCGTGCGACCGAGCTGGGACTGCCGGTCGTTGGCTTTACCGTATCGGGTGGCGCCCGCATGCAGGAGGGCGTGACCTCGCTCATGCAGATGGCCAAGATTTCTGCGGCGGTTAGGCGCCATAGCGAGGCGGGCGGCCTGTATATCACGGTGCTCACTGACCCCACGACCGGAGGCGTAACCGCGAGCTTTGCCATGGAGGGCGATATTATCCTGGCCGAGCCCGATGCCCTGACGGCATTTGCCGGCCCGCGCGTGATCGAGCAGAACATGCACAAGCGCCTGCCCAAGGGATTCCAGCGCTCCGAGTTTTTGCTGGAGCACGGCTTTTGCGATGCCGTTGTTCCGCGTGGCGAGATTGCGCTCACGGTAGGCGAGCTGCTGGCGCTGCACGAAGGGCACGCGCCCGGCCTGGGGGCACCGCATGAGATCGTGCATACGGGTCGCCGCGGCAAAAAGCTGGGACACCTGTTTAAGCGCTCGGCGGCGCCAAAAACCGCACTCGAGATTGTCAAGCAGACCCGCTCGGCAGATCGCGCCACGGCGGGTGAGATGATCTCACTGGGCTTGGATGGATTTGTGGAGCTGCACGGCGACCGTTACTTTGGCGACGATGCTGCCGTGGTGGGCGGCATCGGCTGGAAAGACGGACGCCCCGTAACGGTCATCGCCATCGAGCGCGGCACCACGACCAAAGAGCGCATGCGTCGCAACTTTGGTATGGCACATCCCGAGGGCTACCGCAAAGCGCGTCGCCTTATGCACCAGGCCGAAATGTTTGGTCGACCGGTTCTGTGCCTGGTCGATACTTCGGGCGCGTTTTGCGGCATCGGTGCCGAGGAGCGCGGCCAGGGCGAGGCGATTGCCCAGAATCTCATGGAGATGAGCGGCCTTAAGACGCCGATTGTCTCGGTGGTGACAGGCGAGGGCGGCTCTGGTGGCGCGCTGGCGCTATCCGTGGCCGACCGCATCCTGATGCTCTCGAGCTCGGCCTATTCGGTCGTGAGCCCCGAGGCCTGTGCGTCGATCCTGTGGAAGGATACCGAGCGCGCGAATGAGGCCGCCGAGGCGCTTAAGCTCACGGCTCCCGATCTGCTGGCGCTCGGCATCATTGACGGCATTGTTGACGATAAGGGCCTGTCGCATGAGGAGATCGCCGGTGCCGTCATGTCCTCGGCATTTGATGCCTTCGATGCGCTTGGGCAGCTCGACGACGCGACCCTCACAAACCTCCGCTACGAAAAGTACCGCGCAATCGGTCAGTACCGCACGATGTGACAAAGGGTCAGTCCGCATGTCACATTGAGAAAGGGTTCCTGTGTCACAAGTTTCTAACACCTCGTTTACAACGACGATTTCATCAAACGCTATGGCCGTGGTGGACTATCTGTCCAAAAGCATGATGTCGGCACTGCCCTTTATTGTCTGCGCGGCGTTGTTCCGCACCGTCGCCGTCATTATGGGCGAAGGCATGCTGGGCCTGTGGTCTGCCGATTCCGAAATCTATCGCCTGTTCTACAGTTGGCTCTATAACGCCGGCTACTACTTTTTGCCCATCTATCTTGGTTGGGCGGCCGCCCGCCAGCTCGGTTGCTCGGAGCAGCTGGGTATGATGCTGGGCGGCGTATTGATTGCGCCCGATCTGCTCAAGCTCGTCGATGCCGCATCGACGACGGGGGCATCGATGACTTCCGTGTATGGTCTGCTTCCCGCGCCGGTCAACGATTACACGACGACTGTTATTCCAGTTCTCCTTTCGGTGCCTGTGCTATGGCGAGTGGAGTGTTTCTTTAAGCGCGTTATCCCTAGGGCCGTGGCGTTTTCGTTTGTTCCGTTTGCGACCATGCTTGTCATGGTTCCGGTTTCGCTGTGTATTACGGCACCGGCGGGCAGCTATCTGGGCATGCTGTTGGGCCAGCTTATGTTTATGCTTGGCAATTCCGGTGGCATCGTGTCGCTGCTCACGCTCATGGGGTTTGCTGCGGGCTGGGAGTTCCTAAAGATCGCCGGCGTCAGCAACGTTGTCCTATCGCTCGCCTATGCGCAGTTTATGAGTGTGGGAACGGATTCGTGCATCCTGATCGCCGCGACGATGGCAACGTTCGCCGTTTGGGGCATGCCTTTTGGCGCGTCGCTCCGCGTTGCGGATAAGGACGAGAAGGCGCTCATGCTGGGCTATTCGATCTCGGGCGTGCTTGGCGGCGTAAGCGAGCCGGCGCTGTACGGTTGCGGCTTTAAATATGGCAGGTGCCTGACGTGCATGGCCATTGGCGGCGCCGTCGGAGGCCTTGTTGCGGCCGTGGGCCACGTTACGGCCTATACCATCGGCATGACGAATGTCCTCATGGTCATTGGCTTTGCCATGGGCGGCATCTCGAACCTGCTGTGGTGCTGCGCTGCCGGCGGTGTGGCATTTGCGGTGTCTGCGGCGCTGAGCTACTGCTTTGGTGTGGTGCCGACGAAGGAACAGGCGACGGAGGACGGAGCCGATTCGCCCGAAACAGTGGCGAGCGCTGCTGAAGTAAGCGCATAAACCTGTGCGACAAAAGGACAATTCTTTTGTCATGCTCCAAGGCCGTGGCCCGTGCGGGCTGCGGCCTTTTGTATCTTGAGGACAAAGTGGCTACACTACAATCCGTTTGAGCAATAGATATATAGGTAGTACCGTGGGGGCGGATGTAGATGGTCGAGTGGATTGTTAAGCGTGCGCAGGGCGACCGTGCGCGCGTGGGCACGTTGACGGGCGTGGTGTGTATTCTCGCCAATGTGGCACTATGCGCTGCGAAGGGCGTAATTGGCGTGCTGTCGGGATCGGTTTCGATTGTGGCGGATGCCATGAACAACCTGTCCGATGCCAGCTCGAATATCGTGAGCGTGCTGGGCTTTAAGCTGGCGAGCAAGCCGGCCGACCCCGAGCATCCTTACGGCCACGGTCGCTACGAGTATCTCTCGGGTCTGGTCGTGGCGGCGCTCGTGCTGCTGATTGGCGTTGAGCTGGTGAAGTCCTCGGTCGAGCGCGTCATCCACCCCGAACCTGTCGAGTTCTCGCTTGCCCTGGTGGCAGTTCTAGTGCTTTCGATGGTCGTAAAGCTGTGGATGGCGGCCCTCAACCAAAAGCTCGGTGACCGCATTGAGTCCGAGACGCTGCATGCGACCGCGCAGGATTCCAAGAACGATGTCCTAGCCACGGGCGCCGTGCTGGCGTGCGCGATTGTTTCGCAGGTGACGCACATCAATCTTGACGCATGGGTCGGCCTTGCCGTTGGCGCCTATATTGGCTGGAGCGGTTTTGAACTCATCCAGGATACGGTGAGCCCGCTTTTGGGTCAGTCGCCCGATCCTAAGCTGGTCAAGCACATCCGAGACAAGATCATGAGCTACCCCGGCGTTTTGGGCGTTCACGATCTGATGGTTCACGACTACGGCCCGGGCAGGAAGTTTGCAAGTGCGCACGCCGAGATGGCGGCCGAGGCCAGCCCGCTGGAAAGCCACGACACGCTCGATAACATCGAGCAGTCGTTTAGGAACGAAGACGGCATGATCGTCACGCTTCACTACGACCCCATCGTGACCGACGATCCAAAGGTGGCGAGCATGCGCCTGCGTATCAACGCAATGGCTCAGGAGATCGATAACCGCCTCTCGATTCATGACCTACGCTGTGTGCCGGGTCCTACGCACACCAACGTGATCTTTGACTGCGTGCGTCCCTCGGATCTGCAGATGAGTGCCGAAGACGTAAAGCACGCGCTGACACAACGGGTCGAATCGGAATATCCCAAGTCGATTGCCAAGATTACGATCGACGAAGACTACGTAGGGCATACCCACGAGTAAGGCTATGCCGGCAAAGCAGGTTATGCAGAAGGGGAGAGCATGAAGAAGCTGTATCTACTCCGCCACGGTCAGACGGAGTTTAACGTCAAAAAGCTGGTCCAGGGCCGCTGCGATTCACCGCTGACCGACCTGGGTCGTCAGCAAGCCGGGATGGCAGCCGCGTGGCTCAAAGCCCACAACGTCGTTCCCGACAAAGTGGTCTCTTCGCCCTTAGGCCGAGCCATGGACACGGCAAGTCTCGTCGCAACCGAACTCCTCGGCCGGGATGCAGCAGTCGAGCCCTGCGAAGGCATCATCGAGCGCAGCTACGGCACCTTCGAAGAAGGCCCCCACGACGCCCTACCCACCGACGTCTGGGACCCCGGCGAGGACCTGATCCCATTTGGCGGAGAAGGAAGCCATGCCCTGCAGGAGCGCATGGTGGGCGCCCTCACCAATCTCATGGGCGCCGAGGGGACCGAAACCCTCCTAGCAGTAAGCCACGGCAGCGCTAGCCGCCAATTCATCAAGGCTGCAGCCCCAGAGGGCTT
>URRN01000084.1 GCA_900550185.1 uncultured Collinsella sp.
GTCTACGAAAACGGCTCCAAGCTCGCCGCGACCAAACTGCTTACCTGCGATATGGCCATCGCCGACGTTGACCTTGACCGCCTGGTTGCCGAGCGCCGTCGCTCGACGACGTGGACGCGCACCGACGATGCGCCGGAATCCGCGACCGTTGAGTTTTCGTTTGAGGGCGTACTGGCCGAAGAACCTGTCCTGCGCGATGCGCTCGACATCGACCGAGTCTTCCCCCGCGCTCCCTTTGTGCCGGCCGACCACGGTGATCTGGCTGAGCGTTGCGAGACTATCCTCGACCTGCAGACCGCCGGCCTCAAGACCCGCCTTGCCCATACGGGCACCAAGGCGGCCGTCATCGGCCTTTCGGGCGGCCTCGATTCCACGCTGGCGCTCCTCGTGACCGTGCGTGCGTTCGACGCCTTGGGCCTGCCGCGCACCGGTATCACGGCCGTGTCCATGCCCGGCTTTGGCACGACGCACCGCACCAAGTCCAATGCCGAGTCGCTCGCTCGCGACCTAGGCGTGAGCTTTCGCGAGGTCTCGATCCATGCTGCCGTGGAGCAGCACTTTAAGGATATCGAGCATGATCCGACCGTGCAGGACGTGACCTACGAGAACAGCCAGGCGCGCGAGCGTACGCAGATTCTGATGGATTTGGCCAACCAGGCTGGCGGTTTTGTCATTGGCACGGGCGACCTGTCGGAGCTGGCGCTCGGCTGGGCTACCTATAACGGCGACCACATGAGCATGTACGCCGTCAACGCGAGCGTGCCCAAGACGCTTGTGCGCCATCTGGTACGCTATGCCGCCGATGTCTTTGGCGGGCGCATTGCCGAGGTCTTGCTCGATATCCTCGATACGCCGGTGTCCCCCGAGCTTCTGCCTCCCACGGGCGACGGCGAGATTGCGCAGAAGACCGAGGATTTGGTGGGCCCGTACGAGTTGCACGACTACTTCCTCTACTACCTGCTGCGTTTTGGCTTTGAGCCGGGCAAGATCTACCGCATGGCGCTCAAGAGCTTTGAGGGCGTCTACGACGCCAAGACCGTCCACACGTGGCTACGTACGTTCTACCGTCGCTTCTTTGCCCAGCAGTTTAAGCGCAGCTGCCTGCCCGATGGTCCCAAGGTGGGCTCGGTGACGCTCAGCCCACGCGGCGATTGGCGTATGCCGAGTGACGCCAGCTCGCGTCTGTGGCTTGCGCAGATCGATGCGCTCAATCCGGTTGACTAAGGTTGGCTAAATTGAACCAATACGGGGGTTGCAAGCGTTACACTTTTGCAATCTGATGGCCCGTATCGCGCGGCGCTCTTGTCGGAGCGCCGCGTTTTTCATATCGAAAGGTGGCACCATGCAGGCATCGCAGCGTCTCGACCGCTTTGGCGCGGAGGTCTTCGCCTCGCTCAACAACAAGCTTCTCGCGCTGAAGGCTCAGGGCAAGACCATTTACAACATGAGCGTGGGCACGCCCGACTTTAAGCCGTACGACCACGTGGTCGAGGCGCTCACGCATGCAGCCCAAGATCCCGAGATGTGGAAGTATGCCCTGCGCGACCTGCCCGAACTCAAGCAGGCCGTGTGCGATTACTATGAGCGTCGCTTTGGCGTTTCGGGCATTACGCCGTCTATGGTGCAGTCGTGCAACGGTACGCAGGAGGGCGTGGGCCATTTGGGCCTGGCCCTGCTCGATCCGGGTGACACCATTTTGGTTCCCGATCCGTGCTACCCGGTCTTTGAGGCGGGCGCCAAGATCGCCGATGCCAAGCTCGAGTACTATCCGTTGGTCGCCGAGCATAATTACCTGCCCTATGTGGCGGGTATCGATCCCCAGGTGGCCGATCGTGCCAAGTATATGATCGTGTCGCTGCCCGCAAACCCGGTCGGCTCGGTGGGCACGCCCGAGGTCTACGAGGAGATCATCGCTTTCGCCCGCGAGCACGACCTGCTCATCGTCCATGACAACGCGTACTCCGACATCGTGTTCGACGGCGAGCCGGGCGGAAGCTTCTTGCAGTATCCTGGTGCGCTCGAGGTGGGCGTGGAGTTCTTCTCGCTTTCCAAGTCGTTTAACGTTACCGGTGCGCGTATCGGCTTTTTGGTCGGCCGCGAGGACGTGGTCTCTGCCTTTGCCAAGCTGCGCGGCCAGATCGACTTTGGTATGTTCTTCCCGATCCAGAAGGCTGCTATCGCCTGCCTGAACGGTCCGCGCGATGAGGTCGAGGCGCAGCGTCTGAAGTACCAGGAGCGCCGCGATGCCCTGTGCGACGGTCTTGAGGGCCTGGGCTGGGAGCGTCCCAACGCGCATGGCTCAATGTTTGTGTGGGCCAAGCTTCCCGGTGGCCGCACCGATTCCATGGCGTTTTGCGAGGAGCTCATGGAGAAGGCCGGCGTTGTGGTGACGCCGGGCGCGAGCTTTGGTCCTTCGGGCGAGGGGCACGTGCGCATGGCGCTGGTCTTGCCGCCCGACCAGATTGCTTTGGCTGTCGAGGCCATTCGCGAGGCGGGCCTGTATTAGAAAGGTATTTCGACTCGTCAATAGCTCGAAACCGATTTCGTGCAGTTATTTTACGATTTCTGCAAACAATTTCGGTAAACGGTCGATTTTTGGCTGCGAATAGGAGCATAATCAAAGTCCCGATTGGATGTATTGGGATTACGGCAAGCCGCTCGGGTCGTTCCCGGGCGGCTTGCTTGTGGAGAGAGATGGGAGTTTCTAATGGTTAACGAGAAGAAGGTCGCTATTGTCGGCTGCGGTTTCGTTGGTTCGTCTTCGGCGTTCGCGCTGATGCAGAGTGGTCTGTTCTCCGAGATGGTCCTCATCGACGTGGACAAGAACCGCGCCGAGGGTGAGGCCCTGGATATCGCGCACGGCATGACGTTTGCCGAGCCGATGAAGATCTACGCCGGCGATTATTCCGATGTCGCCGACGCCGCCATGATCGTCGTCACCGCTGGCGCTGCCCAGAAGCCCGGTGAGACCCGCCTGGACCTGGTCAACAAGAACGTTAACATCTTTAAGTCCATTATCCCCGAGATTAAGAAGTCCGGCTTCGACGGCATTCTGCTCATCGTCTCCAACCCGGTCGATGTTCTGACCTACGCCGCCATCAAGATGTCCGGCCTGCCCGAGGGCCACGTCATCGGCTCCGGCACCGTGCTCGACACTGGCCGTCTGCAGCAGATGCTTGGTGCCCACGTCGAGGTTGACCCGCGCGATGTCCAGGCCTATGTCATGGGTGAGCACGGCGACTCTGAGTTTGTCGCTTGGTCCAGCGCCCAGGTTGCCGGCGTGCCGCTGAACACTTTCTGCGAGCTTCACGGTCATCTGGAGCATGAGGCTGCCGAGAAGCGCATCGCCGAGGACGTCAAGAACTCCGCCTACACCATCATCGAGAAGAAGCACGCCACCTACTATGGTGTCGCCATGGCCGTCAAGCGTATCTGCACCGCCGTCATGCGCGATGAGCAGACCGTTCTGCCCGTCTCCTCGCTCATGGTGGGCGAGTATGGCCTGTCCGATCTTGCCATCTCCATGCCGACGGTCGTTGGCCGCGACGGCGTCGTCTGTCGCGTCCCCGTGCCGCTGAACGATGACGAGCAGCATGAGCTCACCGCCTCCGCCAAGGCCCTCAAGGACATCATCGACAGCGTCGACTTCTCCTGCTAAATCAAGCTCGCTAGAGCGAAAAGCTACAATGAAGGCGTCCGGGTCCACACGGCCCGGGCGCCTTTTTGGTGCAAAGTAACCTGACCCCAATGCACCATAGTTGATGGGAGGGCCATGTCGGATTCGCCTAATTTTTTGACATATGCCCAGACGGTGTTTGATCCGTTTGAGGAGCGGTCGTTCTGCGCGGTGGATAGCCTGGTCTTTGCGTGGTTGTCCTATTTGCGTTTGCCGGGTGATATGGCGGAGCTGACGAACTGGCAGGGCCTAGACGTACGCGAACTGCTGCGTGCCGAGTGCTACCGGGACATGATTGACGACTTGTGGGATCCAGAGGGGAGCAGGGCCTTGTTGGAGGCCGTGGCAGCAAACCCTCGTTACCGTGGCGTGCACGTTTGCGGCTATCGTGCCGTGAGCGATGTGGTAGCGACAGAGCAGTTTGCAGCCATGGCGTTCCGGTTTCCGGCGGGGTTTAGTTATCTTTCCTTCCGGGGGACCGACAGCACGATTGTGGGCTGGAAAGAGGACTTTAACATGGCGTTCCGGTGTCCTGTGCCGGCCCAGGAATCCGCGGTACGTTATGTGGACGAGGCCGCGGATGCGATTGGCGGGCCGCTTTTGTGCGGAGGTCATTCCAAGGGTGGAAACCTTGCGGTGTACGGTGCGGCGATGTGCTCCGATGTCGCCCGCGAGCGAATCGAACGGGTGTATTCCCATGATGGTCCGGGCTTCGTCGAGGAGTTTCTGAACGGCAACGCCTTTGCCGATCTTTGCGGTCGAATCGACAAGACGCTACCTCGGTCGTCGATCTTTGGCATGATGTTCGAGACACAGGAGGACTATGCCATCGTTGAGAGCACCGAGTTCAGCCTGCTTCAGCATAATCCCTTTAGCTGGGTGGTTGATGGTCGCGACTTCGTGTACTGTGAGCGCCTGTCCGCCGGTGCTCGATACGTTGATGGCTCCATTCGCGAGATGCTGCTTGCGGTGTCGCCTAACGAGCGCGAGCGTTTTGTAGATGCGTTGTTCTCCGTGCTTGAGGCTACGGGTGCTGAGCGGTTTGCGGATATCGCTGGGAATCTGCGCGAGAGCCTGCCTGTGATGCTCCAGGCTGCGCAAGGCTTTGACAAGGATACGCGACGCTTTGTCTCGCAGACTATCGTTGCGATTCTTAAGTGTGCGCTTCTGCCCAAACGTCCCCAGATCGACATGCCCGCTGCCGGCAAGAGCTTGGCAGAACAGCTCGAGGCTTGGCAGTCCGAGCTCCTGCGCTAACCATTGGTGCAAAGCAACCTGCCCCCGATGCATCAAGCTTCGATGCGCCTGGGGCGGGCCCGACCGCTATACTGGTTCGTGCCGAAATCGATCTAGAACGGAATGCCGTATATGAAAATCAATCACGCGATTCTGCATATCCTGGACTTTGACTCTGCCGTCAACGTCATGAGCCAGCGCGAGCTCGATATCGAGAGCCGTACCGTGCGCAACTTTGTGACCACGCATCTGCGCCGCGCACGAACCTCGGCCGACAATAAGCGCGCCACGTTTGCCGAGAACTCTGCGTTTGGCGGCGAGCTCAAGGGCTATTTCTTTGGCGAGCGCGAGTTCGTAGACCTGTCGCAGCAGATTGCGGAGTTCATTTCCTCCGAGCTTACCAAGGCCGAAAAAGCCGAGTCCACCGATGTGCTCGTGGCCGACTTTGACGACGACGAGGATGCCCGCTGGTTTGCCGTGATGCTGCTGGGCTCCAAGCAGGCTTTTATGCACGAGGTGGGCCGCGAGGAGGGGGAGGTGCGCAACGACATCGCGCGCCACTACGCCATTCTGCCGAACCCCTCGCAAAAGGTGCCGAGCTATGCCATCGTGCGCGCGAGTACCATGGAGATCGGCTACGTGGACAAGAAGCGCAAGATTGCCGGCGAGGACCGTATGCTTATCCCCGATGGCCTGCTGCAGTGCGACACGGGCGTATCGGGCAAGGAGGTCATCGACACCGTGACGCGTGTGGTCGAGGAAGTCGCCGAGGAGCACGGTGCCAATACGGCCGTAGCGCTCGCTAAGGTTAAGGCTGCCGTTGCCGAGAAGGTCGAGGATGACGAGGAGCTTCCGCCTTGGGATATCGTCGATGAGGTCTTTGAGGACGAACCGGTCATCAAGGAGAGCGTACGTGCGGCGTTGACCGAAGAGAAGGTGCCCGAGCGTGTGCCCGTGGAGCGCAAGCAGGTCGAGCGTGCGGCCGTGCGCAACCACAAGATTCGTACCGACACGGGCATCGAGATCAGCTTTCCGGCCGAGATGGGCTCGAACTCCGAGTACATCGAGTTCGTCAACGAACCCAACGGCCTCATCTCCATCGAGCTCAAAAACATCGGCAGCATCGAGAATCGATAAACTGCGCCTGGACGCTGCAAAAAACAAAGGCCGAAGCCTCGGATGAGGGCTTCGGCCCTTTTTACTCGGGGCTTAATTACGCTACTGGTTGAGCATAAATCAGCGAAAACGCCCCAGAGCGAGCAAGGTGACGTGAAAGAGGAGGGCATTGACCTTTTGGTCATGCCCGACGATTGAACGTCAGATTGCCGCTCTGGGGCGTTTGTAGCGTCGAGTCGTTACGGCGTTTGGTAAAACGCCGTAACTATTACAGTTGGCGCAGGTCCTCTTCCAGGCCGGTCTTGCTGTCGGTCTTCTCGTCGCGCATCTTGATGACGCGGGCGGGGACACCGGCCACGACGGCGCCGGCGGGGACGTCCTCGACGCACACGGCGCCGGCGGCAACGACGGCGCCCTTGCCTACGTGCACGCCCTCCAGGACCACGGCGCTGGCGCCGATCATGACATCGTCCTCGATGATGACGGGCGTGGCGCTGGCGGGCTCTACGACGCCTGCCAACACGGTGCCGGCACCGATGTGGCAGTTCTTACCCACGGTGGCGCGGCCGCCCAGCACGGCGCCCATATCGATCATGGAGCCTTCGCCGATGACGGAGCCGATGTTGATGATGGCACCCATCATGATGACGGCGCGATCGCCGATCTCGACGCGGTCGCGGATGATTGCGCCCGGCTCGATGCGGGCGTTGATGCCCTTGAGGTCGAGCATGGGCACGGCGGAGTTGCGGCAGTCGTTCTCTACGTCGTAGTAGTCGATGGAATCGGCATTGGCGACCAGGATGGTCTTAAGCTCATCCCAGTCACCAAAGACGGTCTTGCCGCGACGACCGCCGTAGACGTGCGCATTGCCCCACTGGACCTTCATGCCCGGCTTTTCGCGCACGTACAGTTTGACGGGCGTTTTCTTGGGCGCGGTGGCGATGTAGTTGATAATCTCCTGTGCATCCATCTCGGCTGCGTTACTCATATGCTGTTTCTCCTTTTCGTGGATACGGTTGATACCTGGTTAGGCAAACATGACCTGGTCGAAGGTGTAGAAGCCGGGGTCGCGGGTGATGAGCTTCTGGGCGGCGGCCAGGGCGCCGTTGACAAAGATCTGGCGGCTCGTGGCACGGTGTGTGAGCGTGACCTCCTCGTCCTGGCCAAAGAAACTCACCTCGTGCACGCCGGCGACAGTGCCACCGCGCAGCGAGTGCATGCCGATCTCCTTGGGGTCGCGTGCACCGCACATGCCCTCGCGGCCATAGACGGGGTGGTAACCTGCCTCGGGCTCGGCTTCGACGACGGCGTCGAGCAGCAGCTTCGCGGTGCCGCTGGGGGCGTCGGCCTTTTGGTTGTGGTGCGTCTCGACAATCTCGCAGTCAAAGCCGGGCAGCTCACGCGTGGCCTGTGCCACCAGATGACGCAGGGCCGCGATGCCGATGGAGTAATTGCCGGAGTGCATGACGCGGGCGTTCTGACCCAGCTCGCGCAGGCGATCCATCTGCTCGGGCGTGTAGCCCGTGGTGCCCGAGACCAACGCCGCGCCCGTGCGCTCGACATAGGCGACGACAGCATTGAAGGTCGCAACGTTCGAGAAGTCGATGATGACGTCGGCTGCTGGGGCGTTCTCGAGCTCGGACAAGTCGAAGCCGGTCTGGGCGACGATATCAAAAACGGGCTGACCGGCGGCGTCGACAACGCCCTCGGCGGTGGTGCGGATGAGCGAGCCCATGCGGCCCGTTCCCATAATGACGGTCTTAATCAAGCAGACCAGCTCCCTTCAGAGCATCGGTAAGTGCAGCGCGTGTGTCGTTGGCCATGGGGCACAGCGGCATGCGGTAGTTTGCCTCGATCATACCCATCTGAGCGAGCGCTTCTTTAACGGGGATGGGATTGACCTCGCTAAAGAGGGCGTTGATGAGCGGCTGACCGGCAATCTGGATATCGCGGGCGCGCTCCACGTCGCCGTCCAGATAGGCACGGCACATGTCATGCACGAGCTGCGGCTGAACATCGGCCCACACGCTGATGGTGCCCGAGGCGCCCAGGCTCATGAGCGGCACGGTGAGTGCGTCCTCGCCCGAGTACATGCGGAAGTCGTCGGACAGCAGGTGTGCGATCTTGGCGGCATAGGCGACGTTGCCCGAGGCTTCCTTAATACCCATGATATTGGGGTGCGCGGCCAGGCGCTCCACATTGCGCTCGCTGATGCCGCAGCCGCAGCGGCCGGGGATGTTGTAGAGGATGCAAGGGATGTCCACGGCATCGGCGACGGTCTTAAAGTGCTGGTAGATGCCCTCTTCATTGGACTTGTTGTAGTAGGGGGTAATGAGCAGCAGACCGTCGGCGCCCAGGCCTTGGTAGGTGAGCGACTTGGTGAGCATGGTCTGCGTGGAGTTGGAGCCCGAGCCCACGAGACTCCTGAG
>URRN01000085.1 GCA_900550185.1 uncultured Collinsella sp.
GCCTATGAGTATTCGGCGTGGGCATCGGCGTTTTCGATCAGCACATCGCTCGACTTTTATCAGCTCACGCAGGGCGTGCCCGAGCTCGTTTCGGCATTGCAGACGGGTCTGTATGGCCAAGGCGACGTAGCCGGTCTGCTCGAAAACGAGATTGTCAACGTATATGGCGCGGCACTTGTCGATCTGGCTTCGCTCGACAATAATGCACTGTTTTGCGTGGCATGTCTCATGATTTTGATTGGCGAGGGCAATATCGCAGAACTCGAGGCTTGCGGGGTGAGGCTATCGATGGTCGACCAGTCCTACTTTGTACGCGACTACCCGATCTTTGGCTTGGATCCCGCCGAGCGGAGTTTTACGTGTCTGGGCACGGAGGATAACGGACGCTTGCGTTTGCGTAAGTTGGTGGCCGAGATTCGCCCCGAACTTGTTCCGAGGGCGGCCCGGATTTTGCTTAAGGCGGGTAGATGCGATACGGCGATGGGCCTGGCGGACGCCTTTTTGGACCGTGAGGCGGTCCTTGAACTTGCTGGGCAGTATGGGGTCGATCTGGCTCTGACGGGGCACGGGGCCGATATCTGCCGAGCAGCGCTGGGCACGATCGATGCCGACGATCCGGCTCCAGAGCCAACGCCTGCCGAGGCGCTCGGCGTATATCTGGCAGCGGTCAGCGTGTCCAATACAAAGCTCGCTCGCTATATGGCATCGGTCATCGAGCGCGGGGGCGAACGGGCGGCCTGCGAAATAGACCCAGTTTCATGGAGGGTGGCCCAGACACTGACGGCTGTCTGCTATGGGGACAACGGGCTTGGGCTCCCTACGAACCTGGCCGTGCCAGAAATCGAGACATCCCATACCGCACTCGATATGTTGTCTGCGCATATCGAGGTCAAGCGCTGTCTGACCGAGCGGGGAGATGACGGCGGCGTTCTACAGCAGCTCAAAACGAGCAAGGCCTACGACTGTGAGCTCGACATCGCGGGGATTGTTATACGGGCCGATAGCATGCTGGTGGAGCTCTTTGACGGGTCGTTTACGGGAACCGACGAGCGCGACGACGAGATGACGGTGGTGCGGGAGGCGCTCGACGTACGTGGGCTTAAGGCGATGGCTATCTGGGTGCGCATGGTGCTGGCGGCACGGCGGCTCCTTTCCGGCTTGCCGGTAACCGACGACGCGGCATTCAACGAGCTCGATCGTTTTGCCGTGCGCATGCGCGACAACCAGATTCAGCTGTTTGGCCTGTTGCTAGAAGGCTGGCAGTCGCTGGCAGAGGGACGGCCGGTTAATGCAAAGTTCCGTGCGGTCCAAGTGCTCAAACTTGCCGAGGAGTCGATTGCGTACATGCGCGATAACGCATTGCTGCTGGAGCGCGCGGCGTATCTGCGTAACACCTCGATGGTTTCGGTGCGTGAGGAAGCGGAGTTGCTCGATATAAGCCAGACGCAGGTTGGTGGAGCGGAGGCCTGGATGGTGGCGCTGCATTTGGCCTGTGCGGGCCGAGACAGCGATCTTGCGGCCTGGATGTCCATGAATCGTGCGGGGATTCTGGAGCCATCGTATCGGCTCTTTGCGCGCCTTGCCATGCATTGTCTGGGCGAGCCGGCGACCAGGATTCGCAAGAAGCTTCCCGTGCGCGAGCTGTCGCGGTACTCGCTGCGCGACGATTTGGAAGGGGAGGGCGAGCGCCTGTTCCAGGCCGGCGAGGTTGAAGCCGTTGATACCATTGACCATATCGAGATTCGCATGTTTGGTGCGTTTCGCGCCGAGCGCGACGGGTTTCCCATCACGGACAAAATGTGGCGCCGCAAGAAGGCGGCGACACTTGCCGAGCGGCTTGCGCTGGGCATGGATGCGCTCGTCGATCGTGAGACGCTGGCCATGGAGTTGTGGCCCCATGCCGAGTTCAATAGCGCCCGCAACAACCTGTACTCGACGATATCGCGCTTGCGGTCGGCTTTGGGACCGACGCCGGATGGCAAGTCGTGTGTGCTCATCCAAAATGAATGCATCGGACTCAACGGCGACTACGTCAAGACCGATGTACGGCTGTTTGACCAGATAAGCCGCGAGGTTTTGGGAAATCGCACGGGTGCGCGCGGGCCCCATTTAGTTGAGCTGTGCCTTAAGATTGAGCAGCTTTATGCCGGGCCGCTGTATGTTCCCAATGGCTGTAACCCCACCTACTTTTTGCGTATGCGACGCATTATGCAGTCAAAGTTCATCGATTGCATGATTAAGGGAGCAAATGCCGCTCTAGAAGAAAACGATTTGCAGTCGGCGATTTGGCTGGCGGAGTCGGGGCTTCGACAGGAAACGGCGCGTGAGGATATGGTGCGCTGTGCCATGCGCGTCTACAGTGCGGCGGGGCGGCGGCGCGATATCGTCGAGCTATACAGCGGGCATATGCACCATCTAAGGGAACAGGTCAATGGCGTACCCGAGCCCGAGACGCGGCATCTATACGAGCGCTTGGTGGAGGGGCGGCTCAATCGCGTGCTGGTCGAGCGATAAAAAACGGGCGCCCAAAGTACTTGGGCGCCCGTAAGCTTGCTATGTGTTGGCTCGCCGGATCATTGGCTCTTAGACGAGTTTGATCTTCTCGATGTCCTTGCGCGAGGACTCGCGATACAGCGAGAACTTGCGGCCGATGACCTGGACGACCTCGGCGTGGCAACGCTCAGCGAGCTCTTCGGCGGCCTCGCGGGCGGAAAGACTGGAGCCATCGAGCACGGAGCACTTAACGAGCTCGTGCTTCTCCAGGTAGGCGACCGTCTGCTCGACGGTGCCCTCGTTGACATCGGACTTGCCGATGATGATGGCGGGGTTGAGGTGATGGGCCATGCTGCGAAGCTGCTTGACCTGGGCTCCTGTCAGTGCCATGGGTTCTCACTTTCTATGTATGGGGCGCCCCGCGACGGGGCCTTAATCTACGTGAGCTGTCCCACGATAGCGCAGGAACGGCGCGGTGTGGAGCGTGTTTGCCCAGTTCAAAAAGAATGCGGATGCCGAGGTGATGGGCAGCGCAGGCTGTGAACGGGCTACGAGCGGGATTCAGAGACCGGTTCCCATGCAATAAACGCCCAGCGAACCTTACGGACATGGTCGAGCATATAGCGCCCCTGCGGCACGCCCTTGGAGCCCGGCTCACCGGCATGGGGATTCTCGATCATGTGTTGGGCGATGTAGTCGCGCAGACGGTCGACCTTATCCTCGTTGCCATGCTCAAGCATGCGGGAAAAGTCCGCCACGCCTGCCTCAAGGCTGTCGAAGGTATCGCGACGCGGCGATTCAAAGTACGTGACCTGCGGCAGGGCACCCATCTGAATGAGGATGTTGAAGGCGTACACAAAGCCATTGCTGCAGGTAACCGAGGCGCCGATAGCGTTCATCAAGTGCAGATCATAGCGCGGGCTGGAGTTGGCGACCATCGTGACTGCACAACGCCGACGAGCCGTACGGTCGAGCTTGGCAAGCGCGCCTTTTAGGTTGGTCGTGGTGACAGAGCGACTGGCAAAGGCAACATCAACAGCCTTGGCAACCGGCCCAACCAGATCCCAATCATCGTCCCAGGCAAGCTCAAGCGGCGTAATGCGATCCTCGAGCCCATAGTACTCAATGCCAGCATCAAGCGTGCCCAACATGGCAGGGGAAAAGTCAGCAGCAATCACAGGATGCCCAGCCTGAGCAAGCGGAATAGCAATCGACCCAGCCCCGCACCCCATATCGAGTACCGACTCGCCGGGCTCAAGCGCCAGCAGCTTTATAAAATCTCGAGCATAAGGGGCAGTCTCCAACGGCCGAAAATGCCGAGCCCTTTTATCCCACTCAAAAGAATCGTCAGCCCGCCGCCGATCAGCTTGCAGACGCATCCACTCCAGATTCCAATCTGTGGAAAGCAGCTCAGAACGATTCTCCCCATCAACCACGGGCCAACCTCCTAGCAACAAAAAAGCGACTCCTCCCAAAAGAAGAGACGCAACCAGCATATATCAGAAAGAACCGATCCAACGCCAAACCGCCGCACCAGCCAAGTGGTGCAGGAGCGAAGCAACTGCAACCGGGATAGAACCCAACCGAGGTCCCGTTGTGCGGGAGCCCCGGGGAGGGCAAATATATAAGGTCGATCGCGAGTTCCGCACGAGCCGGAGAGCACTTAATGTGCTCTCCGTGCGAGTCAGGACTGTCCGAGCAGGCGACCTTATATGTCTGCCGCCCGGCGGCGGGGCTCCTCGCCAGTCCCCCTCAGCTAGTTCTTCAGCGAGTTCAGCGGCGCCGGGAAACGTCCACCGCGATGGGCAAGCACGGTGCCGGCGTTGGGGTTCACCGGCATGATGGGTGCACGGCCGAACAGGCCGCCGTACTCGACGCAGTCACCCACGCCCTTGCCGATGGCGGGAATCACGCGGACGGCCGTGGTCTTGTTGTTGATGACGCCGATGGCCATCTCGTCGGCGATGATGCCGGCGATGGTCTCGACCGGGGTGTCGCCGGGGATGGCGATCATGTCCAGGCCGACGGAGCACACGCAGGTCATGGCCTCGAGCTTCTCGAGCGAAAGCGCACCGGCTTCGACGGCGGCGATCATGCCGGCGTCCTCGGACACGGGGATGAAAGCGCCGGAGAGACCGCCCACGCTGGAGCTGGCCATGACGCCGCCCTTCTTGACGGCATCGTTGAGCATGGCGAGCGCGCAGGTCGTGCCCGGGCCGCCGCAGGTGCCCACGCCGATGATCTCGAGGATGCGGGCAACGGAGTCACCGATGGCAGGCGTGGGGGCCAGCGACAGGTCGACAATGCCCTTCTCGACCCCCAGGCGATGGGCGGCCTCGCGGCTCATGAGCTCGCCGGCGCGGGTGATCTTAAAGGCGGTCTGCTTAATCTTTTCGGCGACTTCCATCATCGATGCGGAATCGGGCAACGTCTCCAGGGCTGCGGCCATAACGCCGGGGCCCGAGACACCTACGTTGATGACGGCGTCGGCCTCGCCGCCGCCGTGGACGGCGCCCGCCATAAACGGGGAGTCCTCGACCATGTTGGCAAAGCAGACAAACTTGGAAGCACCGACGGAATCCTGGTCGGCCGTGAGTTTAGCGGCATCGATGATGGTCTGGGCCGCCATAAGCACGGCGTCCATGTTGATACCGGCGCGCAGGCTGGCGACGTTGACGCTGGAGCAGACGCGGCTCGTGGTGGCGAGCGCCTGGGGGATGGAATGGATGACGCGGCGGTCGGCGTCGCCGATGCCCTTCTGGACGAGCGCGGAGAAGCCGCCCAGGTAGTCGATGCCGAGGGTCTCGGCCGCACGGTCGAGGGCATGCGCGATGGGGGTGAGGTCCTCATCCTTGCAGCAAGCGGCGATCTGCGCCACCGGGGTGACGGAGACGCGCTTGTTGACGATGGGGATACCGTACTCGCGCTCGAGGTTCTCGGCGGTCTCGACCAGGTGCTCAGCCGTGTGCGTCACGTGGTCGTAGATTTTCGTGCACATGCGGTCGAGGTTCTCGTCGCCGCAACCCATGAGCGAAACACCCATGGTGATGGTCCTGATGTCGAGGTTCTGTTCCTCAACCATGCCGCGGGTTTCCGCGATTTCTGCGGGCGTGATCGCCATCCTTGCGCTCCTATCTGCCAAAACGAGCATAGTCTTATCTATTCTAACGTGCCGCACGTGCCAAGTGGCGCATGCGGCACGTTTTGGTACTCGGTTGTTTCCGTTGTGTTACTGCCCAAAGACCTCTTCGGCGATACGAGCGCTTTCGGCGGCGTCCTTGGCATAGAAGTCCGCGCCGATCTGCTTGGCGTATTCGGGGGTGAGCACGGCGCCGCCTACGATGATCTTGACGCCCGGAACCTCCGAATGGAGCAGCTTGATGGTCTCTTCCATGGCCACGACGGTGGTGGTCATAAGCGCCGAGAGGCCGACGAGTTTGATATCGCGCTCCTTGACGGTCTTGAGTACCTCCTGCGGATCGACGTCGCGGCCTAGGTCAAAGACGGTGTAGCCGTAGTTATCGAGCAGCATCTTGACGATGTTCTTGCCAATGTCGTGGATGTCGCCCTTGACGGTGGCCACGCAGATCTTGCCCTTGTCGGCGATCTCGCCGGCGGGCATCAGGCGCTTGATGGTGTCGAAGCCCACGCGCGCGGCCTCGGCCGAGGCCATGAGCTGCGGCAGGAAGAATTTGCCCTGGTCAAAGAGGACACCCACCTCGTCGAGGGCGGGGATAAAGTGGTTGTTGATGAGGTCCATGGCGTCGTGATCCGCTAGCAGGCGCTCGGTCTCGGCCGCGATCTCGCCTTTGCGGCCCGAGACGACCATGCGACGAATCGGGTCGTCGTTGCCGTCGGTGCCGGCGGTGCCAGCGGCGGGCGCGGCGTCGGTCGATACCGCCTGGGCCGCCGCCGGGTTCGCGGCGATCTTGTACGGATCGGTCCAGCCGGCGTAGCGCTCGATGTATCCGGTCGAGCCCTCGTCCTCAACGCTCAAGACGCGATAGCTGTAGACGGTATCCATAAAGCGCTTAGAGCCCGGGTTCATGATGGGGGCGTCCAGGCCCGCGCCAAAAGCGGCAGCCAAAAAGACCGAGCCCAGCAGCGGGCGAGCGGGCAGGCCAAAGCTGATGTTCGACACGCCGAGCGCGCATTTGACGCCCAGACGCTCCTTGCACAGGGACATGGCGTGCAGGATCTGCTCGGCCTGGCGTTGATTGGTCGAGGCGGTCATGACCAGGCAGTCGATGAGGATGCGGTCCGGGCCGATGCCGTAGCGGGCAGCCTCGGCCACGATGCGCTCGGCGATGGCGAAGCGAGCCTCGGCGGTATCGGGAATGCCGCCTTCGTCGAGTGTGAGGCCGACGACGTTGGTGCCGTAGTGGGCGACCAGCGGAAAGATCTCATCCATGATCTGCTGCTTGCCATTGACCGAGTTGATGATGGGCTTGCCGGCGTAGCGGCGCACGGCCGCCTCGACGGCTGCGGGGTCGGTGGAGTCAATCTGCAGCGGCAGCAAGGTGGAGCCCTGGAGCAGCTCGGTTGTCTGTTGGATGATCTTGACCTCGTCGATCTCGGGCAGGCCCACATTGACGTCCAGGATATCGGCGCCCTGTTCCTGCTGGCTGATGCCCTGGCTCACGACGTAGTCCAGGTTGCCGTCACGCAGGGCCTGCTGCAGGCGCTTTTTGCCGGTGGGATTGATGCGCTCGCCGATGACGGCGATCTTGTGGCCGTCGCAGGGAAGGTCCACGACCGTCTGAGCGCTCGTGACCGACATGCTGGGCTTGCGGCGGCGCGGGCTGGGCGTGTGATTGTCGATAAGCGTCCGCAGGGCGGCCATGTGCGCCGGTGTGGTTCCGCAGCAGCCGCCTACAACACTTACGCCGTCGGCGATCATGCCGGCGACGGCCTCGGCGTATTCGGGGGCTTGGATATCAAAGACGGTGTTGCCGTCGTCGTCCACATGGGGAAGTCCCGCGTTGGCCTGCACCATAACGGGCTTGTCGGTAACGGTGAGCATACGTGCGGCGAGTCCCCGGAGCTCAGCCGGTCCTTGGCTGCAGTTGATGCCCAGGACGTCGGCGCCGATAGCGTCGAGCGTGATGGCTGCAACCTCGGGGCTCGTGCCCAGGAAGGTGCGCCCGTCTTCCTCAAAGGTCATGGTGGCAAAGACGGGCAGGTCGGAGTTCTCGCGGCAGGCGAGGACGGCCGCCTTGATCTCGGCTAGGTCGGTCATGGTTTCGATAATAAAGAGGTCCACACCCGCATCGACGCCGGCGCGCACTTCCTCGGCAAAGAGGTCGTAGGCCTCGTCAAAGCTGAGGGTGCCTAAGGGACGAAGCAGCGCGCCGATGGGGCCGATATCGCCGGCGACGTAGCGGGCGCCGGCCTCGCGGGCGCAGGTGACGGCCGCGGCAAAGACGTCTGCCACGGTGGCGGCGCCGTCGAGCTTGTGGGCGTTGGCGCCAAAGGTGTTGGCGGTGATCACGTCACAGCCGGCCTCGACATATTGACGTTGGATATCAGTGATAACCTGGGGCTCCTCAAAGTTGAGCAGCTCGGGCAGGGCGCCCGCCTTCATGCCAGCGGCCTGCAACATGGTGCCCATGCCGCCGTCGAACAGCAGGTGCCCCGTGCCCTCGATGGCCGCACGCAGGCGATCATCCTTAATGCGCAGATCGTCGATCGTGCGCGTCTTGTACGTGGCACCGTTGCGACGTGCGGCATCAACGGGTGCCGCCAATGCAGTGCCGTCAGAATCATGAGTGATAAGCGGAGTAAACATCGAAGGCTCCTAATGGCTGGAATAGCAGGTGGTGTGGGCGGCGCGGAAGCGGCAGTGCTC
>URRN01000086.1 GCA_900550185.1 uncultured Collinsella sp.
CGCTAGTCCGTCTCCATTCCGCGGGCCGCAGCTTTCCAATCCCATACCTCTGCGGCCCGCTCCCCGATTCCTCCGGCCGGGCAAAACCACCAGTCCCATTCCGGTTTTGCCTGGCATTCCCTACACGACTGGTCGAGCAGCCGGTTTTGGAATTGCTTGAACCCCAAGCAGTGCCTCCGATAACCAATCCAAAATCGGCTCCTGACCAGCACATTTGGCAATCATGCGCCCATGCGCGCCACACATCGAAAGGAACATCATGTTCGATCAGTTCTACACCACGCTTGAGTCCCTGGGCATCGTGCCGGTCGTTGTGCTCGACAAGGTCGAGGACGCCGCTCCGCTCGCCCACGCCCTTATGGCAGCTGGCATGAAGTCCGCCGAGGTCACCTTCCGCACCGCCTGCGCCGCCGAGTGCATCGCCGCTATGGCCGAGGCCGAGCCCGAGATGTGTGTTGGCGCCGGTACTGTCCTGACCGTCGAGCAGGTTGAGCAGGCCCGCACAGCCGGTGCCAAGTTCATCGTCTCCCCGGGTTACAACGAGGACGTCGTGAAGCACTGCATCGACATCGACCTGCCTGTCCTTCCCGGCACCGTGACCCCCTCCGAGGTCACCGCCGCCGAGAACCTGGGCCTCAAGGTCACCAAATTCTTCCCCGCGGCTCAGTATGGCGGCCTCAACACCATCAAGGCCCTCGCTGCTCCGTTTGTCGGTCACCGCTTTATGCCTACCGGCGGCGTGAGCACCGCCAACGTCGAGGAGTACCTGAGCTCCTCCGCCATCATCGCCTGCGGTGGCACCTGGATGGTTAAGCCGGCCCTGTTTGCCGACGGCGACTTCTCCAAGGTCGAGCAGATTGCCCGCGAGGCCATGGACGTCGTCAAAAAGGTCCGCGGCTAGGTTTAGCTCTCTATCGTGAAAGGGGGCGTGCCCTAGACCTCGCCCCCTTTCTTTTAAAACGGCTCGGAAGCGCGCCGTTTCCGTCACGAACAAGAACCAAAACCGTCTTGTATGCTGATAGAACGTGACGGAAGCGACACGCCTCCAAGCGGTGCCGCAGCTTTGTGCCCCGGTTACGCCCCAACGCAGTTGCGGTGAAATAGGGACTGTTTGCGCCACCTAGGTCACAAAACAGTCCCTATTTCACCGCAACTTATATGGGGATTGATTAGATGAACGAGTCTTTGGACAGCTCAAAATAGTCGGGATGCAAGGCGATAACCGGACCTTGCTCTTCGGGCATCAGGTGCAGGTGCGTCTCTGCCAGATAGCTCGCCGCGTCGGTATCGCCCCTCTTAATGGCCTCGAGAATCCGGCGATGCTGCCGACGAATCGGCTCCCAATCCAAATCCTGCGACACCATACGCAACCAGTTATATCGCTCAAAATGCGTGTTGATGCTCTTCATCCAACCCCACAACATGTGACGACCGGCAATCTCAAAACACGTCTCATGGAACAGGTTATCCAGGTCAAAGAAACGACGCGTTTCGCCATGGTCGAGCGACTCGGACTCGGTAAGAATCTGCTCAAGCCGCTGCTTTTGCTCGGGCGAGGCGGCCGAACAGCATTTAATAAGCACGCTTCTCTCGAGCTTCTCGCGCAAAAAGCAGGCGTTTTCGGCGCGTTCCATGCTGATCTTAGAGACGTAGGTGCCGCTTTTGGGACGCGTTTCCACCAGCTCCTGCTCACGCAAGCGCACAAAGGATTCGCGAATGGGCGTGCGCCCGATTCCCGTCTCCTTTTCCAGACCAATCGCCGAAAGACGCGTGCCGGGCCTGAGCTCGACATAGATGATCTTGGAGCGCAATGCGTTGTACGCCTGGTCTTGCAGGCTCTGATAATGCTGGTGCTGTTCCATAAAGCCCTCGGATGAAGCTCACGGTTTGTCGAATTTCACCATGCAATACTATCGCATCCCCCGCCCCATCATAAGTTGCGGTGGAATAGTTCCTGTTCAAGGCCTTCAGCAGCAAAAACAGGAACTATTCCACCGCAACTACAGCCAACGAGTTGTTGCGATTAGGTGAACGTTCACCTTTTTATTGTTTTTCTCTTCGCAAATAAAATCCCGTGCGTATACTTAGGCTCAAACGAAACCGATTTCGTTGAGCGTGGGCAATAGGGTGTTAAGACACACCCTACCATCTTGGCATCTTATCGCCCACGCAATGCCATTTGCTTTCTTCCCGTCTCGTTGGACCTTTAGTCCCATTCCGGCACAGCGAGACACTTCCTAGACGACTGACCGTGGGGCCGGCTTTTCTGCTTTTGCAGCAGTGCCTCCGATAACCCTCTTTTGCCGGCCCGGGTCAGCTTTTTCACACAACCGAAAGGACGGGTAGCAACATGCGACCGCTCATTATCATGCATGGCGAGAACATCGACTGGTGCCATACCGTCATTAGAATGCTGATGTATCTTGTGGGCGTTGCAGTACTGGCACTCGGTATGAGTCTCCAGACGGCATCCGGCCTGGGCGTCGCCGCGCTCACGTGCTTTGCCACAACCCTATCCATGCTCACTGGCAAGACGCTCGGCTTTTGGATCACCGCAACCTACGTCGCCTACATCGTGGCGCAATTAGCCATCTTGCGAAGCGAGTTCCAGCCGCGCATCCTGCTCGAGTTGTTCTTCTCAACGCTGATTGGCGGCTTGACCGACCTCTTCATGGCGGTCAACCCACTGCATCCCACGGCACTCCCCACACAGATTGCGACCATGCTGCTCTCCCTCGCTGTCACCGCATTTGGCGTAAGTCTCGTCGTCAACATGGGCGTTGTCCCCAACGCGCCCGACGGCTTGGTGCAAGTCATTGCCGAAAAGCTTAAACGCCGCTTTGGTGACGTAAAAGTCGTGTTTGACTGCTCACATGTCGCCGCCACGCTCGCGTTGTCGCTGATCCTTATGTACAACCTGGGCGGCTTTGGCGTCACGACCGCCATCTCGGCACTGTTCCTGGGCCATGTCATCAACGTCGCCAACAAGCTGTTCGCCCAGCGCTTTATCCGCGCGGCATTCGGAAAATAGCACCACCGTAAGAACCCGAGAACAGCGCTATACGTTGCTATATCTCACTATACTTTGCAATATCTTGCTATACTTTGCTATATCTTGCTATATCTTGAGCAAAGGTGGCTCACATGCAAACAAACCCTTTTAAGCCCACAGCAGGTAAAACACCTCCCACGATTATCGGCCGCGAAGATGTACTTGAAGAATTCAGTGAAGGCCTCACCAACGGGCCTGGTGCCCCTGGGCGCCTAATGCGCATAGCCGGCGTCCGTGGAACGGGCAAGACGGTCCTCCTTGACGAGTGCTCACGTTTGGCGCAAAGCCGTGGCTGGACGGTCATAAAAGAGGTCGCAACCGAGGGACTTTGCCAGCGCATTCTCGAACAGCTGCAGCCCAAATTCCAGGCCAAACACGCCAGATTTGAGCCCACCGTAGCTGGCATATCCATCGGCAGCATAGATATTGAGCGAATCGGCCCATCGCTACGCGACGCCATGAGACAGACAATATCCAAGAATGGAAATGGCCTGCTCATCACTCTCGACGAGGTTCAAGACGCAGAGCTCGATGAGGTCCGAACGCTCTCCATTGCGATTCAGCAGGTTATCGGCGAAGACCTTGATATCGCCTTTGTTTTTGCTGGGCTGCCTTCGATGATTGAAAGCATCATCAACGGAAAGACACTTGCGTTTTTGCGCCGCGCCCTCCCCTTTGATCTGAAGGCTGTGGCAGTAACCGAAGTGTCGTACTCCCTCGAGGAAACCATTGAAGCGTCTGGCATGGAGTTGCAGCCAGGTATTGCCGGCCAACTTGCCGAGGCAACGCAGGGCTATCCTTTCATGATCCAACTCGTTGGATACTACGCATGGCAGTTGGCAAGACGCGCACATACAACGATTATTGGAGAAGAAGAAGCCGAGCGTGGCATTGCAACGGCACGCGAACGCTTCTGCGCCATGGTGATTGAGCCCGCGCTGCAGCGCATTCCGCCCACGTGCATCGCTTATCTGCTGAGCATGGCGTCTTTGGGGCAGACGAGCTCGACCAGCATGGTTGCCGATGCCCTAAACAAAACGCCTCAACAGGTGAGTTCCGTCCGCAGCCGCCTGTTAAGAGAATCGATTATCGAGGCTCCCTCGTACGGCAAGGTCTCATTTGCCATCCCCTACATGCGCGACTACCTCTACGAGCACAAAGCCGAACTGGAAGTTGAACTGTAGAAACGGCAACTGCCCTGCAAGACGAAAACCGTTTTCGTACGGATTAAAGCAGACGTAAACGATTTTCGTCTTGATTTGCGTACGGAATTAAGACGTAAATTGCGCTTTCGTACGCTTATTACCAGACGCAAATTGTTTTCGTCCGGCCATGCGTCCCCAATCTAGACGAAAAGAGCCCCGAGCTCGTATTGAACTGCATCCCAATTCTTGGACGGGCGCCGATGCCCTGATCTCTGCCATGTCGAGGTGCGAGATCAAATCCTTGGCGCGCTCGCCGGAGTGGTATGCCTTGTTCGGCGCCACCTTCCTGTAGAGCTTCTTGAGCTTCGTCTTCCCCTTGTTGCCCGGTGGCATCTCCGTCTCAGGTGGCAGCCCTAGGAAGGACAGGACGCCGGGCAGGTCGCACAGCATCACGTCCTCGATGTCGGCCTTGGCCGCCAGGTCGACGACTCTCTGCGCTGTCGGCGAGATGTTCGGGGTGCTGCTACCGCCCGCTGGTTCGGAAGCTGGCGGGCAGTAGCGGGCAGTAGCGGCAGTAGCGGTGTGGCTCGATAGGCCCGAATATCCGTAAGGAAGGTGCTCGCTCTCATATGTGCTGATATGCCTCGCCTCGCGAACCTTGGGATGCTTCCTGAGGTAATCCCTCAATTCGAGCCACTCTTTATGCTCATAACGCTTCGAAATCGTTTCCCCGTCGACAGTTTCCTTCACATAATGGTATGTTCGAACGCCTTCGAACTTGCCGAACCCGTTCTCGACGCTGAAGTTTCTGAACCAGCGCGAAAACCCATTCAGGTCCATGAAGTTGACTTGGGGATGCCTGTCTTTCGTTCGTTCGAATGAGTGGACGAGCGGAGTGCCTTTGACTTGTTCCAGGCCGAAGGCTTCCATTTCGCGGGCCTGCTCCTTTTTCCAGAATTCGAGATACGACGTCAGCGTCTCGCTTATCGAGATCCTCCGCACGCTTTTCTTGCTTTTGGGCGAGCGAACGCTTCGATCGGCCGCGAACTGCTGCTCAATGAGGATGCTTCTGTTCTCGACGGAGGCATCGGACCACGTCATCCCGAGGGCTTCTGCCCTTCTCATGTCGGTGTCGAGCATGAGCATCACGCATGTGATGTGCGCGTCCGGTTCTCGATTGAGTAGGATGTCGAGTAGGCGAGCGGCATGATGGTTCCTTCGCGGTTGTCGTGGAACTTTTTTGCGTACGAGCCGACGGTGTCCCTCGATTTTTGGACGTAGGTGCCGCTGTTGAGTTCTGCCTTGTAGGCTTCGAGTGCGGCGTCGACCTCTCGGCTTTTGGTGGTATGTATGGTCTGCCACGGCGAATAGCGGTATTTGCCCGTGACCGGATCCTTGCCGAGGCTGTGACGGTAGCGCCACGTGTATTTGTCGCGGCGTTGCTTCGTTCCTTTGCCTATGACGAGAGGTCGGTCGTTCATCGTGTTCCTTGCCTGAAGTGCCTGAGAATCGCGCTCGGTTGCGCGGAATGGCGCAAAGGGCTGGGGCGAGTGGGCATTACCCTTGGTGGTGGGCCCTGCGTGGGGTCACACCCCAAGGGTAATGCTCCGCCTGACCGCTTTCAAGCTCGTTGTGGGTCGAATTTGGGTCGAATTATTCCGCGTACTTTTCTTTCGTAAATCTATGAAAACATCAAATGACCTGGAGTTATATTGACTTCAATTTGGGTCGAAATGTCTGAATGAAACAACGTCGTAGCGACCTCATAACCCGAAGGTCGGTGGTTCAAATCCGCCCCCGCGACCATGAAACTTCAGGTCGGAAGCATAAAAGCTCCCGACCTTTTTCTTTGTCTAGGGGTTTCGGCATCTCTCGTTCTTTGGGTACCTCGAGGCGGGCAATCAGATAGATGCTTACGAGTATCATAGGGTCTTTTTACGTCGCGGTCGTGTCTCGTACTGGTGCGCCGCTCTTTGTGGGACGTGTCACTTTGCCATAGGTTGTCCGGCGGCGGGGCGCAGGTCGTTCCCCGTGGCGTCGCTCCTTTCGACGCTACGCTGCCTGGCTACTCGTTCCACTGGTGCCTTTTCATGTCGACGCAGCCGTTGTCTCGGAAGGCGACTCCTTCCTCCGTCAGTAGTGCTCGCTGGTCGGGGAAGTTTGGCGCGAGGCGTCCCGCGTGGTTGACGACGCGGTGGCAGGGATAATCGCCGTAGCGATCCGCCTCGCTCAGCACCGCTCCGACCAGGCGAGAGTTTTTCTCCCTGCCGATGAGGCGCGCTATCTGACCGTACGAGGCGACGCATCCCGCCGGAATCTCTGCCACGACGGAGAGAATCTCATAAACCAAATCTTCGTCCAGGACTTTTCCCATCGTATCGCTCCCGTGTTCGCTTTTGCCTTCGGGGGCGCGGCGCCGATCACCCGTGCTGCGATTTTCGCAGCTCCCCTTACCGAAGCATCGAGGGAAAGCGCGTGCGTGTCGAGGTTGTCTGGTCTAGTTGCTGGCTCGATGCCTCGAGATGTTCGCCTCAAGTGCGACCTGCCCCTATTGGAAAAGGATGCCGAAGATGTATTTGGTGATGGCGGAGCGGCGGATGACCCCCACGAGTTTGCCCTCGTCATCAACCACAGGAAGCTTCTTGAACTTCTTCTTCGCCAGCAGCGCGGCGACGCGGGCGATGCTCTGCTCGGGACGGGCACACACTACCTGGCGCGTCGCGAAATCCATGACGCAGCGATCCTTCAGGTCTTCGATGCGCTGCTCAAGGCTCTGATCGTCGAAGTACAGCATGGACGCGTCACCGCCCGTGAAGATGGTGTGAGCGCGATGCTGCGCGATGGCTCCCATGACATCGCCGTCGGAGATGAACCCGACCACCTGGTTGCGCTCATCGATTACGGGCATGCTGCTCACCTCGTTTTCGGCGAGCATGCGCACCACGTCGGAAATCGTGCAATCCTGCGTGCAGGTGAACGGCTCTTCAATCATGATGCTCGAAACGGGCGTCCCCTCGAGCTCGAGCGGGATGCGCTCGGACAGAATCTCGGACATCGCTTATGCCTCCTTCGTTTTCGGTGCGGTTTTCTTGGTGCGCACGCTGAATATGGCGCAGATAAGGGAAACGAGGCCGATTGCCGCGCACACCTTGTAAGCGACGCCCGCGCCCACGGCGGTGGCTACTTGGATGCTCGCATCGACGCCGGCCGACGCGGTGACGCTTGTCATGACCGTGATGATGAGCGCCGTGCACAAACCGCCGGCGACCTGGCGGCCGGTGTTCGCGATGGCGTTGCCGTGGGCGATCATGTCATTTTTCAAGGCATTGACACCCCATGTGTTCACCGGCATGTTCGCGAGCGACTGGCCGGCGGACTGCAGCATGCAGAACAGCGCAACCACCAAGATGGGCGTGTTTACCGTCGAAAGCGAGAGCAGGAACAGGGCGCCGGTCATGAGGGCCAGGCCGACGATCGAGATGGCACGCGGACCGAACTTGTCGAACACCACGCCGGAGATAGGGCTGATGATGATGCCCACCGCCGCGGCGGGAAGCATGGCCATGCCGGTTTCGAAGGCCGAAGCGCCAAGCGAGGTTTGCAGCAGCAACGGCAACAGCGTGTTGGTGACCAGGCATGCGGCGTTGATGAGCGTGACGATGATGGCGGCCACGCGGAACTCGCGCGTCTTGAGCGTGCCCAGTTGAAGCAGCGGGTCCTCGATTTTGCCCTGGCGTACGACGAACAGCACCAAGCACACGACACCCGCGACGATCGAGCCGAGCACCACGGGGTTGCCCCAACCCATCGACGAGGCGCTCGAGAACCCGTAGAGAAGTCCGCCGAAGGCGATGGTGGAGAGGACGACCGAGGGCAGGTCGAGCTTGGGGTTCTTCAGCTCGCCCACGTTTTTCAGCATGAACACGCCCAGCACCAGCACGAGAATTGCGAGGGGGACGATGGCGCCGATCATGGTGCGCCAGCCGTACGTGTCGATCACCGCGCCGCCTACGACGGGGCCGACCGCGGGACCCGCCGACATGACGATGCCCGCCATGCCCATAGCCGTTCCTCGTTTCTCGACGGGGAACACCAGCATGGGAACCACCGAGACAAGC
>URRN01000087.1 GCA_900550185.1 uncultured Collinsella sp.
CTTCCTCACTCAAAACGGCCGGCTTTTCGCACAGCACGGCCTTTCCCGCGCGCAGTGCCCGACAGACCCAATGCGCATGCATGCCATGTGGAAGAGCCAAGTAGATTGCGTCGACATCGGGGTCGGCAATCAGCGCATCATAAGCCACATCGCCGCTATCGTCAGCCGTGGCATAACTGTGCGCGGCATCAATCGAAAACGCCCTGCAAAACTCCTCAACATGCGAAGGAGTGCGGCCGGCGGCAGCCACAAGCCGTGCCCCGTCCACCTCCTTGAGCGACGATGCAAATCGATGCGAAATGTGTCCAGCGCCCAAAACGCCCCAACAAACCTCACGCAAATCATCACATGAATCCCGATGACCCACGACAGCCCCCTTCAGTTGCGGTGAAATAGTTCCTGTTTGGCCCCTATTCTGCCGCAAACAGGAACTATTCCACCGCAAGTTATAAAAGGGTCATGAGGAGCGCGTTTTGCCGAAGGCCTTAAGCACCGCCGTCACGGGACCAGGCTGGAAACGTCGGCGCACATCGTCGAGACGCTCGGGAATATCGATGTGCTGTGGGCAGTGGCGCGCGCATTTGCCGCACTTGACGCAATTGCTCACGAGCTTGGGCTCGCTCGTGCGCACCGCACTCGCCGTAAAGTATTGCGACAGCCCCGTAAACCAGCTGTGCGCATAGCTCGCGTTGTAGGCGGCAAAGCAGCCGGGAATGTTGATACCCTTGGGGCATGGCATGCAGTAGCCGCATCCCGTGCAGGGCACACGGTTCGATTTCTCAAACTCCATCAACACGCGCGCAATCGTGTCGAGCTGGTTGGCAGTCATCGAATTCGGCAACGCGAGGTCTGCCAGTGACGAATTCTCATCCACCTGCGCGATATCGGTCATACCCGAAAGCAGCATCGTCACCTGAGGATGATTCCACACCCACGAAAGACCCCAGGCGGCAGGAGTGCGCAAATGCGGGTCACGGGCACTATCGAGCACAGCGCGGGCCCGTGGCGGCAGCTTGCCCGCTAAACGCCCGCCCAGCAGCGGCTCCATCACAAACACCGCGAGGCCTCGCTCGGCGGCGGCCATGAGCCCCGCTGTTCCCGCCTGATATCGCTCTCCAGCGTAATTGTACTGGATCTGGCAAAAGTCCCACTCATATGCATCGAGCATCGTCAGGAAATCCGCCGCGCTGCCGTGGTACGAAAAACCAATCTGGCGAATGCGCCCCGCCGCCTTTTGACGCGCGATCCAGTCCTCGATGCCCAACGCCACCACACGTTCCCACTGGGCGGGCGAGGTAATGTTGTGCATGAGGTAATAGTCGATATGGTCGGTCCGCAGGCGCCGCAGTTGCTCATCGAAGAACCGGTCGAAATCCTCCGCGCACTTGCACGAAGCATGCGGCAACTTGGTCGCCAGCAACACCCGGTCACGCAGCCCCAAGCGCTCAAGCGAGGCGCCCACGCACGCCTCGTTACCGGGATAGAGATACGCGGTGTCCAGATAATTAATCCCCTGCTCCACCGCACGGGAGATGATGGCGTCGGCAGTCTTCGCATCCGGGCGTCCCGGCGCACCGGGAAACCTCATGCAGCCCAGCCCCAACGCCGAGATACGGTTGCCGCTTTTGGGGTCAACGCGATATTGCACGGCCCCTCCCTTCGCCATCAGCGCCCCGGCAAGGCGAAACACAATGGTCACGCAGCCGAAACATCGTGGAATCGCAATCGAGAACGTATCGTAACGCAGCAGAAATCGAGCTGTCACGGCACCGCTTTAACATCAGCAAAAAGCCCGATGAAAGGAGACGAGCGTGACCACACGCGAGGACGCCTACCCCTACCCCGGCGAACAATACATCCTCTCGGTCGACCGCTATCAGATCGAGGTCATGGACCATCTAGACGAGCTTCCCGCCACGGGCGCCGTCATCTTCTGCACCTTCCCTAAGGTCCGTGATGGTGTCGGATACCCCGCGCGCGTTTTTGCGGTCTGCCCCGCGGCATAAGCGCACTGCGCAATAGTTTCTTTTTCACAACAGCAGCCCCGCGCGCCCACCAAACGCCCCGACGACATACAATCCATCAGGCGCCCCATATGCGGGCGCCTTTTATATGGGGAGATGATTCATATGCAGATCAACAAGGTCGCCTTTATCGGCAAGGGCGGCGTCGGCCTGCTCTACGGCAGCATGATCGCCCGGGCGCTCGGCAACGACGCCGTCGAATACATCATGGATGACACCCGTTTTGAGCGTCACGCGGGCGATGCGCTCACTGTCAACGGCAAGCCCTGCGATCTCACGTCCGTCCGCGCCAGCGAGGCGACGCCCGCCGATCTGGTCATCCTGACAGTCAAGACCACCGGTCTCGACCAAGCACTCAAGACTATGGAGCGCGTCGTGGGACCCAACACGCTCATCGCCTCGCTATGCAACGGCATTACGAGCGAGCAAAAGATTGCCGAACGCTTTGGCTGGGAGCATACCGTTCTTGGTATCTGCCAGGGCATGGACGCCGTGTTCCTCAACGGCGCGCTCACCTTTACCAATGCGGGCGAGATTCGCTTTGGCGCGGCAGCGGGCACCGACCCCGCGACTGTCGCCGCTATCGACGAGCTCTATACGCGCTGCGGCATCGCCCATACCGTCGAGGACGACATCGCCCACCGCATGTGGGCCAAACTCATGCTCAACGACGGCATCAACCAGACCTGCATGGCCTACGGCGGGACCTACGGAAGCGCCACGGAGCCGGGCTCCGAGCAGCGCCGCTGTTTTGTCTCCGCCATGCGCGAGGCGCTTGCGGTTGCCAACGCCGAGGGCGTTGAGCTGACCGAGGCAGACCTGACGCAAATGGTGCACCTCATCGAGGGAATCGACCCCACCGGTATGCCCTCGATGGCGCAGGACCGCATCGCACAACGAAAAACCGAAGTCGAGGAGTTCGCGGGCACCATTTGCCGCCTGGCCGCCAAACACGATATCCAAGTGCCGCAAAACGATTGGCTCTACCAGAGAATTCGCGAAATAGAAGGCAGCTGGTAGTGCTCGGCATACTGCAGCCAACAGATCCAATGGTAAAGCCGCCGCAAGGGGCACTCCCCTCGCGGCGGCTTCCTTTTTCATCTTTGACCAAAAATCAGCTTCACAACGGTTAGAGCTGCGACTCCGACGCCTGGCCCTCATCGTCGCGACAAAGGGCTAGACCCGCACTTCCCAGCAGCGCGGCCGCGATCAACACGCCAACCACGATAGAGGCAGCCCCACAAGACCCCTGCATACCCGCGACGAGCGCGGCCGTAGGACCAAGGCAACCAAGCATCAACGCGACGGCGGCAACGGCAATATCTCGAGCATTCACAAGACCACTTCCTCCAAGAGAAAGACCTTATTTCTCAAGAACCAGTGTGCCCCGCATCCATACGCCCAGCGTACCGCCACGGTAAGGGCTCTGTTAACTCAAACGCATACATAGAACGGACGTCCTTACGTTGCCCTAAAGCTCGGTAAAGACGCCCGTCCGCCAAATATCCGTGATGCAGAAAAATTACCAACCGGTGTAGTAGTCGGTGGTTCCGGCAGCGCAACCGGAGTCATAGACCTTGCAATCACCCTTGGAGCCCGTAAAGGTCGAGCCCTGGGCCATATCGCCCGCGGCAACAACGTAATAGCCGTCGGAATCGCGCCAGAAGCCCTCAGAATCCTGAGTCCATTCGCCCGTGCGATAGTGATAAAGCACATTGCTGCTGTAATAGGTCTCGCGGCGCCCGTTGTAGTTATTGACACCCGCAGAGCGCGTCAGGCCCGATCCGTTCGCGTAGGACGCGGCAGACGCGTAGGACGGAGTGTAACCGGCGTTGTAGTACGAAGCCTGGGCGACCTCGGCAGCCTCCGCCTCGGCGGCAGCCTCGAGCGCATTGCGCTTGGCATCCTCAAGCGCAATGCGCAGCTCATCGAGCTCGGTCGACTTGGCGTCAACCTCCCCCATCGTCAACAGGCTACCCGCGCCGTCGATGCAACCCTGCAGCACAGCGCGCTCGTCATCGGTGGCATAGTCACCGTACATGTTCATGATGATCTGAGCGCGCATCTCCAGGGAATCGCGCTTGGCCTCCATCGAGGCGTTCCACTCCTGCATGGAACCATAACCATCGCCGCGATAGTCAACGGGCTGTACCAGCGTCGTCTCGGACGGCGTAGATCCAACCGTATCGGACAGTGTTGCGGCGTGGGCATCAGTTGCACCAGCGCCCGCCAAAAGTGCCACGGCCAGAGCGGCGGAAAGGGCGGCGGCTTTCGGTTTTCGTGAATCGATCCTCATGTAGCTGGAAACCTCCGTAGTGCGTTTTTGCTGCGTTTGAGCTGCGTGTGATTCGATTGCGCTGCATAGTACCCCGAGCAAATCGCGACCTGCGGTTTTACTCAAAAGGCGCACGTCAATTGCGTAAAACTCACATCCTCTCAACAGGAGTTTTCCACAACTCGAATGCATAAAGCGTGTCAAAAACCCTGTTTTTGCACCCTCTCTATGCAAAAAAGGCGCCTGTGCAACCATTGTTCGCACAGGCGCCTTGAGCAGGCATTTTATGCAGTTATACCTATCGAGTCGCAAGGGGTCCTTGCACAAGTCGCCTTACTCGTCCAGCGCGGCGAAGGCCTGCTTCAGATCCCAAATGATATCCTCGGCGTTCTCGGTACCGATGGAAAGACGGATCGTGGAGGGCGTGATGTTCTGCTCGGCGAGCTCCTCGGCAGAGAGCTGGGAGTGCGTGGTGGTAGCCGGGTGCACGACGAGCGACTTGACGTCGGCCACGTTGGCGAGCAGCGAGAACACCTGCAGATGATCGATGAACTTCCAGGCGGCCTCCTGGCCACCCTTAATCTCAAAGGTAAAGATCGAGGCACCGCCGTTGGGGAAGTACTTCTGATAGAGCTCGTGATCGGGGTGCTCAGACAGGCTCGGGTGGTTCACCTTGGCGACATGGCTGTCACCAGCCAGGAACTCAACGACCTTCTTGGTGTTCTCGACATGACGGTCAACGCGCAGCGACAGAGTCTCGGTGCCCTGGAGCAGGATCCAGGCGTTGAACGGGCTGATGCAGGCGCCCTCGTCACGCAGCAAGATAGCGCGGACATAGGTTGCGAAGGCGGCGGGACCGGCAGCCTCGGCAAACGAGACGCCATGGTAGGAGGGGTTGGGCTCGGCGATCTGCGCATACTTGCCGCTCGCCTTCCAATCGAAGTTACCGCCGTCGACGATCACACCGCCCAGCGAGGTGCCGTGGCCGCCGATGAACTTGGTTGCGGAGTGGACGACGATGTTGGCACCATGCTCCAGCGGACGGAACAGATACGGGGTGCCGAAGGTGTTGTCGACGACAACCGGCAGACCGTGCTTCTTGGCGATCTCGGAGATGGCGTCGATGTTGGGGATGTCGGAGTTGGGGTTGCCGAGCGTCTCGAGATAGATGACCGTGGTGTTGTCCCTGATGGCACCCTCAACCTCTTCCAGGTTATGGGCATCGACAAACGTGGTCTCGACGCCAAACTGGGAGAGCGTATGCTCCAGCAGGTTGTAGGAACCGCCGTAGATGGTCTTCTGGGCGACCACGTGGTCACCGGCCTGGGCGAGAGCCTGCAGGGTATAGGTGATGGCAGCGGCACCGGAGGCGACGGCAAGACCTGCCACGCCACCCTCGAGTGCGGCGATACGGTCCTCGAAGACGCCCTGGGTGGAGTTGGTCAGACGGCCGTAGATGTTGCCGGCGTCGGCAAGACCAAAGCGGTCGGCGGCGTGCTGGGAATTGCGGAACACATAGCTCGTGGTCTGGTAGATAGGCACGGCGCGGGAGTCGGATGCGGGATCGGCGCTCTCCTGGCCAACGTGAAGCTGCAGGGTATCGAAACCAAAGGTGTGCTCGGGGTTGTTGATGAACAGGCTCATGATGATCTCCTTGATCGAACAAAAGTAAATAAATTAGAGAGAAGTAAGTCGCTGTCTCCTGATCACGCCGACGAGCGCAAACAGGAGCCCGGCATTCGTCTTGGTAAGCAATTCATATGCGGGCCTCCTTTCGCATCCCGGTTCCGTGGTTGGCTTAATTACCTACCGCCTTTGTGTGTTTTGAATAGTACGAGCATTGTTTCCCTCGGTCAATCACTTAAAAGCGCTAACCTGTTATCGGTTTTTTAGATAGCTATCGAAAGGACGGGCGCCGATGACCCTCCAGCAGCTTCGCTTTCTTATCGCCGTGGCAGAATCCGGCTCAATTAACGCCGCAGCTCAGCGCCTCTATACCGCTCAGTCCAACATCTCAAACGCCGTCAAAAGCCTGGAACAGGAACTCAATCTGGAGATCTTTACGCGCTCCAGCCGCGGCGTCACGCTCACCAACGACGGCACCGAGCTTTTGGGTTATGCACGCCAGGTCGTAGAGCAGGCCGACATGCTCGAGGCCCGCTACGAGGACGGCGGTACCCCGCAAGCCCGCCTCGCCATTTCCGCCCAGCACTACGCCTTTTCGGTCGAGGCCTTTGTCAACGTAGTCGAGCGCTGCCGCGACAGCAAGTTCGAGTTCATCATGCGCGAGACCACCACATCGCAGATCATCGATGACGTCCGCGCGTTTCGCAGCGACATCGGCATCCTCTATCTGGACGACTTTAACGCCCGCGTTCTGCAGAAGGCTTTTGCCGATGCGCGCGCGAGCTTCCATCCCCTATTCGACGCGACGGTCCACGTCTTCGTTAGCGAGCGCCACCCGCTTGCCCGCCGCCCGCAGCTGTCCCTTGCCGACCTCACACCCTATACGCGCTACAGCTTTGAGCAAGGCACCTCGAACTCCTTCTATTACGCCGAGGAACCTTTTAGCTATATCCCTTGCGACCGCAACATACGAATCTCGGACCGCGGAACACTTACTAACTTACTTATCACGTCAAACGGTTACACCCTGTCGACCGGTGTCCTCTCCAATGAAATGCAATGGGGTATGGCATCGATCCCGTTAGCAGACGCCCCAACGATGCACGTAGGCTATATCATGCACGACGAGCGCAAGCCCTCTCCCCTCTTGCAGCAATACCTCGACGAGCTCAACCGCATCATCCATGCCAACTAACTGTCGGAAGACGGGGTAGAAATCGTAGATTGCTAGCCCCCGGCGGGCATGGCGCTACAATGGTCACTCACACGAAACGTACCCAACGAAAGGAAGCCCGTGAAGGTCATCATCTATACCGACGGCTCGGCCCGATCAAATCCGGGACGCGGCGGCTACGGCGCCGTGCTCAAATACACCAACCCCGCCGGCAAGACCTTCACCTCCGAGCTTTCGCGCGGCTACGCCAAGACCACCAACAACCGCATGGAGCTCATGGCGGTCATCGTGGCGCTCGAGGCACTTAACCGCCCCTGCGACGTCGAAGTCCATTCCGATTCGCAGTACGTCGTCAACGCCTTTAACAAGCACTGGATCGACGGCTGGAAAAAGCGCGGATGGAAAACCGCCAACAAGCAGCCCGTCAAGAACCGCGACCTGTGGGAGCGCCTGCTCACCGCCAAAAGCAAGCACAAGGTTGAGTTCATCTGGGTTAAGGGTCACGCCGGCCACGAGCTCAACGAGCGCTGCGATGAGCTCGCCACCACGGCGGCCGACGGCAGCAACCTCGATATCGATACCGGCTTTAACGAGAGCGACCTGTAACGGCGTTTTCGCACGCTATTTCCTGCCCCCTCGCGCTACACTCATCCTGTAAACCGAACGGCACGAGGGGGATACATGCTGCGTATAGCGACCATCGGCACATCCATGATTACCGACGACTTTATCCAGGTCGTCAACGCCAACGACCAAGCCGCGTTTGTGGGCACGCTCTCGCGCGATGCCGAGCGCGGTACTGCCTTTACCGCCGAGCGCGGTGGCGAGCGAAACTTTACGTCACTCGATGAGCTTGCGGCAGCCGGCGACGTCGACGCCGTCTATATCGGCAGCCCTAACGCACTTCACTACGAGCAGGCCCTTGCCTGCATCGCCGGTGGCAAGCACGTCATCGTCGAGAAACCCTTCTGCGCCACCGAAGCGCAGGCGCTGGAAGTCTTCCGCGCTGCCGAGGCAGCAGGTGTCGTGGCCCTCGAGGCCATGCG
>URRN01000088.1 GCA_900550185.1 uncultured Collinsella sp.
TGAGCTGGGCCGCCGAGCAGCCGGACCGGTATCTCATCGAAGATGACTTTGATTGCGAGTTTCGCCTTGCCGGTAAGCCGATTCCCGCGCTCGCGTCGATTGATGCCGCCCAATCGGTCATCTACACCAACACGTTTTCAAAAAGTCTGTCGTCGGCCCTGCGTTTGGCGTATATGGTCCTGCCCGATGAGCTGATGGAACGGTTTAGGCGCAACCTTGGCTTTTACGCCTCGTCGGTGAGTTCTGTTGACCAGGTCGCTTTGGCTCGTTTACTGGAATCTGGCGATTACGAGCGACATGTGAACCGCGTACGCGTTCGTGCTCGCGAGGCGCGTGATGGCCTGGCGACGCTTGTACGGAAGGCATTTCCGGCGGGGGAGGTTTCGATCGAGCACGCAGACGCTGGCCTTTACTGCGTCGTGGTTGCGCAGCGTGTTACGGGCGGAACCTCTTTTACACGCGCCCTCACGCGCTCGAGCACCCCTTACATCGATATCAATGACTGTCTATGGTGCGCCGATGGCGCATATGTCCCTGCAAACCCGACTCAAATCCTTGTCCAGTACGACGATTTGAGTCCAAAAGAGCTAAAAACCCTGGAATCGCAGCTAATGGATGCGCCCTCTAACCTAAGTGAGTAGACTTTTGGCGCTTTGGCGAGCAGGCCGTTTTGAAGCAATCCATCTACCTGCGATTTTGTAAAGCAGTATGGGCGGTCCGCTCGGCGGGTCCTAAATAGTCTACTCACTTGCTGTGCAAGGCTTCCGCATGAGCGAAAAATGAGTTTTCAACAGCGCTCCGTCCAGCTTTTGGCAAGCTTTTGGCCAGTTGGGGAGGGCTGTTGAAAACTAAGTAGTCCGTTCGGCGCCCTTTTCGGCGCGTTCGCGCCAATGCGTGAGCGCCCGGGTTGAAATTCGTGTTTTCCTGTGCCTATGAAGGATCTACTTTGTGACATATCGGCTTTTAAGTACTGGCGCTTGCCCCCTCAGGCCCGCGCTCTGTGTCCGCCGCTCCCGCGACCGGAAGAAGACCGGCGGCGATGCGAGCTCGCCCGTAACCCGACGGCTACGGTTGTGCTCGGCTTTCCGCTGTATACATTGGTTCGGACGAGAGGCAAGCGGACTTGCCCTGTCAGCATTAGGCAGCGGCTGTTCCTAGGCGAGTTTCCCAGGGAATCCGTGCTGGAAACGGAACATGGGTTTTTGGTTACGTCTCCTCTGCTGACGGCATTCATCATGTCGCGGCACCTGACGGATCTCCAGCTTCTTTTGGTATTGGCGGAGATGTGTGGCTTGTTTGCGGTGTGCGCTCTGCCGGCGGCACTTGAGGCGGAGCTTTCGCGTGCAATTGATTCGGGCGCGATTTCGACAACGTTCGGTTGGGTGCGCTGCCCGTCCGAGGACGGCACCGCTTCAAATTTATGGCGTCGAGACGCTTTGGTTTTAGGCAGAGACCTTGACCGTTTTTGTTCAGATGTTTACGGGATGCGTTACGGCAATAGATTTATGGCGGTATCGCAACTCGTTCCATTGGGTGCCGCGTCGCCCTTTGAGGTCGAGGCGTATTTGTTGCTTGGACTGCCGCGAGCCCTGGGAGGCGAAGGGTTTTGCGGCATAGAGCTCAATGTCGAAGTGACGTTAAGCACAAGTGCTCGAGCGATTGTGGGAAAGTCCCGTGTATATATCGACCTACTTCTTTCTTCACCGGACGGTAGGCGACAGGTGGCCATTGAATGTCAGGGAAAGGCCTCGCACGGACGCGCAGGGGATGGCTTGCGTGACGCTGACCGCATGACGGCCCTTCAGGCCATGGGCTACGATGTACTTCTCCTGACACACAGACAGATATCCGATGAGGGTAGATTCCGCGCGATCGTTAAGACCGTATGCAGGATGCTCGATGCTGAATATCGCGATAAAAGCTCAGATGAGCAAAGGGCTGAGACATTACTTCGGTCTGAACTATTCGTTGACTGGACAAAATTGGGAGTAATTGACGGAAAGATGCCCGTTAGACACAAAACAGTTCGATCGTGGACGGCTGCGGTTCTAAGTGAGTAGACTTTTGGCTTGATGGCGACCAGGCCGTTTTGAAACAAGTCATTTCCCTGCGACTTTATAAAGCAATACGGATGGTCTGCTCGGCAAGTTTCGAAAAGTCTACTCACTTAGTTTTTGACGAGAGACCGATGCCGAAGATAGCTCTATTTCAGGGCGTTAACGAGTCCTCGAGACACAAAAAGGCCCGAACCAATACGGTCCGGGCCTCATCGAGCTAGAGGTTATGTCTCAAGCGGTTGGCTTAGCCAAAGTAGCGCTTGAGCAGGCCGGCGAAAGCCTTGCCGTGACGAGCCTCGTCGCGAGCCATCTCGTGCACGGTATCGTGGATGGCATCGAGGCCAGCGGCCTTGGCGCGCTTGGCAAGATCAGTCTTTCCGGCGGTGGCGCCGTTCTCGGCCTCAACGCGCATCTCGAGGTTCTTCTTGGTGGAGTCGGTCACGACCTCGCCCAGGAGCTCGGCGAACTTGGCGGCGTGCTCGGCCTCCTCGTGAGCAGCCTTCTCCCAGTACAGGCCGATCTCGGGATAGCCCTCGCGATGAGCGACGCGAGCCATGGCCAGGTACATACCGACCTCGGAGCACTCGCCCTCAAAGTTGGCGCGCAGGTCGGCAACGATATCCTCGGAGACGCCCTCCATCTTGGCGACGCCCACGACGTGCTCGGCAGCCCACTCGAGCTGGCCCTCCTCCTGCTTCAGGAAACGAGAACCGGGAACGCCGCACTGGGGGCACTTGAAATCCTCGGGCAGCTGGTCGCCGTCGAACTCTTCCACATAACCGCAAACGGGGCAAACAAACTTCATGATTCGATCCTTTCGATCGATGGCGATGGGGCGCTTGTCCGGTCCCGTAAGGGCCCTCTCCGGACGTGCGTCTTGACGGGTTCTATTATCCATAAATGCGACCGAATGTGAAGCCTATTAGGAATGATTTTTAATAAAACAATTTTGGGCATGTGTAGATGTTGATTGATTAACGATTGCTAGACCTCGTGCGACCTCCGATGAGTACAATCGGTCGAGCAAATGTTGACCTATCAACAAATGAAGGAGTTTCCTTTATGCATCTAGCCCGTCGTGCCTGGTGCCGAACATATCAGACGGTTTTTCGCATCGCATTGCCGATCCTGCCCTATACCGAGCCGCGCATTTTGGAGCATGCCGAGGATGTGCCCACAGTGCTTCAAAAGCGTTCGATCCAGAAGGTCCTTATCGAGACAGACCCTGGTATTGCACGTTTGGGGCTCACGGCATCACTCGAGCGTGCGCTTACGGCTCAGGGGATTGGCGTTACGGTCTATGCCGAAACGCGTGCGAACCCCACGGTCTCGAATGTGGAGGAGGCAGCGTCCCTGTATCGAGAGAGCGCCTGCCAGGCCATTATCGGTTTTGGCGGAGGATCGGCCATGGACTGCGCCAAGGGCGTGGGCGCACGCGTTGCGCAGCCAAGCAAGCCCATCAACAAGATGCGCGGCCTGCTGCGGATTCATCGTCGCCTGCCGCTGCTTATCGCCGTTCCCACTACGGCAGGCACGGGAAGCGAGGTCACGCTCGCGGCGGTTATCACCGATGACGAGACGCACTACAAGTACCCCATTAACGACTTTGTGCTTATCCCGCGCTTTGCGGTGCACGACCCCGAGTTTACGCGCGGTCTGCCCGCCTCCATTACGGGGCAGACGGGTATGGACGCCCTGACGCATGCCGTCGAGGCCTTTATCGGGCGAAGCACCACGCCCTATACGCGTAAGATGGCGCGACAGGCGGTGCAACTCATCCACGACAATTTGCTCGAGGCCTATGAGCATGGCGACGACATGCGTGCGCGCCGCAATATGCTTTCGGCGGCGTATAAGGCGGGCGTTGCGTTTACTCGCTCCTATGTCGGATATGCGCATGCCATCGCGCACAGTCTGGGCGGCCGATACGGGATTCCGCACGGCTTGGCCAACGCTATCATCCTGCCGCATATGCTTCGCGCCTATGGTGACGCCGCCGCCCCCAAGCTTGCCGATCTGGCTCGCATGGCGGGCATTGCGCCGGCTACCGCGCAGGACAGTCTTGCGGCCGAGGCCTTTATCGGTTGGGTCGACCGCATGAACGAGGCCCTGGGAATCCCCAAATATGTCTCGGGTATTCGCCGCTCCGATATTCCGCAAATGGCGGCCCATGACGATGCCGAGGCCAATCCGCTATACCCCGTTCCACTTTTGATGGACCGCTCGGAGCTCGAGCATATGTACGAGGTCGTCGCGGGTGGTATGTTTGAGGACGAGAACTAGGAGGGTGCCATGAACACCGAGGAAATTGCGCGCATCGTCGGCGATCAGCGCGCCTACTTTAAGACGCACGCCACGTTTGATGTCGATGCTCGACGTCGCGCGCTCGTGAGTTTACGCGATGCGGTGCGGGCCCACGAGGCCGATATCGCTCATGCGCTCAAGACCGATTTGGGAAAGTCGCATGACGAGGCCTATATGTGCGAGATTGGCACATCGCTTTCCGAGATTCGACATCAGATTGCGCATGTGGCCCGATGGAGTCGTCCGCGCCTGCGTCCGTGCGACCTCGCTAACGCCGTGAGCGTGTGCAAAACGCAAACCGTGCCCTATGGCGTCACGCTCATCATGGCGCCCTGGAACTATCCGTTTTTGCTGACGCTCGAGCCGCTCGCTGGCGCCCTTGCCGCGGGCAATACCGTGGTCATCAAGCCGAGCGCCTATGCTCCGGCATCGAGCGCGGTGCTCAGGCAAATCTGTGAAGAGGCATTTGATCCGCGCCTGGTGACGGTTGTCGAGGGCGGGCGCGCCGAGAACGAAGCGCTGCTCGATGAGCACTGGGACAAGATCTTCTTTACCGGTAGCGTTCCGGTTGGCAAGCTCGTCATGGAGCGCGCAAGTAAAAACCTTACGCCCGTGACGCTTGAGCTGGGCGGAAAGAGTCCCTGCATCGTGGATGCGACGGCAAACTTGAAGGTCGCGGCACGGCGCATCGCCTTTGGTAAATGGCTCAACGTGGGGCAGACCTGCGTGGCGCCCGACTACCTGCTGGTCGATACGCGCGTGCACGACGAGCTGCTGGGCCTCATCAAGGAGGAGGTCCGTCGCATGTTTGGCGAACATCCACTCGACAATGAGGATTACGGACATATCGTCAACGCCAAGCATTTTGCGCGCGTGCGCGGGCTGATCGATCCCGATAAGGTCGTGCTTGGAGGTGCCGCGCGCGAGGCTTCGCTCAAGATTGAGCCGACAATTTTGGACGGCGTGGCCCCCGCTGACGCCGTGATGCAGGAGGAGATCTTCGGTCCCATCTTGCCGGTGCTGACGTTTGAGAGCCTAGACGAGGCCGAAGCGTTTATTACGGATCGTCCGACGCCGCTGGCCCTGTATATCTTTAGCCAGGATCGTGCGGTTCAGCAACGCTTTGTGCGCTACGTGCCCTTTGGCGGCGGCTGCGTCAACGACACCATCATGCACTTGGCTACGAGCCATATGGGCTTTGGCGGCATGGGCGCGAGCGGTATGGGGCAGTACCATGGCCGCGAGAGCTTCGATACGTTTAGCCACAAGAAGAGCATCGTGAACAAGGCAACCTGGCTGGACGTGCCGTTTCGGTATGCGCCCTACGCAAGCTGGAAGCACAAATTCGTGCGCATGTTTGTGCATTAGAAAAGGGCGCAGGTAATACGAACAAGTGTTCCTATTACCTGCATTTTGCGTTAGACTACTGTTATGGAGCACGGATGGGCCAACTCCCTTTAGAAGGGATTTGGTATGAACGTAAGCGATGTTATTTCGTTATTGGCGTTGTTGATTGCGGCTATCGAACTCGGTCTGTTTATCGGCCGAATGAAATAGCCGCCCCCGCGTAAGCGAAGACGGCCACTTCTCACGATGAAAACGTGTATCGGAGTTGGCAAGACCCGCGGCAACGGGTGCCATCCGTGTTCCTATCTTATCTGCAAGCGTTCTGTCGCGCAAGCGTTGAGGCAAACGATTGAAGGACGCAGACAGGATGTATTTGTGTCCGCACGGGACCGTAGACTTCTCAATAAGGTTACACACCGGTTTATCCGGCCGTTAGAGGAGTTGCTATGTACGAGCCTTCGCGTGTTCTTCTGTCATTTCACATTGCAGGATTTCAGTATGCCGATGGCGCCTTGGTCTTGGGCGATCTTAAAGCGGGCGATAAGCTGACGCTGTGTGCCGAGCGCGATAATCCCCATGACCCTGAGGCGGTTGCGATTTATTACGGCAACACCAAGCTTGGCTATGTTCCGGGAAACGAGGTCGGCCCACTGTCCTTGATGATGTATTACGGCCACGAGGACGTATTTGAGGCCCGTGTGCAACAGGTTGCCCCCGAGCGCAGCCCGTGGCATCAGGTGCGCGTTGGGCTCTATGTGGTGGATGCTCGCTAGTCGGCAATGGAGGCTGCCATGTTTGACGACGACCTGTTCGATTTGACGGACGATCCGTTTGAGTGGGATATGCTGCTCGATGACGATGAGCTGGAGCAGGATCGCAAAAAGCAAAAGGATAAGAACACCCAGGATAAAGGTTCGAATAAAAAGGACAAGCGCCGCCGAGGTCTGTTCGGCGGGCTCTTTGGGTAACTGTCGCATCGCTGCATCTGTATACTAGGCACGTGTTAGACGCGTTGCGAAATGAGGACAGAGACGATGATGTGGTTTACCGCCGACCTGCACCTGGGCGATACGAATATCTTGCACGACATGGATCGACCGTTTGATTTGGTCGAGGAGATGAACCGCAAGGTCATCGATGCCATCAATGAGTGCGTGGCTGTGGACGACCGCCTCTATATCTTGGGAGACTTTACCTATCGTTTGCCCCTGGCGGAGGCGGTGCGCCTGCGCGAGTGCATCGAATGCCAGAATGTGACGCTCATCCGTGGTAACCATGACAGCGACTGGGAAGATCCCGACGTACCGCAGATTTGGGAAGACGTGCGCGATTACCTGGAGATTGCTCCTGGCTATGCCAAGGGCCATCGCCTGGTTTTGAGCCATTACCCCATGCTCAGCTGGAACGGCAAGGCGCGTGGCGCCATCATGCTACACGGGCATATCCACAGCAGGGGAGACCGCACCAACGTGCGCAACCGCGATCGCGAACGCCCTATCTTTCGCTACGATGTCGGTCTCGATGCCAACGAGTACAAGCCCGTAAGCCGCGATCAGATTCTTAGCTTCTTTGGGTTATAGGGCGCCAGAGCCACCACAAAGGGGACAGGCACCTTTGTGGTGGCTCTGGCGCCGTTGCCATTATGACAGCGGCGCCTTTTTTGTCCGCGCGGCGCGGTAGAGTGTAGACGGTTTAAATTTGCGTCCATCGAGGAGCTGCCATGAACGAGATCAAGTGCCCGCATTGCGGTGAAGTGTTTAAGGTCGATGCGTCCGGCTATGCAGATATCGTCAAACAGGTGCGCGATGCCGAGTTCTCGCGCGACCTGGATGAGCGCGTGAAGGCGGTCCAGCGCGAGGGTGAGCAGGCACTGGAGCTTGAGCGCTCGCGCTCGACGGCTGCTTTGCAAAAGGCAGAGTCTCAGCGCGACGCTCAGCTTGTCGAGCAGAAGAACGCTGCAGCTCAGCAGCTGGCACAAGAGGTTGCCAAGCGCGACGCTGAGCTTGCCGAGCTGCGCGCCAAGCTCGAAGGCGCTGCCGCAGAGCGCGAGAGTGCAAGTCAGCGCGCGGCGGTTGAGGCCCGTTCCGATGCTCAAAAGGAGAATGCCGAGCTTCAGCGCGAGATCGACAATTTACGTGCGCAGTTGGAGCGCAAAGATGATGAAGCCAGGCTTGCCGAGGCGGCGGCACGCAATGCTGCTCAAAACGACCTGTCCGCGCGCGACGCTCAGATTGCCGAGCTGCAGGCCAGGATCGCCGCGGCGGACAAGGCCCAGGAGATGGCGCTTGCCGCCGCCGCGGCAGAGTCGCAGCGTGAGCTCGATGCCGCTCGCAGCGAGGCCGAGCGCGCGCTTACTG
>URRN01000089.1 GCA_900550185.1 uncultured Collinsella sp.
CCAAAAGCATAGGGCGGGTCGAGCAGAACCAGGTCAAAGGGACCGCCCGGCACGCGGCCGCGCGAAGCGCTTGCCAGCACGTCGCCCGTCACCACGCGCCAGCGTGCACGGTCGCGGCAGAGCGACTCGATATTCTTGGTAATCAGACGAGCAGCGTTGCGATCGATCTCGAACGTGGTGAGCGAGCGGGCACCACGCGAGAGCATCTCGATGCCCAAGGCGCCGGAGCCGCCAAAGGCATCCAGCACGCGGACCTCGTCCAGATCGAAGTCGAATGCCGACATGACCATAGATGCGCATGCCTCGCGCACGCGATCGGTCGTGGGGCGGGTGACATCGCGACCACGGGGCTCCTCGATCTTACGACCGCGCCATTCGCCGCCGATGATTCTCATCCTCCGCTGACCTCCTTAAAAATGTGTCGATATCGCATGGCGACCGCATCGCGCAGGGGGCGCGTCGCCACGGAGTCAAGGTTGCAAGCATACCGCAAGAGCTCGACCGCGTCCAAATGGGCCCACTCGATCAGCTCCTCGTCGGCATCCAGGTCGACAAAGCGCAGGGTCACTCCGCCATGCTGGCGGTACCCCAGGATTTCGCCCTCGTGGCGCAGACGCAGGTCCATCTGGGCGAGCGTAAAGCCATCCGAGGTTTTTTCGAGCGATTGCAGGCGATCTTGTGCTGCCGAAGCGCCGCCGTTGCCCTTGGAGTGCGTCATGACCAGGCACGTGCCCGACACACTGCCACGGCCCACGCGACCGCGCAGCTGGTGCAGAGCAGCCAAACCAAAGCGCTCCCCGTTCTCGATGACCATGACGGTGGCGTTAGGCACGTCGACGCCCACCTCGACCACCGTAGTCGAGACGAGCACGTCAATCTCGCCACGCTTAAAGGCATCGATAACCTGGTCCTTCTCCCCCGCTGGCATGCGGCCGTGAAGGCGCTCGATGGCAAGACCCGGCAACGCCAGACGCAGGCGATCGAGCTCGGTCGCCGTATCGTGCAGCGGCACGGGGACCGTCACGCGGCCCTCATCGTCGCGGGCGATACCGGGCACGTCCTCCAGTTCATCGGCCGAGTCGCTCGGCTCCACGAGCGGGCAAATAACGTAGGCCTGCTGACCCTTTTCATGCGCCTCGCGGATGGCGCCATAGGCAAGGTCGCGGCTCGACTCGGTAAGCACGCGTGTCGTCACGCCAGCGCCAGGGACGGGCCGATGGCGGATGATGCTCGTGTCCAGATCGCCGTAGACCGAAAGCGCAAGCGTACGTGGGATGGGCGTTGCCGTCATAACGAGCAGATCGGCACCGGGGCCCTTCGCGCGCAGGGCATTGCGTTGGCCGACGCCAAACCGGTGCTGCTCATCGATGACCACGAGCGACAGATGCTTAAACGCCACGTTATCCGAAAGCACCGCGTGGGTGCCAAAGAGCACGTCGAGCTCGCCCGATTCCAGCTGGGCATGGATCCGCTCGCGCTCTGCGGCCGGCGTGGCGCCCGTCAGGAGCGCCCAGGCCATGCCAGCCTGCGAGAGCAAGGGGCCGGTCTTATCGGCATATTGACGCGCCAGCACGCCCGTGGGCGCCATAACGCAGGCCTGCGTGCCGCTATCGGTAGCCACAGCCAGCGCGCAGGCGGCAACGGCGGTCTTACCGGTACCGACATCGCCCAGCAGCAGGCGGTTCATCACGCGCCCGCCATCGCACATATCGCGAAGGATATCTTGGAACGCGGCCTGTTGCTCGTCGCTCAGCGAAAACGGCAGGGCCTGCTTAAGCGCGGCCAGGTGCTCGCCCGCGGCGTGGGCATAGGGCACCACATCGACCAGGCCGCCGTCGTTGCGCAGGCGCAGCGCCAGCTGCAGGTAGAGGCACTCCTCGTAGGCAAGCCGTGCGCGCGCGATATCGCGCTCAGCCATGCTCGAGGGAAAATGGATCGATCGAAGCGCACGGGCATTGCTCATCAGGCGGCGCTTGACGCGTAAGCGTGCGGGAATCGGGTCGAAGGGATTGCCGACGACCTCGAGCGCGCCACTTACGATGCGGCGCATCCACGCCTGGCTCACGCCATCACTCACGTAATGGACCGGCAGGATAGTGCCCGCGGCACGCCCTTCCTCGAGCTTTTCAAAGTGCGGCGAGGCCATCTGCTTAAAGCCGTAGGCAAACTCGACCTTGCCCATCACGGCCAGGCGGTCGCCCTGCTTAAGCTGCTGGGCAATCCAGGGCTGACGGAAAAAGGCGACCTGCAGCACACCCGTCTCATCCACCAGCGAGACCTCGGTCACCTGCATACGCGGGCGGGGCTGTTTTTGGACGATACGATCGACCGTGGCAACAATCGTGCACACGGTACCGATGGGCGCCATCTCGATAGACCAAGAACGGGTAAAGTCGAGGTATCGATGAGGGATATGGAGAAGGAGGTCCCCCACCGTCCGAATTCCCAGACGGCGAAGGGCCTCCTCACGTTTACCCGAAACATATTTGAGTCGCGCGATATCCTCGTCGAGCGCATTGCTCTGGGCAAAGCGCTCCGAGACGCGCGGCACGGAGCACAGCTCGGACATGGGCAGTTGCCTACTCGATCGAGAAGATCATGGGATAGAGCGGCTGCTCGCCACGATGGGCGTCAATCTCCAGATCGGGCTGAGCCTCCTCGATAGCGTCGACGATCTCCTGGAAGGCCTCATCGGACAGTTCCTCGCCGGCCAGAATCGTCAGCGCGTCACCCTCCTCTTCCTCCTGCATGCGGTTGATGCAATCGAGCGTGACCTGCTTCACGTCGGAGCCGACCACGTCGATGGAGCCGGCAATGATACCCATGACGTCACCGGAGTGAATCGGCGAGCCGTCGGAGGCGCTGGAGTCGCGCACGGCGCGGGTGACCTCGCCATCGCGAACCTCGCTGATGGCGTCGACCATAGCGGCGACGGCGTCCTCGAGCTCGGAATCGGGCAGGACGGCGAACAGCGCGGAAAACGCCTGGGGAACGGTCTTGGTGGGAACGACGGCGACCTTCTTGTCGGTGCAGGCTGAGGCAGCGGCCTCGGCGGCCATGCGGATGTTGCCGTTGTTGGGCAGGATGATGACCGAGGTCGCGTTGACCTGGTCAACCGCGCCCAGCAGGTCTGCAGTCGAGGGGTTCATGGTCTGACCACCCGACACGATCACGTCGACGCCGAGAGACTTGAGGATGTCTGCCTCGCCGGACCCAGCGGCAACGGCGACAAAGCCCAGGGCCTTCGCGGGCTCGGCGGCCTTCTCCTGGTCCTCGTGAATCTTAGCGGTACGGTCGTGGGCCTCCATCTCCATGTTGTGGATAAAGACCTCGTAGATCTGACCAAGCTGCAGCATGTGCTCGAGCACCAGGTTGGGGGTGTTGGAGTGCACATGGATCTTGTAGTCGGGGTAGGCACCCACAAGCAGCTCGCAGTCGCCCATGGAGCCCAGGAACTTAAGGCACTCGTCCTCGTCAAAGGGAGCGTCGGCCTTAAAGAGGAACTCGTTGCAGTAGCGGAACTCCGAGCCCTCCCAGTCGTCGTTCGCCTCGATCTCAACGCGACCGAGGGCCGCGTCGCGGGCAGAGCCAGCGGAATCAAACGTAGCGGAGAAATCCTCGACAACGGTGCTGCGGCCAAGTGCTGCGGCCACGAAGTTCTCAAGGAAGATGGCAAAGCCAAAGGCGCCGGAATCGACCACGCCGTTCTCCTTCAGAACGGGCAGCAGGTCGGGCGTACGGGCGACGGACTGGTAGGCCTCGACGACGATGGCGTCGAGCGCACCCTCGGCAGAGAACTTCTTCTTCTCGCACTCGTCTGCCTTGGTCGAGACATCGCGCAGGACCGTGAGGATCGTGCCCTCGATGGGCTTGCGGACAGCCTGGAAGGCAACCTTGACGGCGCGACGGAAGGCGAAGGCAATGTTGGCGGACGTAATAGGCTCGTCGGCAGAGACAAGACCCTCGGCCACGCCGCGAAGAATCTGCGAGGTAATAACGCCGGAGTTACCGCGAGCGCCCATGAGAGAGCCGTGGGTGATGGCACCGGCGATGGCCTCCATATCGGCATCGGCGGGAAGGGCAGAGAGCTCCTTGGTCACCGAGGCGAGCGTGAGCGACATGTTGGTGCCGGTATCGCCATCGGGTACGGGGAAGACGTTGAGCTTGTTGATCTCCTCGGCCTTGTCGGAAACGGCAGCCGCAGCGATCGGAAAACAGGTGCGAATGGTCTTTGCAATCATGGGTATTTGAATCTCCGTTTTCGGATGCTAGTTCAGACGGCTCTTGAGCGCGTCGATATGGATGCCGATCTTAAGGCTGGCGGGATCGATCTGGGCGATCTCCTGCAGGGTGAAGGCAACGGAGCTCGAAAGATTGTGGCAGACGGACTTCATGTTGACGCCGTTCTCGAGCACGACGTGAAGATCGACCGTAAGGCCGTTCTCGTCGGCGGAGACAAGCACGCCCTTGCGGAGGCGCTGACCGGCAAGCAGGCGCACGCTCCCGGCGCCCTGGAGCTGTTCGGCCATACCGACGACGCCATAGCACGTCATCGCGGCATAACCGGCAATATCGGCAATAACGTCATTCGAGACGCTCAGGCTGCCGTTAATGGTCTCAGACACAAGAATCTCCTTATCTGGTGCTCGCGGCACCATGTCGTGGGAGCAATCACTGCAATATTTTACAACGAGCGCGCCATGTTGAGGTGGTGGGTCGCGGGATTACATCCTCGACACGAAATGTTGATATGGCAACGTTCGCTCTAGGCGATCGTGACATGAAAAAACCCGCCGCATAAGCGACGGGTTTTACAACCTGGCTCCCCGGGTAGGACTCGAACCTACAACAGCGCGGTTAACAGCCGCGTGCTCTACCATTGAGCTACCGAGGAATAGGTGCGTGCTCTCAAGCAACGAAGTTTATTATACGGACGAATCAGCTTAGGGCAAGAACTTTTTTAAGAAATTTTCCGACCTAGTCATTGGGGACGACCCAGTCATTGGGGACGTTCTTAAACGACTAGTCATTCAAGAACGTCCCCAACGACTACATGAAAGCGCCCTCAAGCGGATGTGCTTGAGGGCGCTTCTTGCTTGACTAGCTCTCGATGTAATCCTTCAGCTTGCTGCTGCGGCTCGGGTGGCGGAGCTTCGCCAGGGTCTTGGACTCGATCTGGCGGATGCGCTCGCGCGTGACGCCAAACTCGCGACCGACTTCCTCGAGCGTGCGGGGATGTCCGTCAACGAGACCAAAGCGCAGCTCGATAACCTTGCGCTCGCGATCGGCAAGCGAATCGAGCACCTGGGTGAGCTGCTCCTGCAGCATGGAGAAGCTGGCGGCATCGGGCGGAACGATAGCCTGGGAGTCCTCGATGAAGTCGCCAAGCTGGGAATCCTCTTCCTCGCCGATAGGGGTCTCGAGCGACACGGGCTCCTGCGAAATCTTCTGGATCTCGCGGACGCGGTCGGCGCTCATGTCCATCTCGGCACCGATCTCCTCGGGGGTCGGGTCGCGACCCAGGTCCTGAAGGAGCTGGCGCTGCACGCGGACGAGCTTGTTGATGGTCTCGACCATGTGCACGGGAATACGGATGGTACGGGCCTGATCGGCGATGGCGCGCGTAATGGCCTGACGGATCCACCACGTGGCGTACGTGGAGAACTTGAAGCCCTTCTGGTAGTCGAACTTCTCGACGGCGCGAATCAGGCCGAGGTTGCCCTCCTGGATCAGGTCCAGGAACAGCATGCCGCGGCCAACATAGCGCTTGGCGATGGAGACGACCAGACGCAGGTTTGCGCTTATGAGCGCCTGCTTGGCCTCAAGACCAACATTCTCAATACGCGTAAGTCGACGCATCTCGGAGCGTGTGAGTTCGATCTCGCCTGCATCGGCAGCCTCGAGCTTCTCGGTAGCCTCGAGACCGGCCTCAATCTTCATGGCCAGATCGACCTCTTCAGATGCGGTCAGCAGGTCGACCTTACCGATCTCCTTGAGGTACATACGAACCGGGTCGCCGGTCAGCATCACCGTGGAGGCATCGATGCCGCGCACGCGCGAACGCGAACGAGACGTGCGCACGGTACGCTTCTTCTTGCTCTTGGAAGAGCCCATCTCGGCATCGGCCTGGCGGGCCATCTTAAGCTCGTGATCGTCAAGCGAGCCGGAATCGTGCTCGTCATCGTCGAAATCGTCGGTATCGTTATCGTCATCGTCGACGGCCATCGGGGCGTCGTCGTTTCCGCTCGCGGAGATAATCTGGATGCCGCTGTTGCGCAGCGCGGAATACACCGCGTTGAGCTGCTCATCAGAAACATCGATATCCTTCAGGGCGACCTGAATCTCGTCCTCGGTTACCGAAGTCCTGTTTGAGCCGTTGCCCATGAGCTTTGCAACGTAGGATTCCAGCCCAGTACCCGTGCTCTCAGTCTTTTTTGGCACAGATTCTCCCTTCATAGTCCACAGGACTCAATACTTTAGCACACACATTGACGTCTATACCCAAAAAGAAGACTGGATATAGGCGAGAATACGCTGGTTGACCACAACATCTAGGCTTGTTCGGTGCCCGCGGCCTCCAGGCCGATCAAACGGAACGGGTCCGCCACGCCGCCGATCGACTTTTGCAGTTCGCGTTGACGTTGCGAATCCTGCGCGGCCTGCACGGTCAGCGCGCGACGGGCCTCATCATCGAGTGAACGGTCCTGGCGCAGCTTGGCCTGTGCGGCACGCATGCGACGCTTGATGGTGTAGAGCTCAAGCGTATCAAGCATAAACACGATGTTCGTCTCGGTGGGGTGTTTGCTCGTCGCGGAGATGCGCCCGGCACTCACAAGCGTTGCCGCATCGGGACACACTGAGCGCGCCGCATCCATGCAGGCTGCAGGATCGGTTCCCGGCGGCGTTGCCAGAACGGCCCATGCAATGGACTCGTGACGCGGGTCAACCCACTCGATGGAGCAGATGCGGTCGGCATACGTGCGGAACAGGTCGGGGTAGCTCGTGAGCATCGTCAACAGCTCGCGCTCCCCTGCCAAGGACTTGCGCTCTAGATCGGTAAGAACCATCGGCGCCGCCGCAGCCGGTGCGCCCGAACCGTCAGCCACAGGCACAGCGCCCATACCATCAGGCACATCGATCGGCGGCAGGTCGTCGACGACCTCCACGGGCGCGGCGCCGTAGGCATCGAGCGGGACGTAGTCGTACGGCTCTTCTTCGACCGGTGCGGACACCGGCGGCGTCGCACCCGCGGCCCAGGCACCGCGACCGGCACTGCGCGCACCAGCCGCACCGCCGCCCGAGCTTCGTCCCTGCGAGCTGCCCGCGCGCTCAGCTTGCGCGCGTTGACGCTCGTAGCTCTGCTCACGACGTCGTTCCGCATCCTCGCGCTTGGCGACATCGCGAAACACACGACCCGAACTCGCGCGCACGGTCTCCAGGTCCAAACCCAACAGGTCGGCAATCTGGATAAAGTACGTGTCGATCATATAGCTGTCACGTAGCGGATAGATGAGCGTCAGCGCGTCCTCGAGCGCTTTGGCGCGACCGCCCGGCGTGGTAATGTCGCTCGACTCCTGTAGCGAGCGGTACACAAAATCCATGAGGGGCTCGGCCGCGTCAATGCGCGCCTGAAGTTCCTGGCCGCCATGCGCCGTGATGAACTCCATGGGGTCGTTGCCGTCGGGCAGCACCACGCAGCGAAGATCCATCGAATCCTGCTCGATAAACTGAATCGCGCGACGGGCGGCCTTCTGGCCCGCTGCATCGCCGTCGAACATATACACGATGCGCTTGGCAAAGCGAGTGAGCGTCTTGACGTGATGCTCCGTGAGGGCGGTGCCCAGCGTGGCGACAACGTTTTTAATCCCCGCCTCCCAGCAGGCGATGCAATCGGTATAGCCCTCTACCACGATGGCGGTATCCTGCGCGACGATAAACTCCTTGGCCCAATTAAAGCCGTAGAGGTTTCGCTTTTTATGAAACACGCTCGTCTCGGCGGTGTTGAG
>URRN01000090.1 GCA_900550185.1 uncultured Collinsella sp.
GCCGAGATGCTGCCCAGGCGGCGCTCGATGTCGGGCACGCCGCCGCGGCTGAGCTCGCTGGCCGCCACGTCGGCGCGGTCCAAGACGGCCGTTGCCACCTCGTAGCTCTCGGGGTGGACGCTCGTCGCGTCGAGCGGGTTCTTGCCGCCGCTGATGCGCAAAAAGCCCGCCGCGTTGAGGTATGCCTTGGGCCCCAGCTTGGGGACCTTCTTGAGCTGGCGACGATCGGTAAAGGCGCCGTTTTCCTCGCGGTAGGCCACGATGTTCTTGGCCACGCTCGGCGTGATGCCCGACACGTAGCCCAGCAAGCTCGCGCTCGCGGTGTTCACGTCGACGCCCACGCGGTTGACGACGTCCTCCACCACGTGGCCCAGGGTGCGCGAGAGCTCGGCCTGGTCAAGGTCGTGCTGGTACTGGCCCACGCCGATGGACTGGGGCGGAATCTTGACGAGCTCTGCCAGTGGGTCCTGCAGGCGGTGGCCCAGGCTCATGGCGCCGCGCACGGTGACGTCCAGGTCGGGATACTCCTGGCTCGCGAGCTCGGAGGCGGAGTACACCGACGCGCCGGCCTCGTTAACAATGGTGTATCGCAGCCCAGGCGCCTGCTCGGCAATGAACTCCGAGACGACTTCCTCGGTCTCGCGGCTGGCGGTGCCGTTGCCGATGACGATGGTGTTGACGCCGTCCTTTTTGACGAGGCGGGCGAGCTCGCGCTTGGTGCCGGCGACGTCGTGGCGCGGCTTGGTGGGGTAGACCACGCCGTGGTCGAGTAGCTTGCCGGTCTCGTCCATGACGGCGACCTTGCAGCCGGTGCGGTAGCCCGGATCGAGCGCGAGCACGCGGGCGCCGCGCACAGGGCGCGCCGAGAGCAGGCCCTCGAGATTCTTGGCAAAGACGTTGATGGCCTCGGTCTGAGCGCGAACGGTGAGTTTGGCGCGGGCCTCGCGCTCCAGCGAGGGGGCCATGAGGCGCTTGTAACCGTCAGCGATGGCGGCATCGAAGATGGGCGCGAAGACGCCCTGGCGTCGGGGCCAACGGCTGCTGAGGCGCGCTGTGGCGGCAGCGCCGTCGACGTTCACGCGCACGCGGAGCTTGCCCTCGCGCTCGCCGCGGTCGATAGCCAGCACGCGGTGGTTGGGTATACGGCGCAGCGGCTCATCATAGTTGTAGTAGGGCTCGTAGGGAGTCTTTTCGGCGGGGTCGGTGGCCTCGACGACGATGTCGGCGGTGTTTTGCGTAAAGGCGCGCAGGTCGGCGACGTTCTCGGGGTCTTCGGCCACCGTCTCAGCCACGATGTCCGCCGCGCCGGCGAGCGCCTTCTCGGGCGTGTCGAAGCCGGCTTCCTCGTTGACGTAGGCCGCGGCGGTGTCGAGCGCGCTGCCCTTGGCCGAGGCCTGCATGATGATCATGTTGGCAAGCGGCTCCAGGCCTGCCTCGCGGGCCTTCTGTGCGCGGGTCATGCGCTTTTTGCGGTAGGGCTTGTAGAGGTCCTCGACACGCTGGAGCTGCGTGGCCTCTCGAATCTGCTGCTCGAGTTCGGGCGTGAGTTTGCCCTGGGCGTCGATGAGCAGAACGACGTCCTCTTTACGCTGCTCAAGATTGCGCAGGTAGGACAGGCGCTCGTCGAGTGCGCGCAGGGCGACGTCGTCCATGCCGCCCGTGGCTTCCTTGCGGTAGCGCGAGATAAAGGGGATGGTGTTGCCCTCGTCGATGAGCTTGACGGCCGCCTCGACGTTGGCGGCCTTAAGGTTGAGCTCGCGGGCGAGCTGGGCGATAAGATCCATGAAACTCCTTGCGGTAAAGGTGCGTTTGCAGCACAGAGCTACCAAGGATACCACCCGTCCCAAAAGACTGTTTTGGGCCGTGCCACGAAAATGACCTATCTACTACGTTTAACCCGTATGGGTCGACCATCCCCCGGTTTTCCGAAAATACGCAAGCCGTCTACCTGCGGTTTTTACTTCGCGAAATTTGGCACGGTTGAGGGCGATCGGTTAAACGTAGTAGATAGGCGCATTTCGTGGCGAACGAATCAGGCCGAGGTGCAAAATGGCCCCTCGCCCCAGAAAAATCGTCGGAAAGGTAGCAAAATGCCCCGCGGGCAGGAGGCTGCTCGCGGGGCAAAGAAGAGGGGCTTGTTGGTGGCGGACCGAAGGGTTCGGCATGGGGCTTCTGCCGCGGTCTGCCCTAAGGCGTTACAGCTCGACGAGCTGGCCGGTCTCGGCGGCCTCCTTGATGGCGTTGAGAAGCGTGAGCGTCTTGACGTTATCGGCGGGCGTCACGACGGGCTCGACCTCGCGGCGGACAACCTTCACAAAGTGCTTGAGCTGCATCTTGTGCGGCAGCGCCGGGTCCACGGCCGGGATCTCCATCTGCAGCGGTTTGTGCCAGTTAGAGGCGCCGTCGTAGGAGAACTGGTGCAGGCGGGGCAGCGACAGGGCGCCCAAGGTTCCGCCGATAAAGTAGGCGTCGGCGTCGAAGGGACGGTACTGCGGGTCCTCGCGAGCGGTGGCCTCCCAGTTCCAGGGGCTGGCGGTGGCGTCGGAGATGGTCATGCTCGCAAGCGCGCCATCGGCAAAACGGACGTTGACCACGGCGGAGTCCTCGGTCTCAAAACCGCGGGCGGCGCTGGACTGCATGCCCTGGACGGCAACGGGCTCGCCCAGCAGGTAACGGAGCAGGTCGACGTCGTGCACCAGGTTGACCAGGATCGGGCCGGCACCCTTCTTGCGGCGCCACTCGACGTCGAAGTACTCGTCGTTCTTATAGATCATGTAGTGGAAGCTCGACACAGTGAGCTTACCCAGCTCGCCGGACTCGATGATCTCCTTGGCTTTGTTGACGAAGGGGTTGTGGCGACGGTGCTGACCCACGAGCACGGGCACGCCGGCGGTCTCGGCCTCTGCGGCGAAGGCCTGGGCATCCTCGAGGTCGTTGGAGATCGGCTTTTCGACCAGCGGCACGATGTTGCGCTTTACAGCCTCGCGGGCAACGCCAAGGTGCAGGTCGTTGGGAGTGGCGATGATGACGGCCTCGGGCTTGACCTCGTCCATCATCTGGGCGGGATCGGTAAAGAACGGCACGCCGGCGGCCTCGGCCGTGGCGCGGGCGCCCTCAAAGGCGTCGGCGATGGCGACGAGCTCGGCCTCGGGCTCCTCGGTGACAAAGCGGATGTGGTTGCGGCCCATGGCGCCGGCGCCGATAACGGCAATGCGGACGGGATTGAGCTCAGACATTTCGACTCCTTAATTCTGGTGGCGATGGAATGCGGCAAGGGGGCGGCCCTTGCCGCGTCAAGCAAAACTAAGCGGACTTCTTCTTGCTGTCGGAGACCATCATGTAGACGGTGAGCACGACGGCGATGGCGGCGATCACAATGGCGCCGTAGAAGGACTGCTGATAGGCGGCGCTGCCGGCCTCGGCGTGATACAGCACGGCGGTGATGGGCTGGCTGATCCAGGTGGAGGCGGCGTAACCCAAAAACATGATGCCGTAGTTGACGCCGATGTTGCTGGTGCCAAAGGCGCCACCGGTGAGCGGCGGGTAGATGACGAGCAGGGCGCCAAAGCTAAAGCCGAGCAGGGCGAGCGCCACAAAGAACATGCTCTGCGTAAAGCTCATCGACATGATGACGAGTGCAACGATGGTGACGACAAGGCTGATGAGCAGCGACTTATAGGCGCCGAGCTTGTCGATGATCTGGCCAAAGGACAGACGACCGACCAGGTTGGCGCAGGTGTTGACGGAGACGACCACACCGCCGAGGGCGACGGCCGCGGCGCTCGTGGGGTCGGCGAAGAGCTGGACGGCGGCGATGGAGGCAACCTTGCCCACGAGCAGGGTGCCCGCGGTGGCGGCAAAGGCGAAGGTGACGATGAGGACCCAGAAGCGCGGGGTCTTGACCATCTCGCCCGGGGTGAGGTCACCGAAGGTGCCGGCATGCGCGCCGCCCTTGGGGGCCTCGAAGCCCTCGGGCAGCCAGCCGGCCTCGGGGGCCTTCAGGAACAGGGCGGAGGCGGCGATCGTCACAAAGAAGATGACGCCGAGTGCCTTGAGGGCGCCAAAGATGCCCAGACTCGGGATGAGCAGCGAGGCGAGCACCGGGGACAGCACAGCGGGGCCGGCGGTCGAAGCGGCCAGGGTGATGCCGGAGGCGAGGCCCTTCTTGTCGATGAACCACTTTTGGCCGGTGGTGAGCGCGGGGTTGTAACCCAGACCGTTGCCGATGGCGGCGACGAGCGAGAACCACAGGTAGAACTGCCACGGCTCGGTGACGGTGCCGGACATGAACCAGCCCAGGCCGTAGCACACGGCGGCAGCGATCACGACGTTGCGCGGGCCGATCTTATCGGAGATGCGGCCGGCGAAGATGCCCGTCACGGCCATGATGGTCTGGAAGACGGGGAAAGCCCAGGTAAGGGCGCTCGACCACTCGGGGTAGACGGCGAGCAGGTTCTTGCTCACGACGGAATACAGCGCGATGGAGCTGATGAAGAACATGGTGACGCACGCGGCGGAAAGCACGACGGCGCGACCCTTGTTGGAGTTGGTGGAAGCCATTGGACTCTTTCTGATCGATACGGGGGAGGAGCGGGCGTGTCCGCGGGGCCTCCCTGTCAGGTTGGTTTACTGGTCAGTCGGCTTGGCGACGCCGGACTCATCGGACCAAAGCTCGACACCCTTGTTCTTAAGGTAGTTGTCGGCATAGGCGCGACGGCCGCCGGGCTTGGCGGTGAGGTCGCCCATCATGTTGGAGAAACCGCCGTCGACCTTGATGGCATCGCCGGTGGTAAAGTCCGAGCGCTTGGACGCCAGGAACATGACGGCGTTGGCGATATCGCTGACCTCGCCGATGCGGCGCGTGGCGATCAGACGGCTGCGGCTCTTTTCGACCTCGGGGTCGGCGTAGAAATTGGCCGACATCGGGGTCTTAACGAAGCAAGGCTCGACGCAGTTGGAGCGGACGCCGTAGGGGCCCCACTCGGCGGCGAGCATCTTGGACATCATGTTGACGCCCGCCTTGGTGGAGCTGTACACGCCCGAGAACGTCTCGGGGGAGTGGCTGGCGACGGTCGAGATGTGCACCAGACGACCCTGGCCGGCCTTGATCATCTCGCGACCAAAGCGCTGCGAGGTGATGAAGTAGCCGGTGAGGTTGACGTTGATGACCTCGTTCCAGTCACTCAGCGGCAGGTCTTCCATGGCGGCGAAGCGCAGGATGCCGGCGGTGTTGACGAGGACGTCGACGCGGCCGAAGTCGGCGATGGTGGCATCGACGGCGGCCTGAACCTCGGCCTCGTCGGTGGCGTTCATCTTGTAGCCCTCGGCGTGGATGCCAAATTCGGCAGCGAGGTCGGCGGCAGCGGCCTTGACCTTCTCCTCGTCCAGGTCGAGCATGACGACGTTGGCGCCATTGCGGGCGAACTCGCGGCAAATCTCGACGCCCATACCGCCGAGCGCGCCAGTCACGGCGCAGACATCGCCCTCGAGCTTAAGCCAATTGCTCATAGGAACTTCCCTTCTTGTGCCTCCCGGTGGGTCGTTCCCATTAACCGACCCACGTGGTTTTCGCTGGTTATCGTATGCTTTGCATTTGCGCAGGTGAATTGCATATTTGTTAGAATGGCGTTAATCGTAGGTTTACGCCGTGCGATGCAGTTTATTCTCAATTGAGTGTGTGACCTGCCAAAACAACCCCCTTTGGCAACGCATGGCCATATGTCTGGAAACGGGAGATTGACGTGTACGATCGACGACTTGAGGCCATATCGGCCGCTGCGGAGCTGGGAAGTTTCTCGCGTGCGGCGGCACAATTGCGCGTGTCGACTCCGGCGCTCGTCAAGCAGGTGTCGGGCTTCGAGGCCGAGTTTGGCATCACGCTGTTCGAGCGGTCGCACTCGGGCGTTAAGGTGACGCCGGCTGGTGCTCTGCTGGTGGACGACGCGCGCTCGATTATGCGCCAGTCCGAGGACGCGTTGCGCCGCGCCCGACGCGCGGCGGGCGATGGCGGCGCCGTGCGCCTGGGCGTGTCGATGATGTGCCCGGGGCGCCAAACGCTGTCGATGTGGACGGGCATCCACGAGATGGAGCCATCGCTGCGATTCGAGATCGTGCCGGTAAGCGATCTCTACGACGAGCGCGAATCCGTCATGCGCAGCCTTGGCCGCGAGGTGGATGTAGTGCAGTCGAGTTTTTCGACTCCGCGCTGGGGCGATGCCTGCCAAAAGCTCCGCATCGTTAACGTGCCGTTTTATATCGACCTGCCGCGCACGAGCCCGCTGGCGCGCAAGACGCGCATCACGGTTGCCGACCTGGAGGGCATGCGCCTGCGCGTGCTCCGTCACGGCAACGACGCTATGGACAGCCTGCGCATCGACCTGTTGGCCGACGGCGGTGTGGACGTGATCGACGTGGATAGCTTCGACTTTGCGCTCTTTAACGAGGCGGAGGAAAAGGGCGATGCGGTGCTCACCTGCGGAGCGTGGTCGGGCGTGCACCCGGCCTTTGTGGGCGTACCGTTCCTATGCGGCCGCGAGGTGCCGGTCTATTTGCACTACCCGCTTGAGCCCACCCTCCAAGTCCAAAAATTCGTCAACGCCATGGCCCAACTCCTCAAGTAGCTTACACAAAACGAGGCCCTGGCCAAACGGCCAGGGCCTCACTAACTTTTATTCCGTTTTAAACAACGGGCTGATTGCGCGCAGGAGGGTGCCCCGGGGCGGCGGGGTATTTCCTCCGCGCGCAGTTTCGCAGCGAAGCGAGAATGTTTGAGCACGGAGGAATTACCCCGACGCCCCGGGGCACCCTCCGTCAGTAACCGTTCCTACTCCAGCTCAAACGCACCCGTGTACAGCTGGTAGTAGTACCCGCGCTTGGCGATCAGCTCGTCGTGGTTGCCACGCTCGATGATGCGGCCGTGGTCCAGGCAGATGATCGCGTCGGAGTTGCGTACAGTGGAGAGACGGTGCGCGATGACAAACGTCGTGCGACCCTCCATGAGCTTGTCCATGCCCGCCTGCACGATGGCCTCGGTGCGGGTGTCGATGGAGCTCGTAGCCTCGTCCAGGATCATCGCCGGCGGATCGGCAACGGCAGCGCGTGCGATCGAGATCAACTGACGCTGGCCCTGTGACAGCTGTGCGCCGTTGCCGGTGAGCATGGTGTCGTAGCCGTCGGGCAGGCGGGTGATAAAGTCGTCCGCGCCGGCGAGCTTTGCCGCCGCGATGCACTCCTCGTCAGTGGCGCTCAGGTTGCCGTAGCGGATGTTATCCATGACGGTACCGGTGAATAAGTTCACATCCTGCAGTACCACGCCCAGCGAACGGCGCAGATCGGACTTGCGAATCTTGTTGACGTTGATGCCGTCGTAGCGAATCTTGCCGTCCGCGATATCGTAGAAGCGGTTGATGAGGTTGGTGATGGTCGTCTTGCCGGCACCGGTGGCGCCGACAAACGCGACCTTCTGGCCCGGCTTGGCAAATACGGACACGCCGTGCAGCACCTCGTGGTCTGGCGTGTAGCCAAAGTCCACGTTGTCCATGACCAGGTCACCACGCAGCGGCACGTACTCAATCTCGCCGGTCGCGCGGTGCGGATGCTTCCACGCCCACATGCCGGTGTGGTGGTCGGCTTCCTCGAGCTCCCAGGTCTCGGGGTTCACTTGCGCGTTGACGAGCGTTACGTAGCCTTCATCGGCTTCGGGCTCCTCGTCGATGAGCTCAAAGATGCGGTCGGCGCCGGCAAGGCCCATGACCACGGCGTTGATCTGCTGCGAGATCTGACCGATCTGTCCGCAGAACTGTCTGGTCATGTTGAGGAACGGCACCACGACGGCAATGGACAGGCCCATGCCCGAGATGCTCAGGTTGGGCACGCCCAGCGCCAAGAAAATGCCGCCGGCCAGTGCGACCAGCACGTAGAGCAGGTTGCCCAGGTTCATGAGGATGGGCATGAGGATGTTGGCGTACATGTTGGCCTTCTGCGAGACCTCGAAGAGCTT
>URRN01000091.1 GCA_900550185.1 uncultured Collinsella sp.
ACGCGCATAAAGAAAGCCTCCCATTTCTCATGTCCAAGAAATGGGAGGCAGTTCAGTGAGGCGGGCCGTTTTCGTTTGAGCAATCATGCAGCGACGTGATGGGGCAAATTAATCCACGCGCTTGTCGCCCATAAAGAAGAGCGCCACCGTACCAGGTCCGGTATGCGAGCCAATCAGAGTACCGATGTCATTGATCTCAATCTTGCCTTTAAGCTGCGGAACCTGTTCCTCAATCAGCGCCGCAACCGCCTCGGCATCCTCGCGGCACGCCGAGTGCGACATGATGCACTTACCCGAATAATCCGCACCGTCCTGCACGTGTGCCATCATGGTCTTAGCCATCTCGGAAATCGCGCGCTTCTTAGTGCGAATCTTCTCACGTGGCGACAGCCCACCTTCGCAATCGACCGTCATAAGCGGGCAAATCTTAAGCGCCGTGCCGATGATCGCGCTCGCAGCCGAAATGCGACCGCCGCGCAGGTAGCTCGACAGATCGGTCGAGAAGAACCAGTGGTGCAGGTTGAGTTTGTGCTCCTCGATCCAGGCGGCCGTCTCGTCGAGTGAAGCCCCGCTATCGCGCACGTCGGCGGCACATTCCGCCAGCAGGCCAAAGCCCGAAGACGCTGCCAGCGAATCGATGACGCGCACCTTGCCGCCCTGGGGATAGCGATCCGCGAGCATCTGCGCCGCAACGCAGGCCGATCCATACGTGCCCGAAATACCCGACGACAACGTCAGGTGCAGCACGTCTTTACCCTCGGCAACAAACGGCTCCCAAAACTCCTCGTACTCGCCCACGCTCACCTGAGACGTCTTGGGCATGGCGCCTGCGGCAATCTGGGCAAAAAACTCGTCCGGCGTAATCGACTGATACAGATCGTCCGTATAGACAACATCGTCGATCTCGTAATGAAAACACACGACAGGGATATTGCGCGATTCAAAGAACTTCCAAGCTCGATCGGCGGCGGATTCACAGGTCAGGACAAAATCACTCATATGAGGCTCCTTACTCATTGCTGCGCAATTTATCGCACAGTGAGCCTAAATACGATACAAATGTCCGCTATTTACCAATGCGAACCATTTGCATCCAATATCTTTATCATGAACATCCCCATCCCCGCCATGGGCCAACGTGGGCAAAATCACCCGCTTCGTCTCCACTCAACCGCCATATCTACCTCAACTAAATCGATTTACCAAACCGTTCAGCCGACAATTCAGCCGCTGGCGCAAAATCGAAACAAAAGCGGCGCATACTGATAAACGTTTGACGCTGTTTATCAGTTTTACCAGCTCCATCGGAAGGTGTTTCATGGTCGCATTCGATTGCAATCCGCAAGACTTCAAGTATCTGCGTCTGCTGTCGAAACAATTTCCCACCGAGCAATCCGCGTTTACCGAGATCATCAATCTCTCGGCCATTCTCAACCTGCCCAAGGGCACCGAACATTTTATGAGCGACGTGCATGGCGAGTACGAAGCCTTTATGCACATCCTCAACAACTGCTCGGGCGTCGTGCGCGAGCATGTCGACGAGATCTTTGGCGACACGCTCACCTTTGACGAAAAGGGCGAGCTGTGCACGCTCATCTACTATCCGCGTGAGAAGATCGACCTGGTCCGCAGCCAGCGCGAAGACTCGCCCACCTGGTACAAGACGATGCTTGATCAGCTCATCATGGTTGCCCGCTCGCTTTCGAGCCGCTATACGCGCTCCAAGGTGCGTAAGGCCATCCCACGCGATTACGCCTACATCATCGACGAGCTGCTACACACGCATCCGGACGAGAACAACTATCGCGTGCGCTATCACGAGCGCATCGTGGAGTCCATACTGGAGACCGCCAGCGCTGACGACTTTATCGAGTCGCTTGCCTCGCTCATCAAGCGCCTGGCCGTCGACCACCTGCACCTGGTGGGCGACATCTTCGACCGCGGCGGCGGCGCGGCCAAGATTATGGACCGTCTGCTCACCTACCATTCACTCGACATCCAGTGGGGCAACCACGACCTACTGTGGATGGGCGCTGCGGCCGGTGAGCCCGCCTGCATCGCCACGGTGTTGCGCAACAACCTACGCTACGACAACTACGAGATCCTGGAGAACAACTACGGCATCTCGCTGCGTGAGCTTGTCGCCTTTGCCGATGCCACCTACACCGCCGGTGAGTCCATCACCCCGCTGATCAAGGCCATCAACGTGCTGCTCTTTAAGCTCGAGGGCCAGATTATCCAGCGCCACCCCGAGTTCGATATGACCGACCGCCTGCTGCTCGACAAGATCGATCACGACGCCGGCACGGTCACGCTCGCCGACGGCAGCGTGTGGCCGCTCACGACCAACGACTTCCCCACCGTCGACCCGGCGGACCCCTACACGCTCACGTCTCAGGAGCAGCACATCATCGACAAGCTCGTGTCCGAGTTTGTCACCGCCGATCACCTGCATCGCCATATCGATTTCCTCTATTCCCACGGCTCGATGTACAAAGTCGCCAACGGCAACCTGCTGTTCCATGGCTGCGTGCCACTCAACGAAGACGGCACCTTTAGCAGCATGAACTGCCTGGGCACCTGGCACGCTGGCCGCGATTATCTCGATTTTTGCGACCACATCGCCCGCCGCGCCTGGCGCATGGGCGACCGCGACGCCCTCGACTGGATGTGGTACCTGTGGATCGGCTTTAACTCACCCGCCAGCGGACGCCTGGTGCGCACCTTTGAGCGCGCCTATATCGCCGATAAGAGCACCTGGGTCGAGCCGATGGACCCGTACTTTACGCTTACCAAGTCGCCCTCGGTCTGCGATGACATCATGCGCGAGTTTGGCGTCGCGCCCATGGCATGCTCACCGACCGGTCACATCATCAACGGCCACACGCCCGTCAAGACCACCAAGGGCGAGCAGCCCATCCGCGCCGAGGGCAAGCTGCTGGTCATCGATGGCGGCTTCTGCCGCGCCTACCACCCCAAGACGGGTATCGCCGGCTATACGCTCATCTCGAGCTCGCGCGGCTGCCGCCTCAAGTCGCACCGGGCCTTTACGACGGTTGCCGAGGCACTCACGCGCAACGTGGACATCGAAAGCGAGACCAACCGTTTTGACCAAGCAGACCGTCGCCGCATGGTGAGCGACACCGATTCCGGAGCCAAGATCCGCAGCCAGATCCAAGACCTGCGCCAGCTGCTCGATGCATATAGAAACGGTGCTATCGAGGAGCGCGCCTAGCACCACCCGTGGGGATTGGCTAAACTTGCTGAGTTTGTCATCCCCGCGGCGCCCCGGCGCCACCATAAGGCAGGTACCATGCAAAAGCTCCTTGCGCAGATCATGAAATTTGGCGTCGTCGGTGTCATTGCCACGGTTATCGACTTTGGCATTATGAATCTGCTCCACTACGGTCTGGGCCTCAACATCCTAATCGCCAATACCAGCGGCTTTATCGTCTCGCTCATCTTTAACTACCTCGCAAGCATGAAGTACGTGTTTGCGCACAAGGAAGGCATGAGCCGCCGCCGCGAGTTCATTATCTTTGTCGTGCTGTCCGTGATCGGCCTGGCACTCAACGACGGTATCGTGTTGACACTCAACGCCGGCCTGGGGCTCGAGGCCAATATCGCCAAGATTTGCGCCACCGCGCTTGTCATGGTCTACAACTTTGTGACCCGAAAGATCTTCCTGGAAGGCGATGAGACCAAGTAACTCGCAACCTTACAGCTTTACAATGCCCACGGATGACGCGCGTCGTGCGCTGTGTTGTTCGTGGGCATTGCTCGTTTACGGGCAAATTTTCAACGTTTGCGGATTAGCTCTTGAAAATTTGGCGAGTTCATATAGTTCTTGGCAAAGACCTTACGTTTCCCTTGTAAAAGCTCTAAAGTATCCTCTGCTCGATTCATCAACGCATTGGATGTGATTACGTGCGCAAGGCACTGGCACAACCTCATACCAAGCAGTTCCTCAAGTTCGCTGTCGTGGGTCTTATCTCCTTTGGCATCGACTGGGGTATGCTCATTGCGCTCGTCGAGCTGTTTCACCTCGACTTTTTGATGAGCACCACGGTCTCGTTTACCACGTCCGTCGTGGTCAACTACTGGCTCAGCATGAAGTACGTGTTCGACCATCGCGAGGGCATGAGCCGCAAGCGCGAGTTCACGATCTTCACCATCCTGTCGGTGATCGGCCTGGGCCTCAACGACCTGTACATGTTTGTGGGCGTCACGTTTTTGAGCATCGGCTACCAGGCCATGAAGGCCATCGCCACGTTCCTCGTCACCTGGTACAACTACTTCAGCCGCCGCTTCTTCCTCGAGGGCGCACGGTCGTAGTCGATTCGCTATTTGCTTGAATGTATAACCGGTTGGAATTCCCATTCCAACCGGTTTTTTGTTTGCCGAGAGACCCGGCGACCCAATCCCATTCGCATGAAAAACGGGCGGCCCGGATGTCTGTCCGAACCGCCCGTCTGGCGCGCTATGTCGAAGCCTCTAGCCTGTAACGTAATACCAGACCACGTTGTCGCCGTTGGAGAGAACGTAGTTGCTGCAGGCCGTCATGGGCGTTGTGCCGTTGACGGAGTACATCCAGCCGCTCGTGCCGCCGTACTGTTTCTCGGCCAAACCACCAATCGCGGAGACATACGTGCCGTACGACGAGCCATGTGCGTTGACAGAAAGGCCCAGCGCGCACAGGGCATCGTAGACGGTAGCGCCTTCGTTAAAGGTAAAGGTGCCACCAGAAGACACAGGATTGCCCACAGCGCTCGATGTGACCGAAACCGTCACTGTTATGTAGCTGGACTCCTGCGAGCCGCTCTGGCCGCCCGAGGAGGCGTTTCCACCATTAGAGGATGAGGCTCCATCAGACGACTGGCCACCGCCAGACGCATTGGAAGTATCGCCGACTCCCGTATTTTGGGCAGCGGATTTATCGCCAGACTTCTTGCCGTCCTGACCATCGGACTTCTTGCTATCCGAGCTTTTATCCGATTCCTTGTTTGAAGACTCGGAATCGTCCTTGGACTTGGACTCATCAGAATGCTTGGACTCATCTTTTGCGTCATTCGATGACTTGGAGTCCTTGGAACTGGCCTCGCCCGAAGTCGTAGTCGAGCCAGACGCCTTGGTGTCCTTGGTGACGACGCTCTCCCCCGTCACGGTCTGAATGATCCAGTCGATGGACCAGGCACCGCTCTCGGAAGGATGGACGAAACCCAGCGAGACGACGATCAGAATGGTGCACGCGGCAGTCAGGACGCCGAGGAGCGTCTTGCGACGAGGGGCGGACGCCGCCGAAGCGGCGCCCTGTTGCTTTGCATCGTCGAACTGAATGAACGAGGAATCTGGTTGCTTGGGGTCAGCGTCCTTGGATTTATTGGACACAGCCCTCACCTACCGACGTTTGGTGAACACGAACACGCCGACGATGGCGAGACCGATGACGCCGGCGGCAACGCCAACAATGGCGAGCGGGTTGGTGCCAGTCTCCTGCTCGGAGGCACTAGAGGACTTCTTAGCAGTGGTCGTGGAAGCAGCACCCGTATCGGACTTGGAATCGGACTTCTTGTCGGACTTGTTGTCCTTCTTGTCAGACTTCTTGTCAGACTTCTTCTCGTCCTTCTTATCGGACTTATCGGAGTCCTTCTTGTCGGACTTGTTGTCCTTGGTCTCGGTCTTGGTCGACACCGTCGTCTTGGTCGTCGGCTTATGACCCGGGGCGACAACGCCGCCAGCCTGCTGGCCCTTCGTGCCGGAGCCGGAACCCGTGCCAGTGCCGGCACCAGCACCAGAACCGTTGCCAGCGCCACCGTTACCACCATTAGTGCCAGAACCGCCATTACCGCCAGGGTTAACAGCATTCTTGGTCCACTTGGCATACAGCGTCAGATCGGCCGTCACCGGCGTACTGAAGTCATACGCCTGCGTGCAAGCCTCATCGGTGAACCAACCGCCGAAAGTGTAGCCCTTGCACTGTGGCTGAGTCGAGGGCTCCGTCGCCGCCTTGCCTTCCATCACGCGTTGAGAATCGGGCATCGCCGCATCCTTACCGTTAGCGTCGAACGTCACGGTATAGCGTTTGACCCTTTGGCCATTACCCTTGACAGCAAACAGCTTGCCCGAGTCATTGACATAGTAGAGTGAACCATCGGATCCGACCGAAATAGAAGCCATGCAGTACTGCTGGTCGCCCGCCACGGGCGTATAAAGCAGTTCGGCCTCGTCATCGCCAATACGGTAGCGATAGATGCCGCCCGGGTTGTTGTTGGACGTAAAGTAGACGTACGTCTCGCCGTTCTGGACAGAAACGACCGGCTGCGACTTTACATCGCCGCCGCCCGAAGCCCCCTGACGAATATAGTTACCGTCCGCCTTGCAAATGGAATAGTCCACGGAAAGCGTCTCGGCATCAATCACTGCAAGCTGACCGTAGTGATACGTGTACTTGTTCTGATAACCGCCCATAAAGGATTCGGTCGATGAGCCTCCGACCACAATCCTGCCGTTGGCCAGCACCGGCGTCGAGGTCGAGCTGCCACCAAACGTCACCTTGCCAAGCTCGGAAAGGGTTCCGTCCGTTCCAACCGAAAGCTTATGCAAAACGCCATCGGCGCTCACGACATAGGCGATCGATCCATCAACCAGCACCGTCGTGCGCACGCGCTCGGCAATCTTGAGCGACGCAACAGTCTTTCCAGTTTCGGGGTCGACCGTACTCACCGTACCGGAATCATCTGCGATGACGCCATAATTGCCCGAGAACGCCAAGCCGGCCCAGTAATAGCCCTTGCTGTTCTCGTTCTTATGCTGCCACATAACCTTGCCATCGGAGATGCGCACGCAGAGCAGGTAGCCGTCGCTCGAGTCGGACCAGCTGGCCGATGCCGTCCCAAAGTAGGCAAAGCCGTCACGAACCGTAATGGACGCAAGAGACTGCTGAGCACCATCGGGGCCAGCAGGCAACTCATCGGTTACCCAAACCGTCGCCAGAGCATCAACCGTCAGCGCCTGCAGGCGACCGCTCGAAAGCGGCACGAGCATCACGCCGCCGGTGTATACCATACGCGAGGTCGAATCGATCTTTGCCGCCAAAGGCGATTCGGCAACGGTCTCACCCGTGTCGACATCTTTCTTGAGCAGCTTGGAACCAACGGCCACGTAGAGGTAGTCACCGACCAGCAACGGGTCGGAAATACCCTTGCTCCACTCGTTCGAGCCCTTGAGCTCGCTCACCCATTTTGCCTCAGCGTCTTTTGTGGGCACAGGAGCGTCGGTTACTTTGTCGGCGCTCGTATAACCAGGCCAGTCGCTATCCCAGTTGGGACGTGCAGCACCCGGGTCAACAACAACGCTGTCGACGCCGGGCACAGTATCGCCGGGAGCAAAAGCCCAGACGATTTTGTCGCCAGACTTGAGCACGTAATCGCTATCGAGCTGAGACCCAGGAACGCCGTTGACAAAGAACGACCATGCACCCGATAGCTCGGTACCATCAAGCGGAGATACGAGACTATAGACGCCCCAATAGCCAAATTGGTCATACATTTTTGACTTTATGCCAAGAGCATCGAAGTAAGCAGCAGAGGCATCCTTAATCGACGTGCCCTTAGCAAACACCTGGGTCGAAGGGCTCGTCCAACGCTGAGCCATCTCGGCGTTTTTGCCAATAATCTCCATCGTGACGGAAACCTGCTCGGGCGCGGGGTCGCCGTACTTCGAGTAGCACCAGACGACGGAGTCGCCGTCCTTGAGCGTGTAGCCGCCCGCGCCGGCGTCGGAGGCGCTGCCGTTGACGAACAGCTGCCAGTACGCGCCGGTCGCCGGGTCGTAGCCGAGCTTGCGGTCCTTATCGAAAGGCGACGTGATCGTGTTGAGCGCCCAGCCCAAGGTGCCGTTGGGGTCGTAGTCGGCCTCGAGGCCGACTACGACCCCAACGGCACC
>URRN01000092.1 GCA_900550185.1 uncultured Collinsella sp.
ACCGAGCCGTACGCTTGAACTGAGAAGGGGGAGGCCTCGCGGCCTCCCCCTTTTTGCGTTTACCGGGCATAAATGACTCATTTACGCCAGACGATTTAATTCTTTTTGGTATTGAGCTTTTATTTAAAGAAAATAAAACGAATAACAAGGGCAACTGCTATAGCCGCAATGATCAAAAGCAGGATTGTCATTCGATGCTGCTTGCGTCGTTTACTTGACGAAACGAAGATCGATTTTCCTTGTTTTGGCGTTTCGAGATAGCGAGCCGAATGCGTCAAGGTTTGCTTTGGTCGAGGACCTCTTTGTTGATGAGCGGCGGATGCTTTCAGTGGCTCATCACTAGCTGCGCTGTTTTTAGATAATGGTGCGTCTTTCAGATATACAGGGTCTCCCGAGGCGACGCCCATATGTTTACGTCCCGTTTGGGCATCCTCGAGCGTTTGATATCGATTTCTCGTCACATACTCGGGCTCTGGATCATTAATGGGCTCTTGCGAGATGTGGGGGCGATGGAACCGTGGCGGCTGCGTGGAAGTTTCTTCCCCCTGCGTCTGCATAAACATTTTGTTCTGGTTCTGGTCGTCCATGATGCCCTTTAGCTCGTTACCAACAACGTGTACGCGCTCATTGTAAGCCCCTTGTTATTTGTAGCTGCGAACATACTTGTTATTTAAGCTCGGGTTCAAAGAACCTTAACCTTATTAAAACCTGAGTCATACACACTTAGATATGTTTATAGTACTGGACTAAAAAAACTTTATAGTCGATGTATATATAAGCACTGTGTGGGCATATATAAGAGCGTCAAAAGAAGTCCCAGTCACCTAGAAGATGGCTCGGCAGTCCTAAAAGGAGTGGTAAACATGGCAAGCATGGTTCCTTATCGTTCGGTTTTTGGCGTTCGTCCCTCTGCAAGCTCGCTGTTCGATCTGTTTGATGATATGAGTGACCTAGCGAATGGCTCGATTGCCTCTAAGGCGTTCCCCGTTGACGTTGAGGATAAGGGCGATGGCTATGAGGTCAAGGCTTATCTGACCGGCGTCGCCAAGGACGATATCGATGTCGAGCTTAACGAGGGCCGTCTGTCCATTAGCGTGAATGTCGAGGAAGACGAGGAGAACGAGGGCAAGACCTTCCTGCAGAAGGAGTTCAGCTCGTACAGCGCGACGCGTGGCGTGTATCTTAAGGACGCTTCGAGCGAGGGCCTCTCGGCTAAGTACGCTGACGGCATCCTGACCGTTACGGTTCCCAAGATCGTCGAGAAGAAGAACGTTACGAAGATCTCCATCGACTAACTTCGTTGGTGTTCTGCGCTATTAAAAGACAACAGAAGGGGCTGGGAAGCGATTCCCGGCCCCTTTTGCTGTTTAGGACAGTCTATTGAATGGTTGCTGGCCGATACTGGCTTGCGGGGCGTATCGAGAGTTTTCGCGATCCTTGGAGAAGGGTGGCGGAGCTGCCGAGCTCGTCATCCAGGGTTGCGGCCAGAGCTTTGGCATAGCTTTTGACGGTAAGGCTCGGACGATTGTTATCTTGGCTGATATGCATGGCAATGAGCTGTTCGGTGCGATCGGTAACAAGCTCGCGTGCGGCTTCGGCGGCCTGATCGTTGGACAGATGCCCTTTTGTAGATAGGATGCGCTCCTGAAGAAAGCGGGGATATTCTCCCTCGCGCAGCATGGTCACATCGTGGTTGCTTTCGAGCGCGAGGACTCGACAATCTTTGAGGGTATTCATGGCTTGGCTCGATAGCTCTCCGGTGTCGGTGGCAAAGCCGATGGAATCATCGAGGGCGTCGAATCGATAGCCGACTGGATTTATGACATCGTGTGATGTTGAGTAGGTTTGCACCTGGATGCCGGCAATGGATAGGGTGTCATCGGGATCGAATTCCTCGACAGGCAGATGCGAAAGATTTTCTTTGCTCGAAAGTGTGCCCCTGCTGGCAAAGAGGGGGCCGTGCCAGTGCTTGCACCAGACATCGAGGCCCTTGATGTGATCGCTATGCTCATGCGTAATGAGAAGAGCCGAGACGTTGTCTGTCGAGAGCCCCAGTTCTGCCATGCGCTTTAATGTCTCGCGGCGAGACAGTCCGTCATCGACCATAATGAGCCCCTGCGGGCCCTCGATGAGTGCGCAGTTGCCTTTAGAGCCACTGCCGAGGATATGAAGGTGCAGGCAAGACATAAGATTCCAAAGGATACAATGGGTGCGGACGAATAAAGGAGGAAGCGAATGCCAACGGTATCACAGCATTACGGACACCATGCCGTGCCTGGGGCAGTCGATGAGACCCGGACGAGGCAGCAGGCAGCTCCTGTCGTGCTCATGGTATCAGGCGGCGCGGACTCGACGGCACTGCTTCTTATGGCGTGCACATCAAAGCTGGATATCCAAGACGGACGCGGTGTTGCCCCCATTGCTCGCGAGCGCCTGCATGTGCTGCATGTAAACCATCATCTGCGCGGCAAGGCGTCCGATGGCGACGAGGCCTTTGTGCGTGAGCTCTGCGCGCAATATGGTTTACCGCTGTGTGTGGAGCACGCTTATTTTGATGGGGAGTCGGGCAATATTGAGGCCGCGGCCCGCGAGGTGCGCTATGCCGCGGCGCGGAGGTATGTTCGCGAGCTCTGCGCCCAGACGGGGGCACCGCGAACGGCGGCTCGTATCTGCACCGCGCACACGTCTTCTGATCGCGCGGAAACGTTTTTGATGAACGCGATTAAGGGTTCAGGGCCCGCTGGCCTATCGAGCATTCCTCGCCGGAGGAATATCGTGGTGCGTCCCTTGCTCGACCTAACTCATGGCGAGCTCGTGGGCTATCTACAGGTACATGGTCAGCCGTGGCGTGAAGACGAGAGCAATGAGGATATCTCGTATCTGCGAAACTACGTGCGCCATCGAGTGATGCCGGTGGTGGCGCAGCGCAACGCGAGCGTCTGCAAGACGATTGGCGCCGCCTGCGAGATCTTAGGCGATGAGGACGCGTTTTTGTCTCAGCTTTCGGCGCAGGCGTTTCGAAGCTGCCTGCGTAAGGAGGCGGCGGGCGCGCTGGTGCTCGATGCCAGGCGCCTTGCTGCGGCCGAGGTGGTAATCGCGCGGCGTATCGTGCGACTGGCGATTAAGCGCATCGATCCGGACGCTCGTCCAGAGATGCGACATGTGGAGCGAGTCCTTTCCTGCGTTGCCGAGGGCGCCGGCTCGGTCACGCTTCCGGCGGGGATTGACGCACGCATTGAGTTTGGCATGCTGGCGTTTAAGGCGCCGGCGGCTCGCGAGGGCCTGGTCGCGGACTGGGTTACCGTACCCGGTCGTTTGCCGTTGGGCGGGGGACGTATGCTGGTCACAGAACCGATGGCCGTTGAGCCGGGATGCGATATCGTGCGCCGCGCCCGTGAGCTTGCGGCTGCCGGGGAAGTGACAGCTTTGGTAGACGCGGCTGCCCTGGGTTTTGCCGACAGCGATAGTGAGCGGATCCTGGCGGGCTCGCGTGGCGAGATCCCTGCCGAGGCGCGATTGGCGCGCCTGTGGGTGGACGGTCCTGCACCGGGAGACGTGATGTGCCCGTTAGGGATGAGTGGTCGAAGCAAGAAAGTATCCGACTTGCTAGGTGAGGCTCGCATTCCCGTTTCCGAGCGCGCCGGCGTGCCCATGGTGAGGACGGCGCCGGGGGGTGCCGTGGTGTGGGTCGCCGGAGTTCGCGCGGACGAGCGTTTTAAGTGCACGGCCGCAACGCGCGTGGCATATCTGCTCCGCGTGGTCGATGCGGAATAGCGTCCCACGCCTGCTATTCTGTGCGACGTTGACGGTATTCCCGCGCTGATGGCGCACGGGCTGGTAAATTTACCCCGTGCGCTGCTAGAATGTGTAGTTCGCGTCCATACGGCGGTGTGTGGGCGATAAGCACAAGAAAGGGTTGTCATGGCTTCTCAACATCCGGATATCGAGAAGGTTCTGTTCACGCAGGAGGATATCGACGGTATCGTCTCTCGCCTGGGCGAGGAGATTACGCGCGACTACGCGGGTAAGGATCTGGTGCTGATTGCGGTCCTGCGCGGCGCCGTGGTCTTTATGGGCGACCTGATGCGTAAGATCGAGCTGCCGACCAACATCGATTTCATGGCTGTTTCGAGCTATGGCGACGGTGTGAAGTCTTCGGGCATCGTGCGTATCATTAAGGATCTGGATATCGACATCCGTGGTCGCGACGTGCTGATCGTCGAGGACATTCTGGACTCGGGCCTGACCCTCAAGTACCTGATGAAGAACCTCGAGAGCCGCAAGCCCGCTTCGCTGGAGGTCGCTGCCTTCCTGTGGAAGGACGTTGAGGACCGCACCTCGGCCATCACGCCCAAGTATGTTGGAACCCATTGCCCCGATGCCTTTGTGGTGGGCTACGGCCTCGACTATGCCGAGCGCTATCGTAACCTTCCGTATCTGGGCATTTTGAAACCGGAGGTTTATTCGTAAGATGCCCGACGACCGTAACGATAACAATTCCCAGACTCCCCGGGAGCCTAAGATCCCGGGGATGCCCGGAGGCAAGAAGCCCACGCGTACGGGCTGGCTGTATTTTATTTTGGCTTGCGCGCTTCTGGGCTACGCCTTCTTTAACATGGGCTCCGGCTTTGCCAATTCCAGCAATACCGTTAAGCTCGCGACGAGCGAGATGGTGAGCGCCATCAAGCAGGATCGCGTCGAAGATCTGACCTATACGGTTCAAGACGGAAGCGTGACGGGTCATTACTGGAAGACGAAGAAGGACAAGGGCGATACGAGCGAGCTCAAGAGCTTCTCCTCGACCTATGTCGGCTCCGATTCGCTTGCCGAGCTCATGGCGGAGCACCCCGACACCAAGTATATCGTCAACACCAACGACCCCGATTTTTGGGGCGACTTGGCGATGAGCGTGCTGCCGACGATTGCCCTGATCGCCATCATGTTCTACTTTATGCGCCAGATGATGGGCGCCAATAACAGGAACATGCAGTTTGGCAAGACCAACGCCAAGACCAACGAGGCTACGCGCCCCAAGGTCAAGTTCGAGGACGTGGCCGGCGTGGACGAGGCCGTCGAGGAGCTCGAGGAGATTCGCGACTTCCTAAGCGATCCGGACCGCTATCGCAAACTGGGTGCCAAGATTCCGCGTGGCGTGTTGCTGGTGGGCCCTCCGGGTACCGGTAAGACGCTGCTGGCCAAGGCTGTTGCCGGCGAGGCGGGCGTGCCGTTCTTTAGCATCTCGGGTTCTGACTTTGTCGAGATGTTCGTGGGCGTCGGCGCCAGCCGCGTGCGCGACCTCTTTAAGGAGGCCAAGTCTCAGGCTCCGTCGATCATCTTTATTGATGAGATCGATGCCGTGGGACGTCAGCGCGGAGCCGGCTTGGGCGGCGGTCACGACGAGCGCGAGCAGACGCTCAACCAGCTGCTGGTTGAGATGGACGGTTTTGAGGAGAGCGAGTCGGTCATCCTGATCGCTGCGACCAACCGTCCTGACATCCTGGATCCGGCATTGCTGCGCCCCGGTCGCTTTGACCGCCAGGTCACGGTCGACCGTCCGGACGTAAAGGGCCGCGAGCAGATCTTGCGCGTGCATGCCGAGAACAAGCCGATGGACGAGGACGTGAAGTTTGAGAAGCTCGCCCAGATGACCGTTGGCTTCACCGGCGCCGATCTGGCAAATCTGTTCAACGAGTCTGCGCTGTTGGCTGCCCGCCGCCATCGTTCCGTGATCTCGATGGACGAGGTCGAGGAGTCGATGGAGCGCGTGATTGCCGGACCGCAGCGCAAGGGTCGCGTGATGACCGAAGCCGAGCGCACTACGATTGCCTACCACGAGAGCGGCCATGCCCTGGTGGGCCACATCCTGGAGCACTCCGATCCGGTTCACAAGATTTCGATTGTCAGCCGCGGCCAGGCTCTGGGTTACACGCTGCAGCTTCCGCAGGAGGATCACTTCCTCAAGACCAAGAACGAGATGCTCGACGAGCTTGCCGTGTTCTTGGGCGGTCGCGTTGCCGAGGAGCTCATGTGCGACGACATCACGTCGGGCGCGAGCAACGACCTGGAGCGCGCGACCAAGATGGCGCGCGAGATGGTCACGCGCCTGGGCATGAGCGAGGAGCTTGGAACGCAGGTGTTTGGTGAGGCGCAGCATCAGGTATTCCTGGGCCGCGACTATGCCGATCATCAGGACTACTCTGAGGAGACGGCGCGTCGCATCGACATTGAGGTCCAGCGCATTATGCGTGAGGCCCATCGTCGTGCGGTCGAGATCCTGGATGCCCGTCGCGATCAGCTCGACCTGATGGCCAAGGTGCTGCTCGAGCGCGAGACCGTCGAGGGTGACGCCGTGAACGCCCTGCTCGACAACGAGTGGGACGCCTACCTTGAGCGCGAGGGCGATATCCTGGCGGCCAAGGAGGAGCGCAATGCCAAGGCGGCCGGCATGCCGACCAAGAAGCGCGCGTCTCGCATGAGCGAGGAGGAGCTGGCGGCTGATGCCGCGGCCTTTGCGCAGGCGGCCATGCAGGAGGATGCCGAAGCCGCATCCGATGATGCTGACGATGACCATGCCGTCGTCGGTGCCGATGCCGACACCGACGCCGAGAAATAGTCTTTGTGGCAAAAGCCTCCGCGGGGAAACCTGCGGAGGCTTTTTCTTTTGAGCGATATTGGGCCATCTGTTGATTGGGGACAGACTTAAATGAGCGTTTTCACGCATTTAAGTCTGTCCCCAATCAACATTGCTGCGGCACTTTGCTCGGCTAAAGCGTACAATAGCGCCTATGCGAAAGGGGAACAGATGATCAACGAAACTATGTATGCTCGCGGTGCGGAAAGCTCCATCATCCGTGAGATTTTTAGCTATGGCCTTGAGCGCAAGGCGCAGATCGGTGCGGAAAACGTATTCGATTTTTCGCTGGGCAATCCGAGCGTTCCGGCGCCCGCTGCTGTGGCTGAGTCGATTAAGAAGGCCCTGGAGCTGCCGAGCGACCAGCTGCACGGCTACACGCCCGCACCGGGCCTGCCGCAATGTCGTGCCGCTGTGGCCGAATCGCTCAACCGCCGCTTTGGCATGAGCTATGAGGGCAAAGACGTATTTATGACGGTGGGTGCCGCGGCTTCGCTCACCTGCACGCTCAACGCCGTTACGAACCCGGGCGACGAGGTTATTGTTATCGCCCCGTACTTTCCGGAGTATCGCGTTTGGATTGAGAAAGCCGGCTGTACGTGTGTTGAGGCGCTCGCCGATGAAGATACGTTCCAGCTGAGCGTGGACAACGTGCTCAAGGCGATCAGCGATAAGACGGCGGCCGTCATCATTGACTCTCCCAACAATCCGACCGGTGCCGTATATACATGCGACACGCTGACGCGACTGGCCAATGTTCTGCGCGAGGCCAACGCTCAGCGCGATCCCGAGAATCCGATTATGCTCATCTCGGATGAGCCGTACCGCGAGATTGTGTACGGTGCCGAGGTGCCTTGGGTGCCCTCGATCTACGAGCACACCATCGTGTGCTACTCGTATTCCAAGTCGCTGTCGCTGCCGGGCGAGCGCGTGGGGTGGATCTTGGTTCCCAACACCAATCCGCAGGCTGCCCGTCTGATGCCGGCTGTTGCGGGTGCTGCCCGTACGCTAGGTTTTGTATGCGCACCGGCACTCTTCCAGCGCGTAATCATCGATTGCATCGATGAGCCGAGCGATGTCGAGGCCTATGCGCGCAACCGCACCGCGCTTACCGACGCACTAGCGGAGTACGGCTACACCTATGTTGAGCCGGATGGTGCATTCTACCTGTGGGTGAAGGCGCTGGAACCCGATGCGAATGCGTTTTGCGAGCGTGCAAAGAAGTATGAGTTGCTTGCGGTTCCCTCGGACAGCTTTGGTATGCCGGGTT
>URRN01000093.1 GCA_900550185.1 uncultured Collinsella sp.
TGACTGCCGAGCGCCCATCCGATTACGGGCATGCCGGCCTGAAAGCCGCCAAAGAACAGGCCGAGCACCACGGCGACTTTAAGGTTGATCTTCTTCATGCCGAGACCCTTGCAGATGGAAACGGCAAAGGCGTCCATCGAAAGGCCAACGGCGAGCAACACGAGCTCTGCGAGTCCCATAGTCTGGCTCCCTCTCTGCGGGCGGGCCCGCGTGTACCTCTTGGGGGAGTAACAAAAAAGACCCGTGGCGTACGCGTTGCGCGCACAGCCACGAGTCTCGTTCATTAAGGCAAGCCAGACCGCATCGGCCAGTATGTTGACTTGCCGCGCCATCGGAGGCGAACCCGATCACGCGACTACTCCCTCATTTATGCGAATCCCGATGCTACCACATAAGCAGCTCATTTGGATTGGGGCTCTCAGCTGTGTTCGCTCATTCTGTAAGCATCGGATTTTGCGGGCGTCACAGGGGCAAACCGTGAGAAACTTATTGACGTTTATGGAGCGTATACGATGGGAGCGATGCCTTGGATAAGAACGAGCTGCAAAAGCGTATGGAACAGGCCATCCGCCTGACGGCACCTGGTCAGCCGATCCGCACCGCCCTCGACATGATCATCGCCGGTCACCTGGGCGCCCTTATCTGCGTCGGCGACACCGAAAACGTGCTCGCTGCCGGTAACGACGGCTTTCCGCTCAACATTTCGTTTACCTCGAACCGTCTGTTCGAGCTCTCCAAGATGGACGGTGCCATCGTCATCGATGGCGACCTCACCCAGATCCTGCGCGCCAACTTCCACCTCAATCCCGATCCCTCGCTTGCCACGAGCGAGACGGGCATGCGTCACCGCACCGCCGCTCGCATGTCGGTGCTCACCGACGCCATCGTGATCTCGGTTTCGGCTCGTCGTGCCGTCGTCAACGTGTACGTCCACGGTAAGAGCTACGAGATCCAGCCTGTCACCACCATCATGAGCTCGGTCAACCAGCTCGTCGCCACGCTCCAGACCACCCGTCAGTCGCTCGACCGCTCCCTGCTGCGTCTGACGGCCCTCGAGCTCGATGACTACGTTACGCTCGCCGATATCACCGGTATTTTCTCGAGCTTTGAGATCATGCAGCAGGCAAAGACTGAGCTTAAGGATTGCATTGTCAAGCTGGGCAACCAGGGCAAGCTCGTGCAGATGCAGCTCGAGCAGCTCGCCGGTTCCAGCATGGATACCGAATACGACCTGATGATCCGCGACTACGCGAGCGATTCCTCCGAGGCAAACGCCGAGAAGATTCGTGCAGAGCTCGCTCGCATGACGCCTAAGGACCTGTCCGACCCGCAGCACGTGGCGGCAGTTCTGGGCTATGACGACCTGGACGAGGACTCCGTCATGACGCCGCTGGGCCTGCGCACGCTTTCGCGCGTGTCCGTCGTGCGCGACGGCGTGGCCGAGAAGATCGTCGACGAGTACGGCTCGCTGCAGGAGCTCATGGACGACATCAGCGAGGATCCGGAGCGCCTGGGCGACTTTGGCGTCAACAACCCTGCCATTCTTGCGGACTCGCTGTACCGCATGAAGGGCACCAAACAGGGGAACGCATAATGGCGCCCGTATGCGCCGTGGTCGTTGCCGGCGGCAGCGGTCAGCGCTTTGGAAATCCCGGCGGCAAGCAGCTCGTCAATGTGGCGGGTCGTCCGCTTATGAGCTGGTCCATCCGTGCGTTCGATCGTAGCGACAAGGTCGGCCACATTGTGGTGGTGTGTCCTGCCGAGCGCCGTGCCGAGATGCGACGCCTGGCCATCGACCCGTTTGACTATGACACGCCCATCAGCTTTGCCGATGCCGGCGATACCCGTCAGGATTCCACCCGTGCCGGCGTGCATGCGGTTCCGGCGGGTTTCGAATATGTCGCCATCCACGACGGCGCCCGTCCGCTCATCACGACCGAGGCCATCAATCATGCGATCGACGTGCTTGTGGGCGACCGCTCGCTCGACGGTGTCGTGTGTGGTCAGCCCGCGATCGACACGCTCAAGATCGTCGACGGCGATAACATCGTCGAGACGCCGCCGCGCGAGCTCTATTGGGCCGCGCAGACGCCACAGATCTTTAGCGTCGACGCCATGAAGCGCGCTCACGCCGCTGCTATCGCCGAGGGCTTTATCGGTACCGATGATTCATCGCTGGTCGAGCGCATGGGCGGGCGCGTCCGCTGTGTCCAGAGCCCGCGCGATAACCTTAAGGTGACGGTGCCCGAGGACCTGCGTCCTGTAACCGCGATTTTGCTTGGCCGCATGGCCGAGGGAGAGGACCTTCTCCATGTTCAGTAACCTGCGCATTGGCCACGGCTACGACGTCCACCGTTTGGTGGAGGGGCGTCGATGCATCATCGGCGGGGTCGACATTCCCTACGAGCGCGGCCTGCTGGGCCACTCGGATGCCGATGTGCTCGCGCACGCCTTGGCCGACGCCATTCTGGGCGCCTGCCGCGGGGGAGACATCGGCAAGCTATTCCCCGACACCGATCCTGCCTACGAGGGTGCTGATTCGATGGTGCTGCTCGCTCGCGTGATGGACTATGCGCGCGAGCTGGGCTTTGAGTTTGTCGATGCCGATTGCACCATTGCCTGTCAGCAACCCAAGATCACCCCGCACCGCGATGCCATGCGCGCCAACCTTGCCCATGCCCTGGGCGTTGACGTCGAAAATGTAGGCGTCGCCGCCACTACGACCGAAAAGCTCGGTTGGGAAGGCCAGGGCGAGGGAATCGGCGCCTGGGCCGTCTGCCTGCTACAGAAAACCGTTAAGGAGTAACGAATGCGTATCTACAACAGCGCTACCCATAAAAAGGAAGAGTTCCAGCCCATCGAGTCCGGCAAGGTTCGCATGTACGTGTGCGGCCCCACGGTCTACGACAACATCCACATCGGCAATGCCCGCACGTTCATCAGCTTCGATGTGATTCGACGCTGGCTCATCGCGAGCGGCTACGAGGTCACGTTCGCCCAGAACCTCACCGATGTCGACGACAAGATCATCAAGCGCGCCAACGAGCAGGGCCGTACGGCTGCCGAGGTCGCGACGGAGTTCTCCGACAAGTTCATCGGCGTCATGCGCGCCGCCAACGTGCTCGATCCCGATGTGCGCCCCCGCGCCACCAAGGAGATCGGCCCCATGATCGCCATGATCAAGACGCTTATCGAGCAGGGCCACGCTTACGCAGCCGATAACGGCGATGTGTACTTTGCCGTGCGCAGCGATCCCAACTATGGTCAGGTCTCGGGCCGCAACATCGACGACCTTATGGTTGGTGCGCGCATCGAGGAGAACGAGGACAAGATCGACCCGCTCGACTTTGCCCTGTGGAAGGCCGCCAAGCCCGGCGAGCCCAGCTGGCCGAGCCCCTGGGGCGAGGGCCGTCCCGGTTGGCACACCGAGTGCGCCGCCATGGTACATCGCTACCTGGGCACCCCGATCGACATCCACGGCGGCGGCTCCGACCTTGCCTTCCCGCATCACGAGAACGAGTGCGCCCAGGCCACCTGTGCCTGGCACCAGGGCTTCTCCAACACCTGGATGCACACGGGCATGCTGCTGGTAGACGGTGAGAAGATGTCCAAGTCGCTCGGCAACTTCTTTACGCTGGCCGAGGTCCTCGAGCAGCACTCCGCTGCCGCCCTGCGCCTGCTGATGCTGCAGACGAGCTATCGCTCGCCGCTCGACTTTTCTTGGGAGCGCCTGGAGGGTGCCGAGAACTCGCTCACGCGTATCGCCGGTACGGTCGAGAACCTGCGCTGGGCCGCGAACCATGCGACGGCCGATGCCGATGCGGCTGCCGCCGAGGCGTTTGCCGCCAAGGCCGCCGAGACTCGTGCCACCTTTAAGGAGTGCATGGACGACGACTTTAACACCGCTGGTGCCATGGGTGCCGTCTTTGGCTTTGTGACCGAGTGCAACCAGTACCTGGAGCAGGCGGGCGACGCTGCCGACAAGGCCGCCGCGCTTGCCGCCGCCGACACGCTGGCCGAGCTTCTCGATACGTTTGGCGTTGAGCTTCCCGAGCCCAAGGTCGAGCTGCCGTTGGGCCTGCTGGGCGTTGCCGCCGGTCTGGTTGCCTACACTGGTGACGATGTGGATGAGGCCGCTGCCAAGATTCTCGAGGCTCGCGCCGAGGCCCGTGCCGCCAAGAACTGGGATCTGGCCGACGCCATCCGCGACCAGCTCAAGGATCTGGGCCTGACGATTGAAGATACCGCCGCGGGTACTCGTATCAAATCTCTCTAATCCCTGCGGGTTTCCCAAGCACCCGACCTTGCCCCTCAAACCGTCGCTCGCGTACTCAAGTACGCGTCGCTCCTCTTTCACGGCAATCTCGGGCACTTGGAAAACCCGTACCGACCGCCCGAGCCACGGCACCTTGCCTTTCAATCGTCGGACATGACCTCAAGGTCTATGCCCTCCTCTTTCAAGGCAATCTGCCGCACCTCGGGCGGTCGGTCTATTTGTTTCGTTTGATAGTTGTATTTAGGAGGTTGTCCCATGGCCGACAATCGCAAGCGTGCGCCTCGTGGCGGCAAGCAGGCCGCTTCTGGCTCGCGTCCGATTCGCCGCAATGATCGCGCTGCCGCTCCTAAGGGCCAGCGCGATCGCGCCCAGACTGCGCGTCCGCAGCGCGATCGCAACCGCGATGCTGTCCAGGCTCCCAAAGGCGAGTTTATCGAAGGTCGCCGTGCTGCCGCCGAGGCGCTGCGTACTGGTTTTCCCATCAAGTGCGCACTCATTGCCGAGGGCGGGGAGCGCGATGCCGCCTTGTCGCGCCTGGTCGACGACCTCAACGCCGCGGGCGTCCGCATTAAGTATGTGCCGCGTGCGCAGCTCGACGCACTGTCGAGCCATGGCGCTCATCAGGGCATCGCACTCGAGGTTGGCAACTTCCCCTATGCTGATGTCGCCGATATTCTCGACCGCGCAGGCGACGGTCCGGCGCTTGTCGTCGTGCTCGACCATGTGACCGACGACGGCAACTTTGGCGCCATTGTGCGCTCCGCCGAGGTCGTGGGCGCGGCCGGCGTCGTCATCGCCAACAAGCGTGCCGCCGGCGTGACCGTGGGCAGCTACAAGACCTCGGCCGGTGCTGTCATGCATCTGCCTATCGCGCAGGTTCCCAATATTGCCCGTGCACTCGATGACCTCAAGGCCGCTGGTTTTTGGGTGGGCGGCGCCTCCGAGCACGCCGAGGGCAGCTGCTGGGATGCTCCCTTCGAGGGCCGCGTGGCGCTCGTCATGGGCTCCGAGGGCGACGGCATCTCGCGCCTGGTGCTCGAGAAATGCGACTTTATGACCAAGCTTCCCCAGCGCGGCATGACCGAGAGCCTCAATGTTGCCCAGGCGACCACGGCGCTGTGCTTTGAGTGGCTGCGCCGCAACGTCGGCGAGCTCATGGGGGAGGAGTAGCGCATGTCCAAAAAGAACCGTGCCAAGTCCAAGGCCAAGCGCTTTGGCGAGGGCTCGGCCAAGCCGATTGTTTCGGCCGCGACCTATGGCGTGGGCGGCAATGCGTTTGCGCAGGCCATCGCCGACCCGGTCTCGACGGTGCACTCCAATAAGCCCGAGCTGCTGGTGGTCGACGGCTACAACGTGATCCACTGCACGCCGCGCTACGAAAAGCTCGTCTACGACTATTCCGACGATCCGTATTCCAGCGACGTCCACGATATGGCGCGCACCGCGCTCATCAACGATGTTGCGGCGTTTGCCCAGGACCGCTACGAGGCCGTGATCGTGTTTGACGGCGCGGGCAATATCTCCAACGAGCGCCCCAACCTGCCGGCCCGTGGCGTGCGTATCGAGTTTTCGCCAACGGGCGTATCGGCCGATACCGTGGTGCAGAAGCTTTGCATCGAGGCGCGCGAGGAAGGCCGCGCGTGCTCCGTGGTGTCGAGCGACGGCACGATCCAGGCCGTCGTCATGGGCAAGGGCGTCACGCGCATCTCGAGCCGTATGCTGGTGGACGAGATCAAACAGATCGACAACGACGTGCACGAGGCCGAGGAGGCCCCGCAGATCAAGATGACCCTGGGCAGCCGTCTAAGCCCCGAGGCCCTGGCCAAGCTCAAAGCTCTGCGCGGGAGGTAGGGGAGTTGGCGGGGCGATGCTGTCTCGCTAACTCCATTCAGCGATGTCGATCATTCTTTCGAGGCGCCATGTTAGCGCCTCTTTTAGATAAGGCAGTCTCGCTGTAAGAGCGTCGTTTTTGGATAGGATTTCGATTGCCTCGTCAACGAAACCCTCGAGTTTGTCGCCGTCAAACCAGCCCATGTCCTCGACGAGCAACATTTGTTTGGCGGGGCTTGAATGAAATTGTGCGCTGGTAAAACTGTGCTCTCCCGCCCTAAGCTCCTCTAGTGATATGTTGCACCAGAGTGATGAGCCCGAATCGAAGATAGGGGCAGGTCTGCAGGCTAGCGTGTTTACGTTTCGCACAAGGCCAAAGTTGCGCCAATGGCGATCATAGTTGGCAATGATGTCATCGCATACGATCATGCGGTCAAGGGCGTCTTTTATATCCGTCGCTCCAAGCTCCTCGCAGTTTGCTACATACCGTTCGTAATCGGTTAGTCGCTCGTCTGCATTTGCATGCTGGTTTACATAGAACGCAGGGACATACTCTTCTTCATCAGTTAAGAAGACATCGCATATGCTCAGGGCGGAAGTGCCCGTGCCCTCGAGCGAGTAAGGCACATAATCGCAAGCGTTTAGGATGCGACGGTGAAGTGCAGTCGCCACCAGCTCGTTATAAGGTTCCTGGTTTAGATGTGCACCTGCCTTGTGGAGGATTCGACGGTCATCCTCGCATGTCCAGTACTTTTGAAGATTGCCGTCCGAGGTGTTATCGGGCTTTGCGGCAGCTGCCTTGCCCTCTGGGGCGAAGGGCGCGATGCTGAGAGAGACGTCGTCAAAAGCATTATTGAAGAAATTGATATCTTCCCACGCGAGACCGGAGTCTTGGGGCCTAATCCAATACTGGTCGGATAAGGAGAGGCCAAGATTTCGCTGGACGAGTTCATCGGGAACATCGACTGCGGCTTCTGCAAGCAGGGAGGCTAGTCCAATGCGTGCGAGCGGGATACCGCGGCCGCGCCACCAGATGCGGAAGGAGTCGAGCGATATGGGGCTATTAGGGCCAAATACTCCAATAGGGGCGTGGGCGTAATCGACGTCGGCGCCGATGTGGGTGAAGTCTTTTCGCGATGTGCTGTAGACCAGTTGGGCTACTTCGTGCGTGCGGTTCATGAGGGTAAATGCGACTTCGCTTTTCCCATGCCCACGACGAGGTCGTCCCCCTCTTTTGGTTGCGGAGCGGAGTCGCGCGTCTACGCTGTCTTTGTCGATGAGCCACACGCCAGAAGCCTTGCGGGCGGTCAGCGCGCCGTTCTTAATGAGCTCCTGCACCCTGCGCGGGCTGATGCCGAGCAGCTCGGCTGCTTCCTTGGTAGTCAACATCGCGAAACCCTTCGCCAGAACGAATAGTTTTATATAGCCAATTGTAATTAAAACTATTCGTTCTGGCGAATGGTTTTAAGATTGAGGGCGCACTGACAGAAATGAACGGGCCTGGTACGCGCTGTTGCTGGATTTTGCATATTTATATAACGCCGTGCGGCCTGTTGCGCCCCGTCCGCAATTCCATTATTCTTAACAGGCTTCGCGCGAAAGCGCCAAGTGTGCCAGTGTGGCGCAACGGTAGCGCAACTGATTTGTAATCAGTGGGTTGCAGGTTCGATTCCTGTCACTGGCTCCATGAGAGTTTCGGGC
>URRN01000094.1 GCA_900550185.1 uncultured Collinsella sp.
CGCGCCTGCGTGGACTTGCCGGCACCGTCGACGCCCTCGAGCGTGATAAAGCTATGTTGAGCAGGCTCAAAAGCCATGGGCGCAGCCCCTTCCTACAAGGCGCGTAAATGCAGATATATCAACCAAGCCATGATACCCCAGTGCTCGGCACGTCCCAAATCCCACCTAGCCAATGGCTACTCAGGCGGCAGTTAGGGACGTTCCTAAACTGCCGGCCGAAAAGGAACGTCCTCAACTGCCGGCTTTTTGGGGTGCTGGGTATAATCGTCGTATTGCATTGAAATGTGGCGAAAGGAGTGGCAATGTCTCGGTATTGCGCCTCGTGCGGCAAGCGTCTTGCAGATGATGCCAAGTTCTGCACCTCGTGCGGTGCACCCGTTGAGCAAACAGCCGCGAGCGATAGCCAGCCCGCTTTTGAGCAGACCGGCTCCCTTGATGCGCCGCAAGCCAAGGCGGACGACCCCCTCGCCTATAGCCCCGACCCCGCCGCAAGGGCCGAGGCCGTCGAGACCACGCAGCGCATACCCGTCGCGAGCGGCTCGCCCCAACAGCAGCCGGCTCCCGCATACGCGCCCGCTTCGCCACAGACCCCCGCTCCCAAAAAGAGCGGCACCGGGCCGCTTATCGCCGTTATCGTTGTGCTGGTGGCGATCATCATCGCCCTGGTCATCTTCTTTGCGATCAGACCGTTCGACAACGCCGCCACGCAGACGACTGCCGAGGTAGCTAAGCTGCACCATGACGTCGACGACGATGACCTAAAGCCTCTCGGCAATCCCAACAGCCTGTACGACGATGATGACGATGACGACGAGGATGGCGGCGAAGCAACGCTCTCCGAGCAGAACCTCTACCGTCGCCTGAGCGAATACTACGACCTGCTCGAAGATCTCGACAGCCAGGTCCGTGGCTGCGCGCAGAACTTCAACGGCAACTATCTGGAAGAGGATCGAACCACCCGTCAAAATCTCGCCGACGTCGCCGAGCGCACGGAGGACACCATCGAGCAGTATTACGACATCGTCGAGGACCTGGACGTCCCGACGAGCTCCAAGAACTACAGCTCCTGGAAGGATATCATCGCCCTGTACGACGACCTGGATCACCGCATTGACGCAATCTGTGATGCCTGGGAGATCAGCCTGAAATACGCCAAGCCTGCGGACCACAAGAATGAGATCGTGGCGCCGCTGTCGCGCGACAACGTGGCGGGCACCAATGACAATAAGTACCGCCTAGACTTTGAGGAGCGCTATCCCGGCGCTAAGCCTGTCGAGGTGAACTAGCGCTTTGTCGTTCCCGAGCCGGCAGTTAGGGACGTTCCTAAACTGCCGGCAGAAAAGGAACGTCCCTAACTGCCGGTCAAAAAAACGAGCGAGGATCGCGGGGTCCTCGCTCGTTTTTTTGGGCAATGTTTCGACTGCGCCGTTACTTGTCGGCGGCTGCTTTCTTGGCAGTCGACTTCTTCGCGGTCGTCTTCTTGGCGGCAGTGGCTTTCTTAGCCGTCGTCTTCTTTGCCGTGCTCGCCTTGGTTGTGGTCTTGCGACCGCGGGCGGGCTTCTTCTCCTTGGTCGGGCAGTCCATGTTCACGCAGATGCGCCACGGGCCGCGCGCCGTGTTGACCACCACGATGGGGGCGCCGCACTCGGGGCAGGTCTCACCCGTCGCCTCGAGCTTACCGCGCGCCGGCAGAGGATAGCTCACACCGCAGTCATCGTAGTTGGTGCAGCGGATAAAGCGCTTGCCGCTCTTCTCGCTCTTGTGCGCGATCAGGTCGCCGTGACGTCCGGCCTCGGCACACACCTTGCACTCGCCCACCTTAAGATCGGGCTCGTAGTTGGTGGGGCACGTGGGGTTCACGCAGATCTCGAAGGCCTTCTGGCGGAATGGCTGGCACTTGATGCGCGGCGCGCCGCACTCGGGGCACACGGCGGCCTCGCCCTCGAGCGGGCTCACCTTGACGCCACTCGGCACCGGATAGGTCACGTCGCAGTCGGGCCAACCCATGCAGCCGATAAAGCTGCCGCGGGTCTTGGCGCTCGTCTTCATAACCAGGTCCTTGCCGCACTTGGGGCAGGCGCCCACGCGCGCATCGGCCGTGACGGCGTCGCTGATGGCGTCGCCCAGCTCCTGCGTATGCTTGAGCAGCTCGTCGAGCACGCCGGCCAGCAGCGCACGCGAGTGCGTCACGACATGCTCTTCGGTGTCCTCGCCGCGCTCGACGCGAGTCATGTCGCCGTCGAGCTCGCTGGTCATATCGGGGCTCGTGATGCGCGGGGCAAATTGCGTCAGCGCGTCGATGATGGCGATGCCCAGCTGGCTCGGCTCAACGGGATCATTTTTGAGATAGCGCACGGCATACAGGCGCTCGATGATACTCGCGCGCGTGGACTTGGTACCCAGGCCGCGCTTTTCCATCTCCTGCACGAGCTTGCCCTGGCTGTAGCGCGCGGGCGGCTCGGTCTGCTTGGCCTCAAGCTTAATGTCGAACACGTCGACCGTGTCGCCCTGCTCAAGCGGCGGCATCTGCTCATCGCGCTTAAGACCGTACGGGTACGCCTCGCGGAAACCCGGGGTCACGAGCACGTCGCCCGAGGCCACGAACGGCTCACCGTTCACATCGAGCTCGAGCTTGGTGTTCTCGATAGTCGCGGGACCCATGAGCGTCGCCAGGAAGCGACGGGCGATGAGGTCGTAGAGCTTGCGCTGGCCGCCATCGAGCGTGGACGGATCGCCCTCGCCCGTGGGGTAGATAGGCGGGTGGTCGGTGGTCTCGACCTTGCCGCGCGTGGGCTTCATGGGGCCGGCGAGCACCTTTTTGCACACGGGCGCCAGCGCCGGGTTGATCTTTGCCAGGTCGCTCACCACGGCGCCCAGATCGAGCGTCGCGGGATACACGGTGTTGTCGACACGCGGGTAGCTGATGAGACCGGCCATGTAGAGGGACTCGGCGATGCGCATGGTACGCGCAGGCGAGATGCCCTCAGCCGCGGCGGCAGCCTGCAGCGAGGTCGTCGCAAACGGCGTGGGCGGCTGCTGCTTGCGGGAGCGCTTGGTCACCGCGGCGACGGTCGCCGTCTTGGCACCGTCGACGTGACCATACGCCGTCTCGGCAGCATCCTTGTCGGTAAAGCGCGCTGTCTTGTGCGCGATCTTAAAGCGATCGTCCTCGGCAGCGCCCTGTGCGGCACCCATGCCGCGGATCTGCCAATAGTCCTCGGGTACAAACGCCATGCGCTCGCGCTCGCGCTCGACCACCAGGGCGAGCGTCGGCGTCTGCACGCGGCCGGCAGAGCGCACGTTACCAAAGCCGCCAAACTTGGCGAGCGTCAGGTAGCGCGTGAGCACCGCACCCCAGATGAGGTCGATGTGCTGACGGCTCTCGCCGGCATCGGCCAAGTTCTGGTCGAGCGAGACGAGATTATCGAAGGCCTGCGTGATCTCGGCCTTGGTAAACGAAGAATACTGGGCGCGGGCGACCGGCAAGTCGGGCGCCACCTCGCGCACCTTGTTGAGGGCGTCCGAACCGATCAGCTCGCCCTCGCGATCGAAGTCCGTGGCGATGATGACACTGTCGGACTTTTTGGCGAGGTTCTTGAGCGAGCGGATGAGTTCCTTCTCGGCCGGCAGCTTAATGACGGGTGCCCAGGTGAGATACGGCAGACTCTCGAGCTTCCAGCCCTTGATGGAGATGCCGTCGGCAAGAAACGGCTTGCGCTTGGTGTCGTAGGGCGGGCGTGCCAGGCCATCGGGCATGTCGGCCGGTAGCATCTCGCCGTCCTCGGTAACCGAATACCAGCCCAGCTTTTTATCGAACAGCACGCTGTCGCAAAAATCGGGCGCAAGGATGTGACCGGCCAGGCCGATGGTCACGCACTCCTCGCCCTTCCACTCAAAACGGTAGATGGCGGTGTTGTACACCTTGTCCTTTTTGGGTTTGCCCGTGGACAGACGCTCGGCGATCTGACGCGCGGCGTCGTTTTTCTCGGCGATGATGAGCTTCAAAAGAGGCTCCTATCTCGTGTCTCTGCGGCTACGCCCGCCCGTATGGCGGCCGATTTACGCCCTTGCTTGCTCGATCTGCCCGATGAGCCAATCGCACCAGGCATCCATGCCCTCGCCCTTGCGCGCGCTCACGGCAAACCGCGGCGCCTGCGGATTGAGGTCATCGAGTGTCTTAGTATACCTATCCATGTCAAAATCGAAAGCCGGGGCCACGTCGACCTTATTGAGCAGCTGCGCGCCGGCGTGCTGGAAGATGCCCGGGTACTTGATGGGCTTGTCGTCGCCCTCGGGCACCGAGAGGATCATGATGGACAGGTTCTCGCCCAGGTCAAAGTCGACCGGGCAGACCAGGTTACCCACATTTTCGATAAAGATGACGTCGATGTTCTCCAGACCGACGGCCTGGTCGAAGGCGTCGACGGCCTCCATGATCATGTTGCCCTCGAGGTGGCACAGGCCGCCCGTGTTGATCTGGATGGCGGGCATGCCGGCTTCCTTCATGGTGATGGCGTCGACGTCCGAGGCGATATCGCCCTCGATAACGGCACAGCGCAGGCTGGCTTTGCCACGCAGGCGCTCGTTGGTGCCCAGAATCGTGGTGGTCTTACCCGAGCCAGGGCTCGACAGCACATTGATCACGTAGGTGTTCGTCTGCTCAAACCGCTGACGCAGCTGATCTGCCAGGCGCTCGTTGCGCGACAGAATCGGCGACGCGATATCAATCGTTTTCTCGGCCATACTTAGCGCTCCTTACTTTGGCCTTTTTATACCCCATCGCTAGATGGCGAGCGTGCTAATCGTCGGGGGTCTCGATCTCGATACTTGCGATATCGAGTTCGCGGCCATGCAGCAGACGCACGTTGGCACCGCCACATTGGGGACAACGGCAATGGAAACGGTCGTGCTCAAAGACCTCACCGCAGTCCAGACACTCGCTTTGTGGATGGACTTCCTCCACGGCAAGCTCGCAGCCGCGCGTGAGCGGGTCCTCGTCGCGAAACGTCTCCCACGCAAAGTCAAGCGCCTCGCGCACGACCTCGGTCATATCCCCGATACGCAGCGTTACCAAAACGGCGCGCGAGGCCCCCGCCCCACGCGCCGCGCGAATCACTGTATCGAGTATGCCGTTGACAATGCCAACCTCGTGCATACCGATTTACTCCTCGTCGTCCTCGTCGTCCGAGAACAGGTCCAGACGGCTCACGAACAGGCCCTCCTTGCCCTCGCGCGCAGTAATGACCACGCGAGCGATGGCGAGCGAAATCTCGTAGAGCGAGAGCAGGGCGCCATACATGAGACCCAGCGTAACGGGCGAGCCGTCGGGCGTAATCACAGCCGAGCCCACAAGCAGGCCTACGTACACGTAGCGCCAGGCGCTGCGGAAGGCCGCATAGGACACGATGTGAAAGACGGACAGATAGAAGATGATGAGCGGCAGCTCAAACGCCACACCAAAGCCGATCATAAAGAGCAGCTCCATGTTGACGTAGTTCTCCAGATCGGGCAGCGCCGTGGCGACGGCCGAAGTCTCGCCGATGAGCCACTCAAAGCCCGCAGGAATGATGATGAAATAGCAGAAAATGGCGCCCAGGAAGAACAGCACCGTCGAGGCGAGCACCGTGGGCACAACCCACTTGCGCTCGTTGGGGCGCAGTGCCGGCAGGAAAAATGCCAGGATCTGCCAGATGATCATGGGCGTGCACATGACCACGGCCATCTTGATGGCCAGCGAGAAGCGCAGGCCAAAACCGCCGAGCGTGGTGGTGATGTAGAACTTACCGTCCGGCACAAAGGAGCGGATGGGGTCTTCCAAGATGTCGAGCACCACGGGCGTGGCAAAGTACAGCACGATGGCGGCGGCAAACACCGACACGACCACGATGGTCAGGCGGCGACGGAGCTCTCCCAGGTGATCGAAGAGCGGCATACGCGCAGGTCCGATAGGCATTACTCATCGCCTCCCTTCGGGGCATCGGCGGCAGCAGCGTCGTCCTCGGCCTCGAGCTCGCGAGCGAGCTGGTCGACGACGGCCTTGCGCTTGCGGGGACGACGGGCGTAGAGGTCAGCCGTCGTGGGCTCTGCCGGCTCGGGCTCGGGCTCCGGCTCTGCAGTGGAAGCGGACTCCGCGGGCGCATCGGCAGTGGCGGCCTCGGACTCAGCCGCAGCGGCAGTACCCTCGGCACTGGTATCCTCGGCAGCGACCTCGCCCTCAGCAGCACCCTCGCTTGCGGCCTTCTCGGCAGCAAGACGGGCGCGACGCTCGGCAAAGGTCTCCTTCTTGGCGGGCGCTGCCGTCTCGGCGGCATCCTCGTCCACATCGGAATCGTCGTCGGTCGCAGCAGTCTTCTTGGGCTTGACCGGGGCCGACGCGGCCTCGCTCACCGGATCGATAATCTCGGACTGAACAACGGCCGTCATCTTTTCCTGCGTCTCGCGGAACTGACGGATGGCACGGCCGATCGTGCGGCCCATCTGCGGGAGCTTATCCGGGCCAAACAGCAAAAAGCCGAAGACCACGATGATCGCGAGCTCACCCTCTCCAATACCAAACACACATACCTCCAAGGCTCGATGTGAGTCGAGCCCGCACCGCGCCATTCGGCCGGAACTCGTCTATTCATTCGGTCAAGTATAGCGCCCGGACGCCAAAACGTCCGAGCGCATCACAAACATATGCCAAACGGCACGCCCTTTTGGGGGCAAAGATTATGCAGCGGTGATCGAAATCTCCTGGTCGACGCCCAACAGCTGAACCACGCGCATCACCGGGGGCTGCACGTTGACGCAGCTAAAACGCTTACCATGATCAGCTGCGTGGTGTGCGGCGCCCACAAGCACGCCAATGCCCGTCGAATCGATGTAGCTCACCTGGGCAAAATCGAGCTCAACGGCCTCAGTGGGCTGCTCGAGCGCCAGGTCGATGGCATTGCGCAGGCTATCGGCGTTAGAGATATCGATCTCACCGGTCACCTTAATGGTGTAGAGCTCTGGCGTGGGGTTGGTGGAAATACCCAAATCCATGTATACGCTCCTTTACGTATCGAAAGTGCGGATAGTACTAGGCGCGGACTTGCGGGGCCCTACGCGTTAGGCGCGCTCGGCACGCGCAAGCTCGGCAGCGACGAGCTTGACAGCCAGCACCAGCACATCGAGCGCAGCCTCCAGGTCCTCGACCGTGGGATAGCTCGGCGCGATGCGGATGTTGGTGTCGCGCGGATCCTTGCCATAAGGCCAGGTGGCACCAGCCGGCGTGAGCTTGACGCCCAGGTCGGCACAAAGCGCGGCGACCTTCTGGGCCGAGCCCTCGGGGCCATCGAAACTCACAAAGTAGCCGCCATGGGGATGAGTCCAAGTGGCGCAACCCGTGTTGCCCAAGCCCTCGGTGAGTTTACGCTCAACGGCCTCAAAGCGCGGGCGCAGGAACTCGGCATGCTTTTTCATGTGCTCCTTGACCGCCTCGATGGTGGGAAGGAAACGCACGTGGCGCAGTTGGTTGAGCTTATCGGCGCTGATGAGGCCGGCCTTCAGGCGGTTGGAGAACTCCGCGATAACCGCGGGGCTCGCACCGATAAAGCCGATACCGGCGCCCGGAAAGGTGATCTTGGACGTCGATGCAAAGGCCACCACGCGATCCTCGGTGCCCGCCGCGCGAGCGAGGTCAAAGATGTTGGCGAGCTCATCGGTCTCGTCGTACAGGTCATGCACGCAGTAGGCGTTGTCCCAGAAGATGCGGAAATCGGGCGCGGCCGTGGGCATCTC
>URRN01000095.1 GCA_900550185.1 uncultured Collinsella sp.
CGTGTCAGGGGTTCGATTCCCTTCCCCGCCACCTTGAATTGACTAGGACCTCTGCAAAGAGGTCCTTTTCTAATATGAGAAAGCCATTGTCAATAGGCATGTTCGTTCGAGCCCGGTTTGAAACCGGGCTTTTTCGTTTCCCGTCGGGAGAGCCCGCGCACGCTGCATGGCTTAGTCGACGCTTGCCTGGCAAGCTAATATCCGCGGGCTCTTGCGGGTGCGCTTCCGGCGGTCAGCCCGGTATGTCCGCGCGCCCCACCGCATTTCGATTCTCCGTCCGGCGCTATCGTACGAATCCAGTCTTTTGTCGGGCGCGGCCCGGGGGCTGCCCATCAAAAAGGTCGTGAACTCGCGCCGGCGATGCGTCGAGGCGCGGGCCCTCCCGGCGGGAGTCGGTTGTAGCCGGCCGCTAGAGGACGGTCCCCTCAGACCTGCACCCGATCTCCCAGACCCAGCAGGCGAGCTCGCGCGCCACGGCGGCGTTGGCCTTGCACGCGCTCTTGCCCGCCGCGGCCAGCGCCTCGCGGCGGCGGTGGAGCCTGGCGGTGCAGTCGTCCGCCCTCGAGCGTATCGCCGGGGGCACGTCGGTGCCGGGGGCTGGGGCCTTTGGCCTCGGGGAGCACGTGGAGTAGTGCCATGCGGACTCTATGAGCGCCGTGCGCGCGAGCGCGTTGCCGGCCTTGGTTATCCCGCCGCGCCGCTCGGACTCGCCGCTCGAGTGCTCCGACGGGGTCAGTCCGCACCAGCTCGCGAAGGCCGGCGCCGAGCGGAACCTGCTGAAGGACCCGGCCTCCGCCGCGAGCCTGAAGGCCGTCAGGGTGTCGACCCCCTTGATGCAGGACAGCGCCTCCACCGTCGCCCGCCAGCGGTCGGTGCCCGCCAGCGCGACGACCCTCCTCTCGAGCTGCCGCCTGTCCGACTCCGCGCAGCGGGCGGCCGTGACGTAGTACTCCAGCGCGTCGCGCTGCGGCCCCTCGAGCCTGATCTCCGAGACCCACCTCCAGTGGGCCCTCGTCCAGGCCTTCTTCCTCGCCCCGTCGGCGTTGCGCTCGTCCCAGACGTGGCCCAGCCTGATCAGGAACATGTTGAGGCGCTGCCTCGAGCGGCGGAGCTCGCGGGTCGCGTCGTCGAGGGCGCGGTCGAGGTCCCGGGCGGCCTCGACCGCCATGTCGGGCAGCGGGACCTCGACGATGTTGTGGGTGGCGAGCATGCGGGCGATGAACTCGGCGTCGCGCCGGTCGTTCTTGCGCCGGGCGTCCGCCGCCGGCCTCTGCATCTTGGAGACGGCGGCCACGGCGCAGTCGAGGCCGAGCGCGCGCAGCTCGCGCGCCATGTGGAACCCGGTGGGGCCGCTCTCGTAGCACGCCCTCGGGTCCTCGAAGCCGAGGGCCCACTCCGCGATCTCGGAGGCGTCGGTGCCGAAGCTGCGGCGCACCACCTCGCCGGTGAAGGGGTTGAACGCCGCGGCGGCGACCGATCGCGCGTGGACGTCCAGGCCGATGGAGGTAACATGGGGCATGGGAAGCCTCCTCCCCGCAGGTGCGGTAAGGGCTACCGCACGGGCCGATACTCAAAGCCCATTGTGGCACCCCGAGCCCGCGGAAAGAAGCTGCGCCGCGGGGGAGGCGGCCCCCAATGGCTTTCTCATATCGTCTTTTATGAAGTTCCCACATGGAATCGAACCCCGTGAGGGCGCGGGGCTGAGTAAACGCGTAAGCGTTTGCCAGCGCAGCTCGCAAGGCGCGTAAGCGCCGCAGCGGTCCGTCCGCGCAGCGCGCGGACGCGATTCCCTTCCCCGCCACCTTGAATTGACTAGGACCTCTGCAAAGGGGTCCTTTTCTTTTATCGAGGGCTCTGCGGAAACTGCGTCCCAGAATTTGGATTCAGAGTGGGATGCGCTTTCCGGCCACCTGCTTCCGGCGCATATGTACATCTCGGCGCACCAGCTCGTGCCCACCTGTCCCAGACATTCCTCCCACTTTTGCGCCACTTTACAGACCGTTCGGTCGCCTGTCCGCACACGCGGGTATACTCAAAACGATACTTATCCTATGCAATACGATGCAGGCTCGGCCTGCGCGATCCGAAGGGGGCAGTGATGGAGAGGATACTCGGCGTTAATCTCTCTGGCTGGTTTATTCCCGAGCCTTGGGTGACCCCGTCGCTATACGCGGCGACCGGTGCATCCAACGCGGCCGAGCTGCAGGAGGCCATGGGCACCGCCGCCTATAACGAGCGCATGCGCCGTCATTACGAGACGTTTGTGAGCGAGGACGATTTCCGTCGCATGGCGCAGATCGGTCTCAACGCCGTGCGTCTGCCGGTGCCCTGGTATGCCTTTGGCTCGCAGGAGTCCGATGCGTCCTACATCTCGGTTGTCGACTACATCGACCGCGCGATTGAGTGGGCTGCCAAGTACAACATTCGCGTGCTGCTTGACCTGGCGACTGTGCCCGGTGGCCAGGGCGATTCCAACGATTCGCCCGCCACGCCGGAGGCTGTTGCCGAGTGGCATTCGTCCACTAACGGCCGCCATGTCGCACTCGACGTGCTCGAGCGCTTGGCCGAGCGTTACGGCGAGGCCGAGAGCCTGCTGGGCATTGAGCTGCTGGATACGCCGCAGATGAGTGTCCGCAAGAGCCTCTTTACCATGACGGATGGCATTCCGGCCCACTACCTGCGCAATTTCTATCGCGATGCCTACGAGCTCGTTCGTTCGTATATGCCCGAGGATAAGATCGTCGTCTTCTCGTCGTCGGGGCATCCCAGCGAGTGGAAGCATTTTATGCGCGGCGCCAAGTACAAGAACGTCTACATGGACCTTCACTTGTACCATTACCGCGACGAGCATGCGCTCGACATCACGAGCCCCCGCGGGCTGACGACGGCGATTTCGCGTAACAAGCGCGAGCTCAAAGAAGCGATTTCGACTGGGTTCCCCGTGCTGGTGGGCGAATGGTCGGGCGCGGCGATCTTTGCCAACTCGTCGGTTACGCCCGAGGGCCGCAATGCCTACGAGCGCGTGTTTATCGCCAACCAGCTGGCTTCGTTTGCGCCAGCTGCCGGTTGGTTCTTCCAAACGTGGAAGACCGAGAAGCGCATTGCAGCATGGGACGCCCGCGCGGCGCTCGGTACGCTCGAGCGCGGCATGATTGAATAGGTTGATATGACGCAAAACAGCGCCCATACGGGCAAACTCTATGTGGTCGGCACGCCCATCGGCAACCTGGGCGACCTGTCCCCGCGCGTTGGCGAGGCGTTTGCCGCCGCCGATGTCATTTGCTGCGAAGACACGCGTGTGACGTCAAAGCTGCTGATGCATCTGGGCATTTCCAAGCCGCTTGTCCGTTGCGATGAGAATGTGATCGCCAGCCGCGCCGCCGGCCTGGTCGACCGTCTGCTGGCGGGGGAGACCCTCGCCTTTGCCTCGGACGCCGGCATGCCGAGCGTGTCCGATCCCGGCCAGGCGCTAGTTGAGGCGGCGCGTGAGGCCGATGTGCCCGTCGAAGTTATTCCCGGGCCCTCTGCTTGCGTCACGGCGCTTGTTTCGTCCGGCATTCCCTGCGAACATTTTTTCTTCGAGGGCTTTTTGGGCCGAAAGAACGGCGACCGCGTGCGCCGTTTGCAGCGCCTTGCCGTGGTGCCCGGCGCGCTCATCTTCTACGAGTCTCCACATCGCATCGTGGCGACGCTCGAGGCCGTGGCGGAGGTCTTTCCCCAGCGTGAGGTTGCCGTCTGCCGCGAACTCACCAAGCTGCACGAGGAGGTCTTGCGCGGGCCCGCTGCCCAGCTTGCCGAGGAGCTGCGTGCTCGCGGCGAGGTAAAGGGCGAGATTGCGCTGGTCATCGCGCCGCCGAGCGAGGATGAGGAGGCCGGTATCGTGCCGGTTGGCGCCGCGGCAGCGGATCCCGACGAGGCCCTGCGCGAGGATATCCGCGCCGCGCTCGAGGAGGGGGAGCCCGCCTCTGCGGTGGCCAAGCGCCTGTCTCAGAAGTATTCGCGCCGCAAGCGCGATGTCTATGCCATGGTGCTCGATATGCAATAGATGGAGGATATCCAACCCTTGCGCTAGAATCATCCTCTGTATGCAACGTTTTTCTGGAGGACAAACCCCATGGATCAAAGCAAGCCTTCGTTCTTTATCACGACGCCCATCTACTACGTCAACGCCGATCCGCACCTGGGCACGGCTTATTCCACCATCATCGCCGACGTTCAGGCTCGCTATCGCCGTTCCGCCGGCTATAACGTCAAGTTCCTGACCGGCATGGACGAGCACGGCGAGAAGGTCGCCGAGGCCGCGGCCAAGCACAACATGACGCCGCAGGAGTGGACCGATAGCCAGGCTCCGCACTTCAAGGAGCTTTGGAGCAAGCTCGAGATTTCCAATGATGACTTCATCCGCACCACCGAGCCGCGCCAGCACCATGCCGTGCAGTACCTGTGGGAGCGCATGAAGGAGTCCGGCTACCTGTATAAGGGCAGCTACGACGGCTGGTATTGCGTGCCTGACGAGACCTACTTTACCGATACGCAGGTCCAGAAGGGCGACGAGGAGTACGGCAGCGTCGGCCAGCACCTGTGCCCCGACTGCCACCGTCCGCTTGAGCGCGTGCAGGAGGAGTCCTACTTCTTTAAGCTTTCCGCCTTCCAGGACAAGCTGCTTAAGCTCTATGACGAGCATCCCGACTTTGTCGAGCCTGCGTTCCGCATGAACGAGGTTCGCAGCTTTGTCGAGGGCGGCCTCAACGACCTTTCCGTGAGCCGTACGAGCTTTGACTGGGGCATTCAGGTCCCGTTTGACGAGGGTCACGTGACCTACGTGTGGTTCGATGCTCTGCTCAACTATATGACGGCCGTTGGCTACGGTGTCGACACCGACGACGCGCGTGCCGAGCTGGCCTATCGCTGGCCCGCGCAGTTCCATATCGTGGGTAAGGACATCATCCGCTTCCACTGCGTCATTTGGCCCGCCATGCTCATGGCCATCGGCGAGGCCCTGCCCGAGCACGTCTTTGCCCACGGCTTCCTGACCGTGCGCAATGCCGAGACTGGCAAGGCCGAGAAGATGTCCAAGAGCCGCGGCAACGCCATCGCTCCGCAGGACGTTATCGACATGCTGGGCGTCGAGGGCTATCGCTACTACTTTATGACCGACGTCGTCCCCGGCACCGACGGTGCCATCAGCTTCGACCGCATGGAGCAGGTCTACAACGCCGACCTGGCCAACAGCTGGGGCAACCTCATCTCGCGTTCGCTCAACATGAGCGGCAAGTACTTTGACGGTTGCGCGCCCGTCAAGCCCGCATCGTTCGATGCGTTCGATAACCCGCTGGCAAAGATCGCCGATGGCTTGGTCGACCGCTACATGGCCAAGATGGACGTGCTCGATTACGGTGGAGCCAAGGACGAGGTCATGGAGCTCATCCACGCCGCCAACCACTACATCGAGGACTCCGAGCCCTGGGCACTTGCCAAGGACGAGGCCAAGGCTGACGAGCTGGCATTTGTGATCTACAACCTGCTCGAGGCCATCCGCATTGCCGCTCACCTGCTGATGCCGCTCATGCCCCAGACTTCTGCCGAGGCCCTGCGCCGTCTGTCCTGTGAGGGCGAGGCCGCGAGCGACGACCTCAAGGGCATTTGCACTTGGGGCCTGCTTGCCGGCGGTCAGCCCGTCGAGAAGGGCGATCCGCTGTTCCCGCGTCTGGCGTAGAGACCGCGCGAGCGCCATATCGGCAATTTGTTGTTTAGCTGTAAGGGCATGGCCGCCACGGTCCATGCCCTTTTGTTTCAAGACGCCGCCATCATGCTAAGGAGGCAACCATGACAACTTCGCCTTTGGCAAACCCCACGGCCACCAGGGAGCTGCTAGAGGAGTTTGGCCTTGCGACTAAGCATCGCCTGGGCCAGAACTTTCTAATCGACAATCATGTGATCGAGCGTATCTGCGAGCTTGCCGAGCTTGCAGGTGACGAGCGCGTACTCGAGGTGGGTCCGGGTTGCGGCACGTTGACACTTGCGTTGCTGCAGGAGGCGGCGTGCGTTACGTCGATCGAGGCCGATCCCGAGCTTGAGCCGGTGCTTGACGCCCACGCCGCCGACTATGCCAACTTCCGCTTTATCATGGGCGATGCGCTCAAGGTGGGCCCGGAGCAGATTGAGCAGGTTGCGGGCGGTACGCCGACGGTGTTTGTCGCGAATCTGCCCTACAACGTGGCGGCGACGATCATCCTTCAGTTCTTCCAGACGATGCCGGCGCTCAAGCGTGCCGTCGTCATGGTGCAAAAGGAGGTTGCCGATCGCATTGCCGCAACGCCCGGTAACAAGACCTATGGCGGCTACACGGCAAAACTCGGCCTGTACGCGCAGGTGACGGGTCGCTTTGAGGTGCCGCCGCGTTGCTTTATGCCGGCGCCGCACGTGGACTCGGCCGTCGTGCGTATCGACCGTGTTGACGGCATGGTGCCCGAGGGGCTCGATCGCGAATTTGTGGCCCGCGTGATTGATGCTGCATTTGCTCAGCGTCGCAAGACCATCCGCAATTCCATGAGCGCCAACGGCTTTGCCAAGGACGTGCTCGATGCTGCCTTTGAGGCTTGCGGTATTGCACCCACCACGCGCGCCGAGACGCTTGATGTTGCTGACTTTGTCCGTCTGGCCCAGGAGCTAATCCATGATGCCTAATGCCGAACGTGTGACGTTTACCAAGAAAAAGAAGACGGTTGCTTGTCCCGTGCCCTTGGCACCGCTTGCCGACACGCATGCGCATCTGCTTTCGTTCTGGGGCAAGGATGTGCCTGAGACGCTCGTGCGTGCCAAGGCGGCGGGCGTCGACCTGTTGGTGACGATGTTCGACCCCATCGCTGATAAACGCAGCGTGACGGACTATAGCGACTGGCTGACGCGCGAGATTCTGCCGATGCAGGATATCCCGCAGATCAAGTATCTTGCCGGCGTGCATCCGTATGGCGCGCCGGACTATGCCGACGACGTTCACGCACAGGTCGTTGCCGCACTCGATGATCCCTTATGCGCCGGTATTGGCGAAATCGGCCTGGACTACCACATGGACTATGACGACGATATCGCGCCGGCACCCCATAACGTGCAGATTGACTGCATGGCGCGCCAGCTCGAGCTTGCCGTGTGCCGTAACGTGCCGGTGGAGCTGCATCTGCGTCACGAGGACACGGACCAGGAGCGTACCTCGCACGTGGACGCCTACAACGTGCTTCGTGAGGTGGGCGTGCCCCAGGCCGGTTGTGTGCTGCACTGCTTTGGCGAGGACCGCGCCACGATGGAGCGCTTTGTGGAGCTGGGCTGCTATATCGCCTATGGTGGTGCGGCCACCTTCAAGCGCAACGACGACGTGCGCGAGACATTTGCGGCAACCCCACTCGATCGAATTTTGTTCGAGACGGATTGCCCGTATATGGCTCCGGAGCCCATCCGCGGTCTTGAATGCGAGCCCGCAATGATCTCCATTACGGCAAACACACTGGTCAACGACCGTGTCGATCGTACCGGCGAGGATGCTGAGGCAATCGCGCGAGCAGCTTGGGAAAATGCCTGCAAACTTTTTCAAAAATAGTTCTTGCGTTCGCGATGGCGCTCCGTTATTCTAATTCCTGCACGCGGGCGTGGCGGAATTGGCAGACGCGTACGGTTCAGGTCCGTATGGGGGCAACCCCATGAAGGTTCAAGTCCTTTC
>URRN01000096.1 GCA_900550185.1 uncultured Collinsella sp.
ATGGACGAGATTCTGTGGATCTATCAAAAGAAGTCCAATAACGTCCATGACCTCAACAGCCATATTTGGGACGAGTGGGCCGACGAGACCGGCTCCATCGGCAAGGCCTACGGGTATCAGATTGGCCAGAAGAGCCATTATGCCGAGGGCGATTTCGACCAGATGGACCGCGTGCTGTACGATCTTAAGCACACGCCGTACAGCCGCCGCATTATGACCAACACGTACGTGTTCAGCGACCTGTCCGAGATGCACCTGTATCCGTGCGCCTACAGCGTGACCTATAACGTCACGCAGCGCCCGCAGGACGATAAGCCCACACTCAACATGATTCTCAACCAGCGCAGCCAGGACATTTTGGCCGCGAACAACTGGAACGTTTGTCAGTACGCCATCTTGCTGATGATGGTCGCGCAGTCGGTCGATATGATCCCCGGTGAGCTGCTGCATGTGATTGCCGATGCCCACATTTACGACCGTCATGTCAATATCGTCCGTGAGCTTATCGAGCGCCCGCAGTTTGCGGCGCCTAAGGTAACGCTGAACCCCGACGTGCACGATTTCTATGCGTTTACGACCGACGACCTGATCGTGGAGGGCTACGAGCACGGCCCGCAGGTCAAGAACATTCCCATCGCGGTGTAGGTGACGCGCATGACGTGTAAGCTTTCTGCCATTGTCGCCGTGTGCGATGACTGGGGTATTGGGTGCGAGGGCGACATGGTCGTGTCCAACCGTGCCGACATGCGTCATTTTGTGGCATGCACCAAGGGTTGCCCGGTCATTATGGGGCGCAAGACGCTGTTGAGTTTTCCCGGCGGGCGTCCTCTCAAGAATCGCCGTAATATCGTGCTCACCCGCGACGAGAGCTTTGCTGCCGAGGGCGTCGACGTGGTGCATGGCGTTGACGAAGCGCTCGTCGCGGTAGCCGATGAACCCGTTGCGTGGGTGATCGGCGGCGGCGAGGTGTATCGACAGTTCTTGCCGTATTGCGTCGAGGCCGAGGTTACGCATGACCATTGCGTGCATGACGTGGATACGTACTTTCCCGATCTGGATGCCGATCCCGCGTGGGAGATTGCGAGGCGTGGCGGTGTTGCCACGATTGCCGCGGGCGAGGGTGACGAGGGTCTCGATTATGAGTTCGTGACGTATCGTCGCGTTGAGACGTAAATCGTCTGGCGTGAACGGTATCATCGGGTTATTTGAATGCATGGGGCGGCGCTTAGCGTCGCCTCGTTTGGTATAGATCTGCTGTAAAGAAAGGTGCGGGCAGGCTGCTATGACTGATGCCGTTGAGGTGCTGCGAATCGATTCGCTCGAGGACGAGCGGCTCGATGCCTACGTGCGACTGACCGAGCGTGAGCTTCGCTGCGTGCTGGAGCCGCAGAAGGGCATTTTTATCGCCGAGAGTGCCAAGGTCATCGAGCGTGCAGTGCGTGCCGGATACGAGCCGGTGAGCTTTCTTTTGGGCGAACGCTGGCTCGACCAGATGATGCCGCTGTTTGAGCGCCTGGTGGTACGCGAAGGTGCGGGCCCGGTTCCCGTGTTCGTGGCCTCGATGGAGCTTATGGAGCAGCTGACGGGCTTTAACGTGACGCGCGGTGCGCTCGCGGCGTTCCGTCGCCCGCGTCAGATTCCGGTAGCCGAGTTCTTGGGCGGCATCGTCGAGGCGGCGGGGGAGCGCCCGGTGCGCGTGTGCGTGCTCGAGGGCATTGTCGACCACACCAACGTCGGCGCGATTTTCCGCTCGGCGGCTGCGCTGAACGTCGATGGCATTTTGGTGAGTCCTACGTGCTGTGACCCGCTGTATCGTCGCTCGGCCCGCGTGAGCATGGGCACCGTGTTTCAGGTGCCGTGGACGCGTATTGGCAGTGAGGCGCGCGTATGGCCGCATGATGGGCTGGCGGCGCTGCACGATGCCGGCTTTTCGTGTTCCGCCATGGCGTTGACGGATGATTCGGTGTCGTTGGACGATCCCGTGCTGCAGGAGATTGATCGCCTGGCGATCTTTATGGGTACCGAGGGTGCCGGCCTGGGAGCCAAGACCATTGAGGGCTGTGACCGCGCCGTGCGCATTCCGATGGCGCACGGGGTCGATTCGCTCAACGTGGCCGCGGCGAGCGCCGTCGCCTTTTGGCAGCTGTGCCCGCACGTGAGCAATGAGTATCACTACCAGCCGGGTTTGTATCACTAGGCAGATATTTCGCACCGCGCTCTAATTCGGGGTGTTTCGGTCGCCGCCAGTCGGTGCTAAGCTGGTTTTGGCTTTGGTTTTAAATTGCTGTTTTGTTGTTTGACGTATGCGTGTGGGGAGGGCGTGTGGCTAAGAAATCTACGGCTATCGATGTAACGCAGGGTGTTATTTGGCAGCAGCTGCTTTCGCTGTGCGTTCCCATCTTTTTTAGTTCGTTTTTTCAGCAGGCCTACACGCTTATCGGTACCTATATTGTCGGTCAGTTTGGCGGCAAGCTCGCGCTGGGCGGCATTCAAGCCACGATGGTCCTCACCGAGCTCTGCATTGGCTTTTGCGTTGGCGTTGGCGCTGGTTGTGCCGTTATCACGGGTCAGTTTTTTGGCCAGCACGATGATGAGCGTCTGAGCCGTTCGGTCCATACGGCCATGACGCTTGCGCTGGTGGGCGGTATCGTTTTCTCGATTCTTGGCATAGTGTTCGTTGAGCCCATGCTGGTGCTTATGAACACGCCGCATGAACTATTGGCCGAGGGCGTGGCCTATGCCCGTTGCTATTTTGCCGCCATGGTTGCGGCGCTGCTGCTCAATATGGGAACGGCATTGCTGCGCGCCGTGGGCGATACGCGCGGGCCTGCTGTGATCATCGCTTCCGGCTGCCTTGTTAATGCGGTGCTGGATGTCATCTTCGTTGCCGTGCTTCATATGGAGGCTCTGGGCTGCGGCATCGCGGTGGCGCTGACCATTTGCTCCAACGCCACGATGATCGTGATTCGTATGATGCACGCACCGGGTGCGTGGCGGCTTTCACTGTCCAAACTCGGCATTGATCCTGGCATTTGTAAGAGCATGATCTCGTGTGGTCTGCCGCTTGGCTTTCAGTCTGCTGCGTATTCGATTTCCAACGTTTTGATTCAGGTGTCGGTCAACTCGTTTGGTGCCGATGTCACCACGGCTTGGGGTCTTTCGGGCCGCCTGGATGGCATTGTCTGGATGGTTACCGAGGCGCTTGGCGTGTCGATCACCACGTTCTCGGCACAGAACTTTGGCGCGCGCAACTACGAGCGCATGCGCAAGGGCTACCATACGTCGCTCGTGCTGTCGTTTATGCTCATTGGTGGCCTGTCTGCCGTGCTGCTGGTATTCTCGGGTCCGCTGTCTCGTCTGTTTGTCGACGATGCTTCGATTTCGGCGTACACCACGACGATTCTTCATTTCATCGCGCCGTTCTACGCGATCTTCTCGATTATCGAGAACGCGTCGGGCTCCATTCGCGGCGCCGGCGTGAGTCTGCAGCCTATGATGCTCACCATCTTTGGCACCGTTGTCTTGAGGGTGATCTGGGTGTTTGCGATCATGCCCTTCGATCCGTCGCTCGAGCATCTACTACTGGTCTACCCCGTAACCTGGCTCATTACGGCCACGATGTTCACCATCTACCACCACAGCGGCAACTGGCTAGGCCGCGCCACCGCCTAATGATCCCTTGGGGTGGAGGAAAACGGATCATTGCTCTCCGTCGTGATGTCGACGATCCGTTTCTCTTCGTCCCCTTCGGATCAATTAGTATTCGATGCCTTGGCGGGCTAGGAGGCCTTCGCCGAAGTAGTGTTTGACGGGGCGCATTTCGGTGACCAGGTCGGCGAGGTCAGCGAGGGGCAGCAGGCCGCGGCCGGTCAGTATGAGCTCTGTGGTGTCGGGTTTCATCGCGATCAGTTTCTCGACATCCTCGCGCGTCACGAAGCCGCGGCGCATGGCCTCGCCGAGTTCGTCAAAAATCAGAACGTCGACCTGTGAGATCTGCTCGCGTGCGAGCTCCATGATCTGTGCGGCGCAAGCCTCGGGCGTGTCGCGGTCGGCCTGTACAATTCGTAGCCCTAGGCGTGGTGCCGCATCATGCTCGGCGCAGTGCAGCTTCTTGGCAAACTGCAGCATGAGTACGTCGAGCCCAGAACCTGTGGCGCGCATCGCCAATCCCAGCGCAGCCGTCGTCTTGCCCTTGCCGTCGCCCGTATAAATCTGAACCTTGCCGACTTCCAGTGATGCCATCTATGTCCTTTCGTGCCCGGCGTCGGTTTATCGCCGGCCGGGTTGGGTATTCTAGAAAGCATTATCAACCCCAGTAGATGGAGTTCAAGCAGATGGAGATGGATGACAACAAACGTAGACGGAATATGATCCTCTACGTGCTCATCGCCTTCGTCGTCTACCTCGTGCTCTCGACCGTTCTGTTCCCCAACATCGGTCACACGCAGCAGATTACGAAGACCGATTACTCGACGTTTGTCAAAGCGCTCGATAAGAAGAGTGTCGACAAGGTCGAGTACAACACGGACGATTACTCGATTTATTACACCAAGAAGGGCGAGGACGAGAACATCGCCTATAAGACGACCGGTGTGCCGAACGATGCGGGCTTTACCGATCGCGTGCTTGAGTCTGGCGCTTCGCTGGAGTCGGTCGTTCCCGATAAAAACTCGGGTTTGATGACCTACTACCTGCTTACGCTCATCCTTCCCATGGCGATTTTCTTCCTGATCGGCTGGTGGCTCAACCGCCGCATGAAGAAGGCCATGGGTGATGACGGCCCGTCGATGAACTTTGGCGGCGGCGGTTTTGGCGGCGGCGGACTGGGTAAGTCCGGCGCGCGCGTGATCGCCTCCAAGGACGTGGGCGTGACCTTTAAGGACGTCGCCGGCCAGGAAGAGGCCAAGGAGTCTCTCAAGGAGGTCGTCGACTTTCTGGAGAAGCCGCAGCGCTACGAGGAGATCGGCGCCAAGCTGCCGCGTGGTGCTCTCCTTGTTGGCCCTCCGGGTACCGGTAAGACCCTGCTTGCCAAGGCTGTTGCCGGCGAGGCCGGTGTTCCGTTCTTTAGTATTTCGGGCTCTGAGTTCGTTGAGATGTTTGTTGGTCGCGGCGCTGCAAAGGTTCGTGACCTGTTTAAGCAGGCCAAGGAAAAGGCCCCGTGTATCGTCTTTATCGATGAGATCGATACCATCGGTAAGAAGCGTGATGGCGGCGGCTTTAGCGGCAACGACGAGCGCGAGCAGACGCTCAATCAGTTGCTGACCGAGATGGATGGCTTCGATAACCACAAGGGTATCGTTGTCCTTGCCGCAACCAACCGCCCTGACAGTCTCGATCCCGCTCTACTGCGCCCCGGTCGTTTTGACCGCCGCATCCCCGTCGAGTTGCCCGATCTGACCGGCCGTAAGAACATCCTCGAGCTCCACGCCAAGAGTGTGAAGACCGAGCCGCCGATCGATCTGACCGCGATTGCCCGCGCCACGCCCGGTGCCTCGGGCGCCGACCTTGCCAATATCATCAACGAGGGCGCCCTGCGCGCCGTTCGCGAGGGTCGCAAGCGTGCAACCCAGGACGACTTCGAGGAGTCGGTTGAGGTCGTCATTGCCGGCCAACAGCGTAAGTCCACGGTGCTTTCCGACCACGAGAAGCAGGTCGTTTCCTACCATGAGATCGGCCATGCCATTGTTGCCGCTCGCCAGAAGGGCTCTGCGCCGGTCACGAAGATCACCATCGTGCCACGCACGAGCGGTGCTCTGGGCTACACCATGCAGGTCGAGGAGGATGAGCGCTTCCTGACCACGCGCCAGGAGGTCCTGGACAAGCTCGCCGTCTATTGCGGTGGCCGTGCAGCCGAGGAGCTCATCTTTGGTGAGATGACGACCGGCGCCGCCAACGATATCGAGCAGGCCACCAAGCTCGCCCGTAACATGGTGACGCGCTTTGGTATGTCCGATGAGTTTGGCATGATGGCACTCGGTACCGTTCAGAATGCGTACCTTAACCAGGACACGTCGCTCACCTGCGCCCCCGGTACGGCCGAGCGCGTGGACGCGATTGTCGCCAAGCTGATCGAGGATGCGCACGACCGCGCTCTGCAGATCCTCAAGGAGAACAAGTTTAAGCTCCATGAGCTGGCTCGTTATCTGTACAAGAAGGAGACCATTACGGGTGAGGAGTTCATGAACCTCCTCACGCGCGAGAATCCGCTGATGCCCACGCAGCAGTAAAGCCGCGGCCGAGCCAGTAAACGCCGACGCCCCATTTGAGCAGCTTACTCAAATGGGGCGTTTTGCTTGAGAGGGATGGAAATGAAGATCGTGGTGAGTGCCTGTTTGATGGGCGAGAGCTGCAAGTATAATGGGCTCGACAACTACCATCGCGAGTTGGTCGAGGCCTGCGAGCGTACAGGGACCGAGGTCCTCTTGGTGTGCCCTGAGGTCTTTGGCGGCCTGCCTACGCCGCGCAAGCCGTCCGAGATTGTGAACGGCGAGGTCTGTACCTGCGAGGGCGTGTCCGTTGACCTGGAATTTCGCCTAGGCGCCCAACGTGCGCTCGACATGTGCGAGCAGGCGGGTGGGCCGGAAGAGATCGCCGCGTGCATCCTGCAGGACCGTAGTCCCTCGTGCGGCGCGGGCCGCGTCTACGACGGCACCTTTAGCGGTACGCTCACCGCGGGCAACGGCGTCTTCGTCGACATGCTCTTGCGCCACGGCTACCGTGTGATCCCGGCAAGCGAGTTCGACCCCAGCATGTTGGAACATTGACCGCAGCACTCGAACCCAACACTTCCTCACGGGTGACCGTTTTGGCATCATCCGTGAATTTGATATTGAGTACGACCCGGTCATCAAAGACGTAGGCTGAGTTGACAGGCGCCGTACCCAGGCAGCCCCTCCCCGCGGCTCTCGCGCAGGAACGCGTACACGGCCCTCCCGTCTCTTGCGCCCCTCCCGGAACTGTCCACATCAGTGTAACCAATCCAGTCCGCCAAGGGCTGCAGCCCGGACAACGCGGCGATGGAGGGCTTCTTCGGCCTGCTCAAGAGGGAGTTCTGGCACGGCAGGGACTGGTCGGGCTGGACCCCCGCCCGCTTCATCGAGGAGCTCGGGGGCTGGATCGGCCGATACAATACGGAGAGGCGCAGCGATGCGCTCGGCGGCCGCACGCCGGCCGAGTTCCGCGCCGCGCTGGGAAGGGCCACGTAACGGTCCAAGAAATCGTCCGCAGTCCCCATTCTTGCCCCTTTGGGACGGCTTCTTGTTGGGGCGTGCCTGCCCCAAACCCTGCTAGGAACGAGTGCAGCAAACTTGAATTTTAAATTAGTCTTTGCAAATAACCTTTGAACCTTCACCATCAATTAAAATTCCCTGACGATTGTTAATTGGGCATAGATTCAAATCCGAAAACTCAGCCATTATTTTCTCGGTAACTTTCTTAAATGGTGCTGTAAGATAATGCGGAAGAACATAGAAATCAATCAAATCAAGCCCTGCATCATCTTCTTGTGAGTAGTCCTCCGGCTTTTCATCCATTTGCTCGATATATTGGATGCTTGGAGCGCATATAATCGCACCTGCCGATTCACCAATCATCAGTTTTCCCTTTGCCAATTCTTTCTTCAACAGCTCATCCGTTCCCGTTTTACGGAGCTGGTC
>URRN01000097.1 GCA_900550185.1 uncultured Collinsella sp.
CCGGCACCGGCGAGGCCGAGGCCAACTGCGCCGACATGGCCATCAGCGAGCTCAAGGATTACCTGGAGAACGGCAACATCGCACACAGCGTCAACTACCCCGCCTGCAGCATGGGCAAGGCGCGCGCTGCAAGCCGCATTGCCTGCCTGCATGCCAACGTGCCCAACATGATCGGCCAGATCACGGCCATCCTGGCCAAGGACAACGCCAACGTGCAGCGTATGACCAACGAGTCCGCCGGCGAGAACGCCTACACCATGTTCGACACCGACGAACACCTAGACAGCAGCACCATCGAGGCGCTCAAGCAGATTCCGTCGATGTATCGCGTGCGCGTGATCAAGTAGCGCCGACTGACCTGACGGGCAGCTCCCCATGTGGCCTGCCCGTCACTGACATTGAATGCCCGCGGGGGTGCCTTTCGCACGAGAGGCGCCCCCGTTTTTGTGAGCGCTCCATTAAATGCACCGAGCCGCTTCTTGGCATACAATCTGTATGTTGACCTAACTATCTGTGAGGTGCCTATGGTTGATACAGATTTTGCCTGGCGGCTTACGCAAGGGCTCGTGCGGATCGACAGTTCCGACCCAGGTGCGTATGAGGGCGAGATTGAACGCTATATCAAAGCGTTGGTTGAGGAACGGTTGGCGCAGCTGAGCCATCCGGTACTCGATGCCGTGCAGGTTGAGGAACTCGAGGTGCTGCCCGGGCGCCGCAACCTTATGGTCACCGTGCCGGGACTGAGCGACGAGCCACGGCTCGTCTATATCTGCCATATGGATACCGTTACGCTGGGCGATGGCTGGGACGCGGACATTCCGCCGCTCGGAGCGATCGTGCGCAACGATAAACTCTATGGCCGCGGCGCCTGCGATATGAAGGGTGGCCTGGCCTGCGCCATTGCCGCACTGGTCCATACGCTCGAGCGCGTGGCGGCAGAAGGCGAGCTACCCCGCCGTGGCTTCTCACTCATTTGCTCGGTCGACGAGGAGGACTTTATGCGCGGCTCAGAGGCAGCCATCGATGCCGGCTGGGTCGGCTCGCGTGAATGGGTGCTGGACACCGAGCCCACCGACGGACAGATCCAGGTGGCGCACAAGGGGCGCACGTGGTTCGAGATTGAAATGGCTGGCGTAACGGCGCATGCGAGCCAGCCGTGGAAGGGCGCGGATGCCGTCGCCGCCATGGCCGAGGTCGTGTGTTCGCTCCGTCGCGCGTTTGTGGCGCTGCCCGCGCACGATGAGCTGGGGCCTTCGACCATCACGTTTGGCCAAATCGAGGGCGGATATCGCCCCTATGTCGTGCCCGACCGCGCTAAGGTCTGGGTCGATATGCGCCTGACCCCGCCGACTGATACGGCCGCCGCGACGCGCATGGTAGAGCAGGCCATTGTCGCCGCCGAAGCCGCGGTCCCAGGCTGCCATGGAAGCTATACCGTGACAGGCGACCGCCCCGCCATCGAGCGCGATCCGGCCTCTCCCCTTCTAGCTGCGCTCAAGTGCGCAGCAGACGATGTGACGAGCACGGACACGACCGTCGGCTTCTTTACCGGCTACACCGATACCGCCGTCATTGCCGGCAAGACAGGCAACCGCAATTGTATGAGCTACGGCCCCGGCTCGTTGGCGCTCGCACACAAGCCCGACGAGTATGTACCCCATGCCGATATCGTTCGCTGCCAAAACGTGCTCATCGCGCTTGCCGATAACACGCTCTGGGACGCAAGCGGCCAAGTTGGGGCATAATAAGCCGCGAACAAACCGACTCGCGCGTTAGGACCGCCCATGAAAGCACTTCCGTTTCCCTGCATCCGCCCGGCTCAGGACCGTGTGCTCGAGGCGCTGCCTGCGATGGGCGGTATCCTGAGCGGCAACGACGCCCTGCGCGGCGCCATTGCTGACGGCCTAATGCTCAAGGATCCAGGCGCGGCGTATTACGTGTACGAATGCTCGGGCGAGCCGGGTCGCGCGACGGGTGTCGTGGCGATTTGCCCGGTTAACGTACTGATGGGTAGCGACGAGGCTGCCGCCGAGAGCGTCGACGCACTCGCCGCCGCGCGCGCGATCGCCGAGCTTAAGGTGCAGCCCCGCCCTGTAACGCTCGCCTACGAAGCCTCGCCCGTCATGGATATCATCCTTGGCGCCGCCAAAGAAGGAGCGTCGCTCTATGCCGTCACCGACCCCACCGGCATTACGCATCGCGTATGGGAAGTCAAGCGCGAGGACGCTGTTGCCGCCATCCGAGCCATGCTCGACCAGGCACCGAAGCCGACGCCGGCAGACGACCCCACCTACGCTGCCGCGCTGGCTGGGGCATCGCAGATTCTGGCCGACGAGGCCCGCACTGCCGGCGCCTACTCTGGCAAAGAGCCGTTCAACTTTGCCGTAGCTGTGCTCTTCCCCGCCGCGCAGGTCAGCGGCGGCGCGGCGCAGGTTCCGACGGGCCTGCTCACTCACCAGATCTCACGGTTCTAACAGAGCCTAAACGCCCAGCACAAAGACTCGGCAGCTCAACAAAAAAAAGGGGGCGGAGATGCAACGCCAGCGCATGCATCTCCGCCCCCTTTCGCATCGAGCAAGTAAGTCGGCGACCCACACCGCCACGCCCAAACTACCCGCGCTGCGGACCCGCGGCAGCCACGAGCGGCTCAAGCCCCAGCTCGCGCGCGTAGTCTTCCTGCGTAAAGATCTCAACCAGTTCAAACGTATCGGTCGTATCGTCAAACACGAAATGCAGCACCGAGCAGTTGCCCGGCACGCGCTCGCGCTCGTCGGCCTCCGTGCCCTTCACGTGATCCAAAAACTCCTTGATGGCCGACCCGTGGCTCACCGCGAGCACGCACGAATGGTCCGGGCGTCGCATAAGATCGGTCAGCGTCGTCACCATGCGCTCGCGCACCTGCATCTGGCCCTCGCCGCCAAACTGGCGATAGAAATCGCGCCACGGGCGCTCGGGCATAAGCATCACGCGCTCGGCCTCAAAGTCGCCAAAGAACCACTCGCGCAGACCGTCCAGGCGCTCGTACGTCATGCCCGACCACAGGTTGGCGATGGTCTGTTCGGTGCGGTGCAGCGTAGAGGTGTAGGCGTGGTCGGGCCCAATGCCGCGTGCGCGCAAAAACATGCCGGCACGCGCCGCCTGATCGCAACCCAGCTGCGTGAGCGGCGAGTCACTCCAACCCTGAATGATGCGCTTAAGGTTGAATATTGTCTGCCCATGACGAACCAGATACAGGTCTTTATTCATAGGGGTCCTTTCGTTCGTTACCAATCAAGGAGCGAAAACGCCCCGTCGCAATAGCCAAAATGAAGCACGGCTCCGTTGTCGGGTAGCTCTCCCCTGCCAGTCACATACTCAAGAAACTCCTGGCAGGCTGAGCCGTGGGAAACCGCCAGCACGCAGTCGTGCTGCGGCCTGGCCATGATGCGGGACAGCGCCGCGACCATGCGCGACTGAAGCTGCACTTCCGACTCGCCGCCAAAGGCCACCGGATAATCGCCCCAGGGCTGCGGCGGCATCTCGCGATTTGATGTGCCCTCCAGCGAGCCAAAATGCCACTCACGCAGGTCATCGACCAGCTCAATGGAACGGCCCTCGCCAACGATAAGCTCGGCCGTATGCCGCGCCCGGCCCAACGGCGAGGAATACACACGGTCAAAGGTCACGCCACGCGCCTCAAACGCCGCGCGCGTCGCCAGCGCCTGCTCGCGCCCGCGCGCCGTAAGCGGCGAATCGTGCCCACCCTGCAAAATGTTCTGCACATTGAGCTCAGTCTGCCCATGCCGCACCAAATACAAATCTGCCACACGTCCTCCCCTCGCACCACCGCAAAGGGGACAGGTACCTTTGTGGTGGTTTACCGCCGGATCACACCGCGGTGACGCTCAGCTACACCAGTACGTCGGCAAGCGGGCGCTTGGGTACGTGGTGCACCTGCGCCTCGTCGCGCCAGTAATTAATTGAGCCGTCGGGGTTGGAATCGATCGCATCAATCACCTGCGTCTCGGCCGGAACGCCAAACGCCATGATCAGCTTGAGCTCATACTTGTCGCTATCGAGCCCCATGGCATCGATCGCGTGGGGCGTAAAGGCCTTGAACATGCAGGCTGCCACCTCGGGCGTGGCGCTGCGGGCGGCGAGCATCATCGTCTGCGCGGTAATGCCCGTGTCGACATCGGTAATGGGAGCGGCGGGCTTGCCCGGAACGGCGCGCTCAGCAAGAATCGCGATGTAGCCGGTCGGGCGCTCGCCCTCATCGGGACCCGGCCAATCCTTGAGCGCACCGGCCCATGCAAGCTCGTCAAATACACGCGCGCAGTCCTCTGCACCGCTCACCACGTGAAAGCGCAGACGCTGAGCATTGGCGCCGCAGGGAGCCAGGTGCGCCAGTTCCGCCAGCTCGAGCAAAAACTCGCGCGGCACGCGCATAGACTCGTCAAAGCGACGGCACGTACGGGCACGACGGACCAGCGCATCAAACGCTTCCAGACCGAGCTTTTCGCAACCTTGCTTTGCCATCGATTCGACACTCGACGGTGCCTCGGGAACTGCTTCGTTCATAGGGACCCCCAATACAAGCCAATTGTCCTTAGGAAAATCTAACCTAAAACGTAGGCAATAACGAACAGGGCTGCAATGTTCTACACCTGTTGAATAGAAAACCGCGACGTGGGGAACAACGGAAACAATTCGGGACCTTTGGGTTACGTTTCGCCCTCCCCGACCCATACGCCAGCGCCTTTAAGCGATACTGGTTGTAACGATCAAGGCTTACGCCGCACGGAAAGGAGACGTTATGGGTATCTTTAGGAACGATGACCAAAAATCGAGCCAGTTTGGATTTGACGAGAAAAGTATGGCGGGCAAAGCCGTCAAGGCCGTGCGCTGGATCTACGCCATCACGGGCGTCGTGGCGCTCATTGCTGGCATCGCGCTGCTTTTTGCACCCGCCAAGTCCCTCGTCTTTTTGACGACCGTCCTGGGTTTTTACTTTGTAATCACCGCTGCCATCAGGCTGTTCACTGCCATTTTTGAGCCGCTGCTGCCCACTGGCTGGCGCGTGACGAGCATCATCTCCAACCTACTCATTATCTTGGGCGGCGTCATAATCCTGCGCAACCAGGCCTTCTCGACCGCGACGCTCACCACGATGGTGGTTATCGTGGCCGGCTTTGGCTGGATTGTCGAAGGTGTCATGTCCATTCTGGAGTCCGAGCTTTCGTCCAACCGCGCCCTTGCCATCCTGAGCGGCGCGCTCTCCATCATCGCCGGCATGTTCGTGTTTATCTATCCACTGTGGTCGGCCAAGATGCTCGTCATCTTTAGCGGCGCCGCGCTGCTGGTGTTTGGCGTAACGCTGATTGTTCGCGCTATTCAATTTGGCAAACTGGTGCACTAGATGCCGCGAACGCTCTTTATTGATGCAGACGCCTGCCCGGTCACGCGCGAGTCGATTGACTGCGCGCGGCGAGCGGGCGTCGCCGTCGTTATCGCCGGCAACAGCACACAGAACCTGGAACGCCACATTCGCCGCGACGATCCGCGCGACGTCGAGCATGCGCGACGCGGATTTTGGGTCACGACGCTCGATGTGAGCGTGGGCGCCGACAGCGCCGACTTTGCCATTGTCGAACGCCTGCAGGCGGGCGACGTGGTCGTGACGCAGGACATTGGCTTGGCGAGCATGGTGCTCGGGCGCGATGCCGCCGCCATCGGTGTGCGCGGGCGCGTCTACGACAAAGCGACCATCGACATGCAGCTGTTTATTCGCCACGAAGAAAAGAAGGTGCGCCGCGCCGGCGGACGCACTCGCGGTCCGGCAGCATTTACCAGCGAAGACCGCGCCCGCTTTAAACGCAACCTCACCGAGTTGCTGCACTAACCAAGGTAGATTTTTGAGACATGCCTAAAATCTACCTTTTTGTTTTGAGCGGTGTGAGCGCTCGGAATCCATGGCTCAACAAAAAACGGGCTTCAAAATGCCATGCGTCGCCGCATTGCGCAGGCGCTGAGCATGGCTATTTGAAGCCCATTTTTTAGGCCTACTTAGAGGCCAACGGCGGAGAGGATGAGGCCCCAGCCAGCGCCGATGACGTACATCATGATCAGGAACACGGCATTTTCGCGGGCGCTGCGGTTGGTGCGGAACAGCACCAGATAACCCACGCCGGCGGAAATGAGCGTGCCGGCGAGCATCGGCGCCAGTTGCAGCGCGCCTTCCAGATACAGCTGTGTAATGACCACGCTCGCCGAGCAATTGGGAATCAGCCCGACAAGCGCCGAACCCAGGACAGCGAGTGTCTCGTTGCCGCGCAGGAACTGCTCGATCGCGGACTCGCCGAACGTCTCGAGCACGGCGACCAGAATCAGCGTCACCAGAAAAATGAATACCGAGACCTGCACGGTGTGCGAAATCGCACTGCGGATGATCGACAGGACAGGCGTCCCTTCGTGGGAGTGAGAGTGACCGTGACCATCATGGTGTTCGTGTTCGCCCTCATGACCGTGATCGTGGCCATGTCCGTGTTCGTGCTCGTCCTCGTCTTCATCACAACCGCAATGGTCGCGCTCGCACAGCTCGTGGATGTGGTCGGCGCTCACGCCTGCCTCGGCCACCTCGTCGATGATGTCACCGCCGCTATGGTCGTCATGCGCGCAGTTAACGTGCGCCGGATTGACAGTGGTCCCCAACACGGTACGACGAATCGCCGCATGTGCGCGAGCGTTACGAAGCAGGCCGCGAATGGCGGCGTCCACGATAAAGCCCGTGACCAGCGCGATCAGCGCCTTCGAGGCGAGCAACATCGCCATGGTCTGCACGGGAACTTGCTCGGCGAGCAACAGCGGCAACATCTCGTCGGAGGTCGAGAGGAACACGGCGACCAGCGTGCCCAGCGTCACGACACGACCGGCGTACAGCGTTGCCGCCATTGCCGAAAAGCCGCACTGCGGCACCATGCCCAGCAACGAGCCAACCACGGGACCCGCGGCGCCGGCGCGCTTGATGGCCCCGTTAACGCGGTCACCCGCGACGTGCTCCAAGGTCTCGAGGGCCAGATACGTCACCAACAAGAATGGCACCAGCGAGAGCGTGTCCTTGCCGGCGTCAAGCAGAATATCAATCAGCAAATCCATGACGGATGGAACCTTTCGTGTCTTTCGGCAGCATTGTAAAAGTCCTAGCGGTCAACTAGGGTATTGTAGTTGTCCTAGGCGCGATGCCAATAGTTGCCCATGGTAAACTATCATCTCGCCATAACTCAGTAACCTCGAGCCGCACAACGCGGCCCGTCCAAGGAGTAGCATATGAACGTATCGCAAGCACTCGAATACGAGCGCCAGCCGTTTATCCCCATGTTTATCTACGGCGACCACGGCGCCATGGAGTCCGAGCGCCAGAAGGGCGAGGAGGCCCTCAAGGTGCTCGAGACCGAGTACTTTACCGCCGAGGGCGACCCCGGCTTCGACTTTGTCACCGTGCGCGACCTGGCCGACCGCAACCGCGACCTGTGCGACCAGATTGGCGAGGCGCGTCTGCGCAACGTGACGCCCGCGACGCTCTCGCGCGGCCTGTCCGATGCCGACACCTGCGCGGCCATCGGTAAGATGCAAAAGCGCA
>URRN01000098.1 GCA_900550185.1 uncultured Collinsella sp.
TCGTGGTCACGCCATTGGACAGGTCCACGCTGTAATCCGACTGATCAATCCTCACGGACTTGGTCGGGGTGACCACACAATTGCGAGCCTCCCAGGTGCCGGATGAAGTGTTGCCGTCCCAAGCGTAATTGCCGTCGATCTTGAGGCCAGCGGCATCCACGCCTTCGGTGGTGTCGGCAGGGTACTTCTGGGTATTCGTGGCATTGCCATCGTTGAAGATGATGCGAGTATTGCTTCCCTCGAGATCGTCGGGAATCTCATACTTGTACTCACCATCCTTTCCGCAAGTGTCTCCCGAAGCGACCTGTGTCATCGGCTCGCCCGGCCACTTCGCGTTTTCCTTCAAAGTGGTGGCGCTCGAATCGTCTACATACACATAGGCGTACAGGTTGCTCCACGCACTCGGCTTCTTCGCATAAGCCGTGCTGGTGGCGGCCGGATCCTTCTTCGTGTACTTGTATGTTGCGGAGACCGTTTGGCCATCCGCATCCTTGCCCTGCAGCTTCACGGTGATGGTGTCACCGATCGCCGTGGAAGCGCCGATGGTGATGGTGTCGCCATCCTGATACGAGCCGGACTTGCCCTCCGAAGTGGTGTAGGTGGCATCGGTGACGTTGTTCGCATTCAGGGTAACGGTAGTGGTGTCCGTCTTGAACGAGCTGTCGCCCGGGGTTGCGGAGACCGAACCGGAATTGTCGGTGAAGAACACACTGATCTTGCCGCCGGGAGCAGAGCCGGAAGTAATCTTGCCGCCGGAAACGGTGATGGTACCGCCGGAGACCTGGTCCTTGTAGGTGCCGTCGTCAAGGTTGGTGGCAGTGCCGGACAGCTCTTGCGTATCACCCATGTTGGTGATGGCCACGCCGTCGTTCTTGAAGTTGCCGTCCTTGATGTAGCGTTCCACCATGAGGCAGGAATTCGCGCCGCAGTTGCGCAGATACTCCGAAGCCTTGTTGTTGTTCATAGTATTGCGGAAGTGGTTCACCGCCACGACCTGCGCATCCTTCCAAGAATCCGCACCGGCATCGCCGAGCTTGCTTTTCTCGGCGAACTGCGGCTGGCTGCCGCCGGAGCCGACCGGGCGGTCGAAGTACAGCGGCATGGTCTGGGAACGGGAACCGATCACGCCCCAGCCCATGGTCATCTGCCATTCGCTCATGCCGGTGGATTCCCTATCGCTATTGGAATAGTTATCATGCGATTCCACCCAAGAGACAAGATTGCTCGGGCTGGCGGAGTTGCTCCAATCGGACAGGGTGCCGGCGTTCAGGTTCTTCGAATTCAGGGCTCCGCGCAGCTTGCTGCCGTAGGAGGATGCGGTGACGCCGCCGCCGTTCTTGCTGTGGCTGGAGAACAGCTTTGCATAGTCGCTATCGCGGGAGATGGAATCCTGCAACACTTCGCCGTATTGGAACTGCGCGCCATTGTTAAGAATGATGTTCCAATACTGGGAGCCGTTATACTCGTCCGGCAGTTCGATGTGCTTGGCCGCATCGAAACGGAACCCGTCCACACCGTCGTTGACCGCTTGCACGAGGAAATCGTGCATCATGTTGGCGGTTTTGGTGTTCTCAGTGTTGATGTCATACAGGCCGAGCAGCTTGCAGTGGGTCACCTGATAGCGGTTGTTCCAATCCTGCACATCACCGTCATTGCAGTCGTGGTGGTAGTACTCGGACTTCTTCCAGCGATCGGCGATGGCGCCCCAAGTCGCGGTCATATGGTTGGCTACCACATCGACGATGATACGCACGCCGTACTTGTGAGCCGTGTTGCACAGGCTCTTCAGATCATCTTCGGTACCCATCACCCAGTTGCCGATGGTGGTGTCGGTCGGCTGATATACGTAGTACCAGTTCTCGGTGAAGATCATGCCCTTGCCGCCGTTATGAATAGCGGAAATCGGCTCGGTCTGCACGGAGGTGTAACCGGCTTCGGCAATAGCGGGGATGTTTTCCTCAATGGTTTTGAAGCTCCACTCCCATGCATGCAGGGTGGCGCCCTCGCTCATTTGCTGCGCCAGTCCGTAATGCTTGCGCGCCTGTTCGAACGTGGTGTTTTCAACGGTGTCGGCGTAGCTGTCGCGATCGGTGCTGGCCTGTGCTGCGGTGCTGGCGATTGCCAGTCCGCCGAAGGCGGTCGCCGCGGCGGTGATGCCGACCACCACTTTCTTGCTAATCTTCAGCCCCAGCCTATGCCAGGCCGGTGCGGGTTTCCGATGTTTCATGGCTCCTTTATTCCTTTTCTTCAATCCCTTTAACGGGGGTTCATCTTCTTTGATAGCGTTTGCACTATTGCGAACGTATGCTGTTTATTTTATACCTTTTCTAGGGTGCTAAAGTGCGAAAAGCCTTGGAAAAAACAATGAAAATCGTTGCTGAAACAACTCTTTCATTTGTGAAAATGTTTGCAAAGGTGGTACTTAATTGATGGTGTTTTGTACCACCCTAACTTGTTGTGTGGTGGGAGTATATTCGGCGATGCCCTGAAAATGCAATCCAGTTGTTGTCGATGCGTCAACCCTGCAAATCTTTCTCATTTGCGCAAGTAGGGGTACGGGGGTGCTGCTGGATGTGGGCTTGTATATGCTCTATCCAATTTGATGGGGTGGTGGTTTGTTTAAGTGGCCTATGAAGAGTTGCGTTTAATTGAATTTGCCGTGCATTGCGGTATTTCTGTATATTTCGGAATACTTGATGATGTGACTGACTGAAACAATCTAGTATTTGTTTTCAGGGAAAGGGGAATGATGGTTGAGTACATTGACACAATTGCTAACTGTGTTATGGCCCTGTTGGCTGTGGTGGCATTCATAGTGGCTTTCTCTGAGTACTGCTTGCATAAGCGCGAGTTAATTGATGTTTATCTGGAACGGAGTATTGCTTGTTGTCAGAAAATGCTGGAACATTCGTCTAGATTTTGGGGATATGCTCCTATTTTTTGTGGTAATGCTGAACTTGCCGCTGCCCAGTATTATTTATCTCGGAATCCGGAGTTAAAGGGAAGCGAAGAGGATGTAATTGCTTCTTTAACGTATAATGAATGTCTACTTCAAGCGCAAGAAGAACAGAAGAACTTTTCTTTATTGCAAACAGAAATGGAAGAAATGCGAACATTTCAGCGTTTACTTGCTTCGTATCTAAAAATTATTTGTTCTCTGCAAAATGAGTCGCATAGGAAAAAAACGAGAAAAAGTGCAGATTCGTAAGATTTGCATTGCTTTGAATGAAATTTCTGAGAGCTACGTAGGCAGTGTTTTTGTGGCTTACTTTGATTTCTCCAATGCTGATAATCGCCATATTTTCAAAAAAAGACATAATTCGAATGGCTCCTCAGATAAAGAAATTCGACTTTGGGAAAATGAAGTTATCGGTCAAAGTGAAAGCGGAACTGTTCCTTTGAAAACATTGCTGGACTGTAAGATGGAAGTGTTAAATAGCGCAAATGGCGATGGTCGCTATACGCTCAATCTTTCCGATGAACTTTTCCATAGCGTGGAAAAGCGATTCATCGATTGTCTTGCTGAGCTGACAAAGCTGATGTGAAGAAAGTCTGATGAATTTTCATGTAATCATGGGTAGGGGCTGCGGACGTTTTTTGGAGATGATCATACAGCCATTCCTCGGCTTTGCCTGTATTGTACCGGGCCCATCCAACCAAGCGACCGTTTGATACGCTCGTGGTTATACCAGTAGATGTATTCTTCGACAAGGGCGAGCACCTCGCCGCGGTTGCGCTCCTCCTAATGCTCGGGGTAGAAGGCCTCGACCTTTATACGCCCGAAGAAGCCCTCCGCTGCTTTGACGAGCATCCTGTTGGCGAGCTCCTCGTTGGGGCTGAACCCGGTGTCTTTCGTCAAATAAATTTGCGTGTCGGGGGCCGGTAACATTTTGTTTGGATTGGCAACGGTGTGTTGGACAGGTTCTTAGAGGACGAGTCCCTGTTCGGTGAATTCCTTCGGACTCCGGTATCCGAGGGTGGAGTGGAGTCTTTGGTTGTTGAACCACCACACATAGTCGTTGAGGTCGGAGCGTAGTTGTTCCAGGCTGGTGTAGTGGTTCCGGTATATGAGCTCCTTCTTCAGGAGCCTGTTGGTGGATTCGACCACGGCGTTGTCGTACGGGTTGCCCTTCCTTGACAGCGATCTTCTGATGTCGAACACGTCGAGCAGCTCGTCGATTTTCGCGTTGTCGAACTCGCTGCCCCGGTCCGTGTGGAACACCTCCACCTCGGTCAGGGGGAAGTCGAGCGTGGCGAACGCGGCCATGACCAGGTCGGCGGTGCGGCTCGTGTCGGCGCTGTGGCCGGCGATGCTCCTGTTCGCCAGGTCGATGAGCAGGCACACGTACGCCCACTTGCCGCCGACGCGCACGTACGTCAGGTCACTGGCCAGGTGGGTGCGCGGCTCGTAGCCGTCGAACTCGCGGTCGAGGATGTTCGCGAGCCTGGCCTCGTTAACCCGCGTCTTGTGTGGTTTGAACGTTCTGCGCGCGTACGCGCTCGTCATGCCCCGCCGTTTCATGATGTTGACGATGCGCCTTCTGGAGGCGGTGACGCCCCTCCGCTCCAGCGCGGCCTTGATCTTCCTGGCGCCGTAACGCTCATGGCTGTCGCGCCAGATCGCGTGCACGTCGCCGGCGATCGGGTCCACCCGCTCGGCTTCGGGATGTTCGATCATCCAGTAGTAGGTGGAGCGGGGAACGCCCAGTATTCTGCACTGCGCCGATATCGGATAACGGGAGGCGTTGGCCCGTATCACTGCTACTTTCGTGCGAATATCAGCGCCGCCTGTTTTAAAACGTCCACCTCCATCTCCAACTGTCTGTTGCGCTTGCGCAGCTCGATCAGCTCGTTCTGCTCAGGAGTGCGGTTGTCGGCGGCTTTCGTGGAGCCGCTGTTGCGGATGCCCTGGACCCAACGGTGCAGCGTGGAATGCGAGATGTCGTACTCGTCCTTGATCTCGCGCGCCGGCTTGCCGTTCTCGTAAAGCTGCACGATCTGCCGCTTGAACGACTCCTCGTAGTGGCGGGGATGCTTCGGGTCGGCCATCGTCGGCCTCCAATCTCATGTCATTCGTCCCTCATCGGACTGTCTAATACATTGTAGCCAATCCATTCCGGTTGGGAGAAAGGCGCGGTGGAGAACGCGGTCGGGTTCCTCCGCCGCAACCTCATGGTCCCGCCGCTGGAGGCCGAGACCCACACGCAGCTCGGACGGATCATGCTCGACAGATGCGATGCGCTGGCCGCCTCGTCGAGGCATTACCGCAGGGGCGCCGCCATCGGGGACGTGTTCGGGGAGGACCGCGCGGCGCTGATGCCGCTGCCCTCCACCACGTTCGACCCGATCAGATGGGAGAGCCGCAGGGCCGACAAGTACGGGCAGATAGACATCGACTCGAACCGGTATCTCGCCGGCCCGGCGTTGCGCGGAAGGAGGCTCTTGGCCGCGGTCCGCTGGGACAGCGTGCAGATCACCGACCCCGGCACCGGGGAGATCGTCGCTGGATACCCCCGGATATACGGGCGGAGCCCGTCCACGCTGCAGGACCCGGAACTGGCCATGCCCGTGCTCGCGGCCAAACCCGGATCCTGGAGGGAATCGTCGATACGCCCCGATTTCCCCGAGGACGTGCGCGCATGGCTCGACGAGGCCGATTCCAAACGCCTCGCGCAGAGCCTCAGATCGATAGGCGCGGCATGCGCCGCCGCCGGTTTCGGCAACGCGGTCGCGGCCGCGAGCCGGGCGATAGCCGACAGGCCCGGCTCGGCGTTGGACGAATCCACGCTCGTCACCCTCGCCCTGCGCGCACGCGACGCCGACGACGGCGCCATCACCGACGACGGGCCCGACCTGGCCGGATACGACCGGTTCATCACCGGGGACGGCGGAAAGGAGGCGGGACGATGAACGGCGCGAACGGCCGGAACACGGCACGCAGACGCAGGGCCGACACCATCGCCAGATGCGAGAGGATCATGGAGACGGCCAGACGGCTGCCGTTGACACGGGACGTGCTCGCCGAGGCCATCGAACGGGCGACGCCCGCCCAGCTGGACCTGATGGAAGGCTGGCTCGACGCGGAGATCGAGTCCAGGGAACGGTCGAAACGCGCCAGGCTCCTCAAGGCCGCGGGATTCCCGAACGCGAAGGACATCGAGGGATACGACTGGTCGAACCTGCGCATGCCCGCCGACTGGGGGCGCGCGCAGCTCGAGACGCTCGACTTCGTCGACCGTTGCGAGGACCTCGTGCTCTATGGGCCCGTCGGCACCGGCAAGACCCATCTCGCGGTCGCGTTGGGCAGGCTCGCGTGCATGCGCGCGATACCTGTCAGGTTCTTCACCGCGACCGGGCTGCTCATGCTGCTGCGCCGCGCGAAGCGCGAGGACCGGCTCGACGCGGAGCTCCGGCAGATCGCCAGGGCGAGGCTCCTGATCATCGACGAGTTCGGCTACATGCCGATCGACGAGGAGGGTTCCAGGTTCCTGTTCCAGGTCATATCGGATTCCTACGAGACCCGGAGCGTGGTCTACACCACGAACATCGAGTTCTCCGGCTGGGGGCGCGTGCTCGGCGACAAGAACATGGCCGCCGCGTTGATCGACCGCACCGTGCACCACGGAAGGCTCGTCAGATTCGAGGGAGGCTCCTACCGCAGCGAGCACGCCCTCATGACCAGATAACCAAGGAAAAAGGGGCGGCGGGTTCCGACGGCGCGGTTCCTGCTGGAAACCAGCCGCCTATGCTGCCGAAAAATAGTGCCTATACTGTGGACGCCAACTTGCAGAAACACAGCCAAAGGCTGTTCGCCGGACAACGCCGCCGCGGAGGGGTTCTTCGGGCGTATGAAGACGAAGTCCGTCTATCCCGAGCATTGGGAGGAGCGTACCCGTGACGAGGTGCTCGTCCTGATCGATGATTACATCCGCTGGTACAACCACGAGCGCATCGAGCAATCACTCGGTTGGATGAGTCCGGTACAATACCGTCAAAGCCAGGGAATGGCTGCGTGATCATCTCCAAGAAAATGTCCGCAGCCCCTTATCCACTTGAGATCAACATTGTCGCGCACAAAAATCAAGCTCGTGCTTCCAGTTTAAATCACGTGCAATATGACGACAACCCAGATTAAGCCCAATACGCTTTCACCCAAATGACTCAGAATATAGGCAATCATCCAATAACTAAACGACTAGAGTAGCACTCCTAAATAATCCTTATTTTCTATTTTTTTGCGACAAGTTTTTTTAGGCTCCAAAAAGCCATTAAAGGCATATTCTTTTTTACCAAGGCGATAATAGCCATCATATGAATCTTTTAATTGAAATTTAAACTTTCGAAAGAAAGGCTTATACTGCGTTAGAGACTCCTCTGGCACAGTCACGAGAGGATAATCATCCTTCAGAACATCCAACGCATGTTTAACTAAAGCCGTACCGACACCTTGTCCACGGTATGGCTCAAAAACACGCAAAGAACAAATCTTCTTTTCCTGTTCGCAATTTTTAATTATACAAATTCCCGCTATATCTTTTCCAATTTTTGCCAGAAAAATCTCACGAGTGACACCCAAATTAGGTACCACTTTTCGCA
>URRN01000099.1 GCA_900550185.1 uncultured Collinsella sp.
CGCGATGGTGCAGCCCTCCATCTCGCAGCACAGGTCGCCGAAGGTCGCGAGGATTCGCTCCTTCTGTTCCGCGGGCGAGACGAACTGGTCGCCGGAGACGACGCGGCCCTTGAGGACCTTAATGTCGGGGGCGACGGCGGCCGCGGCGGCGCACGCCGCCAGCAAGGGCCGGAACGGATCGCGCAAGATCAAGGCGTCGCCCGGGAGGTCGGGCGTTACCGTCAGCCGGCGCCGCGTCTGCCGCATCATGAGGGAGAACGGCCTGGCCGGCGCATACGGCAGGAAGAGGTTCAAGGTGCACCCCGGGGCGGTCAACGAGGCCGACGTGTCGAACGTCGTCGCGCGCGGCTTCGGCGGCAGGGCGCCGTGCACCCATATATGCAGCGACTTGGTCTGCGTGCGCGTCGGGGCGTCGTGGAACTACGTCTGCCTGCTCGTCGACCTCTGCAACGGGGAGATCGTCGGCCACTCCGAAGGACCGAGGAGGGACGCGCGAGCTCCGAGCCAAGCTCTTGGATTACGTGCACTGGTACAACAACTTCAGGATCCACTCGACGCTGGGCTACATGTCGCCGGTCGAGTTCAGGGAGGCGGGGCCGTCCCTCCCGGAATCGTCCAAATAAGTGTTGCCAATCCATAGCCAATCCAGCCATCATCTTCGCGAAGGCGGACGTCAGGAAAAGATCGGCTTGAGCTCGGTCGGACGCGGTCTGTGGGGCATCATTCAGGCTCAGGGGGTCTCCTTGTCTTCTTCGGTCGCAACCTGAATGATAGGGACGGCCCCTTCTCTCTTTCCCCTTCGTTTTCGACGCGTCACCCTCTCGGCGGGCTTAAGGCCCGCGCTCGCGGGTGCAGGGGCTACGCCCAAACCCCAAAAACGTAACGCCGTGCTCGAAGCGTTTCCGGACGTCAGCGTAATCTCAAATCCCGTTCGTCAACTCATGGGCAAGCCACCTGAGACTACTCATTTCTCCTACTGGCAATGAAGACCTGCGACCTGCAGTTTTGCAAACTGCTTGAAAGCCACCTGCGTTGATTCACTTCCTATTGCAGCTGGCGGCTTGCACGCGAAAAGGCATTTAAGTTTCAAAACGTGCGTTTTCGGCGCTATCGAGCCTCCAAAGGCATCCCGCCGCGCCCTTTGGGACAAAAACAAAAACTCAAAGCCCTGAGTTCGAAAATAGTTTTTGGAGTTGTCCCGACTTTTGTCCCCGAAGCCGACGAAACGCGACAGGGTGTCACCTGGCGGCACTCGATTCGAGACGGCACCGAAAACTGGATGCAACCGGAATGACAGGACGGCAGAACCGAAGCCATCGAGTGGGGATAGAAAAAGGCCCGGGTGCCATGGCATCCGGGCCTTTGCTAGCAACTTGATGTTGCGGGCAGCTTAGAACTTGTGGCCGCACTTCTTGCAGACGCGCAGCTTGTTCTTGCCGTCCTTCTCGTGACCGACGCGGGTAACCTTACCGCACTCGGGGCAAACGAGATTGACGTTGGAGGCGTCGATGGGAGCCTCCTGCGAAACGATGCCGCCCTGCTGGTTGGCAGCGTTGGGCTTGACGGCCTTCTTGACGACCGAAACGCCCTCGACAACGACCTTGTTCTCGGCGGGGAGAGCACGCAGGACAACGCCCTGCTTGCCGCGATCCTTACCAGAGAGAACCTGGACCTTATCGCCCTTCTTGATATACATATATCTCCCCTAACTACAGGGTCTCGGGAGCGAGCGAGACGATCTTCATGTACTTCTTGTCACGAAGCTCGCGAGCGACGGGCCCGAAGATACGGGTGCCGACGGGCGAACCATCGTTGTTGATGACAACGCAGGCGTTCTCATCAAAGCGAATGTAGGAGCCATCCTTGCGGCGGATCTCCTTAACGGTGCGAACGACGACGCAACGGACAACGTCCTTCTTCTTGACGTTGGCGCCAGGGGTAGCCTCCTGGACAGCACCGATGAACACATCGCCGATGCCTGCATAACGACGCTTGGAACCGCCAAGCACCTTGATGCAGCGAATCTTGCGAGCGCCGGAGTTGTCGGCGACGTTCAGCATGGTTTGCATCTGAATCATGGTAGATGTTCCTCCGAACTAAGAACCGAAGAGAGGTGCGCAGCCTTTAGGCGGCCTGTGGTATGCAAACCAGGCATACGCACATCTTCGGAAACGTACAAGTCGTAAGAGCGACTGCTTATTTAGCGCGCTCGACGACCTCGATGAGGCGCCAACGCTTCATCTTGGACATAGGACGGGTCTCCATAACGCGGACGGTATCGCCCACGCCAGCCGTGCACTCCTCGTCGTGAGCGTGCAGCTTCTTGGAGCTGGTCATCATCTTGCCGTACTTGGGGTGACGCTTGCGCTCGGTGATGGTGACAACAATGGTCTTGGCACCGGAGACGGAGGTAACGACACCCGTACGGACCTTACGCGAGTTACGCGAATCAGTCATGTTCTCTCCTTAGGTCCTACTCGGCGACAGCGGACTTCTCCGCTGCGATCTCGCGGGCGCGCTGCTCCGTGAGGACGCGAGCGATGTCCTTCTTCACGGTGTTGACGCGAGCGGTGTTGTCCAGCTGGCTGGTGGCCATCTGGAAACGAAGGTTAAAGAGCTCGGCGCGCATTTCCTTCAGCTTCTCAACGAGCTGAGCGTCCGAGAGCTCACGAATCTCTGCGGGCTTCATTAGTTCTCCTCCTTGGCGGCGGCGGCGTCCTCAGCAGCCCACTTGGCCTCGAGAGCGGCCTCCTCAGCCATCTCCTTCTCGATGCGCTGCTCAGCGTTCTTGGCAGCAACAATCTTGGTCTTGATGGGGAGCTTGTGCTGCGCAAGACGCAGAGCCTCGCGAGCGACCTCCTCGGGAACACCCTTGACCTCGAACATGATGCGGCCGGGCTTGACGACGGCCACCCACTCCTCGGGGTTACCCTTACCAGAACCCATGCGAGTCTCGGCAGGCTTCTTGGTGATGGGCTTATCGGGGAAGATCGTGATGTAGACACGACCGCCACGCTTCATGTAGCGGGTCATGGCAATACGAGCGGCCTCGATCTGACGGTTGGTGATCCAATGGGCCTCGAGAGCCTGGATACCAAACTCGCCGAAATGCAGCTCGGTATTACCCTTGGCCTGGCCCTTCATGGAGCCACGCTGCACCTTGCGGTGAAGAATACGCTTAGGGGCAAGCACTACTGACCCCTCCTCTCGGAGTTACGACGACGAGGACGGGAAGAGCCCTCGAGTGCAGGGTTGGGAACAGGCTGGCCCGGGAGCTTCTCGCCCAGGTAAATCCAGACCTTCACGCCGCAAGCGCCCATGGTGGTGCTGGCGACAGCCGTGCCGTAGTCGATCTTGGCACGGAGGGTGTGCAGAGGCACGCGACCCTCGCGGTACCACTCACGACGGCCCATCTCGGCACCGCCGAGACGACCGGAGCACTGGATACGGATGCCCTTAGCGCCGGCCTTGCGGGCGGACTGGACAGCCTTGCGCATAGCGCGACGGAAGGCAACGCGGCCCTCGAGCTGCTCGGCGATAGACTGAGCAACGAGGTTGGCGTCGAGCTCGGGGCGCTTGATCTCGACAACGTCGACGGAGAGCTGGCCCTTGGAGACGCCAGCGACCTTCTCGAGCTCGGTGCGGAGGGTATCGATCTCGGCACCCTTCTTACCGATGACAACGCCGGGGCGAGCGGTGAGGATAATGACCTTCACCTTGTCGCCAGCGCGCTCGATCTCGACGCGGGAGACAGCTGCGCGGGAAAGACGCTTCTCGAGGTACTTGCGGATCTCGAGATCGTTACCGAGGGTCTTAGCGTAATCCTTCTCTGCGAACCAGCGGGAGCGCCAGTTCTCGGTAATGCCAAGACGGAAGCCGGTGGGGTAGACTTTCTGACCCATACAGCTTTACGCCTCCTTTCGAGGAGCAACGACGACGGTGATGTGGGAAGTACGCTTCAGAATGCGAGAAGCGGAACCCTTGGCGCGGGGACGGATGCGCTTAAGCGTCGGACCCTCGTCAACATAGGCAGCGGCGACAACCAGGTTGTCGGCACGCAGACCGTTGTTGTTCTCGGCGTTCGCAACGGCGGAACGGAGAACCTTCTCGACATCCACGGCGACGGCGCGGTCGCAGAAGTGGAGGATGTCGAAGGCCTGAGCGACAGGCTTGCGGCGGATCAGATCGACCACCAGGCGGGCCTTGCTGGGGGAAACACGCACGTACTTAGCGACGGCGCGAACCTCGGTGGCCTCAGTTTCAATAGACTTAGTTGCCATTTACGGTTAACCCCCTATTTGGCCTTGTGGCCACGGAACGTACGAGTCGGCGCGAACTCGCCGAGCTTGTGACCAACCATGGACTCGGTAACATACACGGGCACATGCTTGCGGCCGTCGTGGACGGCGATGGTGTGACCAACCATCTCGGGGAAGATGGTGGACGCGCGGGACCAGGTCTTCACGACGTCCTTCTTGCCAGCCTCGTTCATCGCGGTGATACGCGAGAGAAGGCGAGTCTCCACGAACGGGCCCTTTTTGAGACTTCTGCTCATAAGTGCTTTCTCCTAAAACTCGGTATCCGAAATTACTTCTTACGGCGACGAATGATGTGCTGGTTCGAGACCTTCTTCTTCTTGCGCGTACGAAGGCCCTTCGTCGGCTTACCCCAGGGGGTAACAGAGGGACGACCAGAGGTGTGGTTCTTGCCCTCGCCACCGCCGTGCGGGTGGTCGACAGGGTTCATGACGGTACCGCGGACGGTCGGGCGCACGTTCATGTGACGCTTACGGCCGGCCTTGCCGATGACGATGTTGGAGTGATCGGCGTTGCCGACCTCACCGACGGTGGCGCGGCAGGTAACGAGGATGCGGCGCATCTCGGAGGAAGGCATACGGACGATGGCGTACTTGCCCTCCTTACCCATCAGCTGGCAGGAGTTACCGGCGGAACGGGCGATAGCGGCGCCCTTGCCCGGCTGGAACTCGACGGCGTGGATGAGCGTACCGACGGGGATGTCGGCGAGGGGCAGAGCGTTGCCCGGCTTGATGTCGGCGTCAGAACCGGACATGATGGTCTGACCGACCTCGAGGCCCTTGGGGGCCAGGATGTAGCGCTTCTCACCGTCAGCGTAGTGCAGCAGAGCGATGCGAGCGGAACGGTTCGGATCGTACTCGATCGTGGCAACCTTGGCGGGCACGCCGTCCTTGTTGCGCTTGAAGTCGATCACGCGGTAACGACGCTTCACGCCGCCGCCCTGGTGGCGGGTGGTGATGCGGCCGTTGTTGTTACGACCGGCCTTCTTGGGCAGGGGCTCGAGAAGAGACTTCTCGGGCTTGGTGCAGGTGATCTCGGAGAAGTCGGAGATCGTCTGCCAACGCCTACCAGCGGAGGTCGGCTTAAGGTGCTTTACAGCCATTACAATCCCTTTCAATAGGAATCCGTTAGCCATCGCAGACAGGGATTCGAGGTTCTGCCTCGGGTGCGATGACACCGGACGTATACACGGTTCCGGGCGTGTCCATTTTATACGCCCAAAACCTTGAGCTCCCGCCTCCCCTATTTGGGAGGCATGAGCTCACTCAACAGCAGCGAGTCTTAGGCCTGGTTGCCAAAGACCTCGATGGTGTCGCCCTCGGCCAGCGTGACGATGGCCTTCTTCCAAGAACGGGTCTTGCCGGCGACATAGCGCACGCGCTTGGTCTTGGGCTTGACCGTCAGGGTGTTCACGCGAACGACCTTGACGCCGAAGATCTCCTCGACAGCGTCCTTGATCTGATACTTGTTAGCATCCTTGGCGACCTCGAACGTGTACTTGTTCAGCTCCATGCCGGAGAAGGAACGCTCGGACACGATCGGACGGATGATGATCTCGTGGGCGGTCATTTATGCAAGCACCTCCCCGAAGTGAGCGGCGATGTCGGCGGGCATCAGCACGGCGTTGTTGTTGACGAGATCGTAGGTGTTGGCCTCGTCAGCGGTGATGATGAACGTCTTGGGAATGTTGCGGAACGACAGGTAGGCGTTGACGTCCTCATCGCGAACGATGATGGTCAGACGCTTGCCCTCAAGACCGAGGGCCTTGAGCATGGCGACGGCAGCCTTGGTGGAAGGCTTCTCGAAGCCGTAGTCGTCGACGAGCACGAGCTCGCCATCGGCCAGCTTGGCGGACAGCGCGGAGCGCATAGCCAGCTTGACCTCCTTGTTGTTCATACGCTTAGCGTAGGAACGGGGCTTGGGGGCGAAGACAACGCCACCGTGACGCCACTGGGCAGCACGGATGGAACCCTGGCGGGCACGGCCGGTGCCCTTCTGACGCCAAGGCTTCTTGCCGCCACCGGAAACCTCAGAGCGACCCTTAGCAGACTGGGTGCCCTGACGCCAAGAGGCCATCTGGCACTTGACGATGTGGTGCATAACGTGGATGTTCGGCTCGATGCCGTACACCTCAGCGGCGAGCTCGGCCTCGGCGACCTTCTTGCCCTCGCTGTTCTTTACTTCAAACTTTGCCATTTAAGTGTTCTCCTTGGTATGACGCTGGGCTAAATGGGCTGGGCCCTTAGGCCATACGGATGGCGACGAGACCATTCTTGGCACCCGGGACAGCGCCCTTGACCAAGATGAGGTTCTGCTCGGCATCGATGCGGACAACGGAAAGGTTCTTGACGGTAACGCGCTCGTTACCCATGTGACCGGCCATCTTGACGCCCTTGAGGACGCGCGCAGGATAGGCGCACTGACCGATAGAACCGGGGTGACGCTGGAAGTGAGAACCATGCGTCATAGGACCGCGGCGCTGACCCCAGCGCTTGATGCGACCCTGGAAGCCCTTACCCTTGGAGGTACCGATGACGTCGACCTTCTCGACATCAGCGAAATCAGCGACGGTGACGACCTCGCCGACCTTGTGCTCCTCGCCGTTCTCGACGCGGACCTCACGAAGGAAGCGGACAGGCTCGACGCCAGCCTTGGCGAAGTGACCAGCCATGGGCTTGTTCACGTTCTTGGCCTTGATGTCGCCGAAACCGATCTGGACGGCGTCATAGCCGTCGGTTGCCTGAGTTTTAACCTGCGAGACAGCGCAGGGGCCAGCCTGGATGACCGTGACGGGAACGACGTTGTCGTCCTCGTCCCAAACCTGGGTCATGCCAATCTTGCGGCCGAGAATCATGCTGATCAAGATATGATCCCAACTCTCGCGTGGTCTTGGGACAATGCGTACACCACCGAGCGTACGCCCCTAGAGGACCACTACTTACACGACGTGCTCCCCAGCCTTGTATTGCGTCCGGACTACCTGACAACCCTATTAAGCAGGCATTTTGTCCAGCCAGAATACTCCCCTGGTTTCACACAGCTATTTAGTATACACGGCTGCGGGCGTATCCATCGAGATTCATATTTCACTCACATTGTTTACGCAGGTAAAGTGCGTGGCACGTTCCCAGTGTGCGGCGGAGGGGGCGGGCCTGAGAGATATTAAGGTTGCTGCTCTACAGTCCTGCTCACGACGGAGAGCACATTAAGTGCTCTCCTGTTCGTGCGGAACTCGCGACAACCTTAATATCTCTCAGGCCCGCCCCCTCC
>URRN01000100.1 GCA_900550185.1 uncultured Collinsella sp.
ACCGCAGGAAGCTTGGATACGCCTAGGCGCGGTCCAAGAAATCGTCCGCACCCCCAACAGTCCCTATTTCACCGCAACTTATTGAGAAGATCATTCCTCCCCACCCGGCTTGCGACGGTTGGCTTTTTTAATGGCGTTGAAGTGCTTGTCGTTGAGCCTGCGCTGGCGTGAGCGCTGAGGCACCTTGGTCTTTACGCGTCGGCGCGGTGGACGCCCGCGACGCTCAAGCTCAGCGCGCAGCTTACGCAGGCAGCTGCTACGGTTTTGGAACTGACTGCGGCTCTCGCGCGCTGTCACGGTAATCCCCGAAGGGATATGTTTCATGCGTACCGCCGAGTCCGTCGTGTTCACGCCCTGTCCGCCCGGACCCGTCGCGCGAAATACCTGCACCTCGCAATCGCGCGCCAAATCCTCGACCGACATCTCGGCATAGCGCGCATACTCGCGCCATCCCATCTTGTTCTCATCCATATCAACACCTCCCCTCATACAAAAAAATGTGACAAAGGGAAAGCCCCTTTGTCACATCGCATACCAATCGCTTATGTCGCGCGCTTAGGCGAAGGTGATCTCGCCGGTCTCACAGTCCATATCGGCGATACGGGCCAGGCTCTCGACGCGGAAGCCACGCTCGCGGAGCTTATCGCCACCGCCCTGGAAGCCCTTCTCCACCGCAATGCCAATACCGGACACCTCGGCACCCGCAGCCTCGCAGATCTTGATAAGACCCTCGAGCGCGCAGCCGTTGGCCAGGAAGTCGTCGATAATCAGGACCTTGTCGCCCTCGGACAGGAAGCGCTTGCCAACGATGACCGGGTACTCCTTCTGCTTGGTAAAGGAATAGATGGTCGTGGCATACTGCTCGCCGTCGAGGTTGATGGACTGTGCCTTCTTGGCAAAGACCACCGGGACGCCGCCAAAATGCTGGGCCGCAATGCAAGCCATACCAATACCCGAAGCCTCGATGGTCAGGATCTTGTTGATCTCGACACCCTTGAACAGACGGGCCCACTCGGCACCCATGTGGTCGAACAGCTCAACGTCGCACTGGTGGTTGAGGAAGGCATCAACCTTAAGGACGTTACCGGCCTTTACGATGCCGTCATGGCGAATACGATCCTCAAGCTCCTGCATGGCGCAACCCCTTCTCGCGGCAACGATACCGCGCGATTAATAAACGTTGTTCGATAGTCTACCACGGACCGACCCCCGACCGCCCCACAAGCCGTATCGCACCATAAAGCTGCAAGACCAGTAGACAGGCCCGATTCGTGGCAGACAGCCTCCCAACACGCTAATGCCGGGTGCGCGTCCTCACCAAACGTACCAATGTGAGCGCAAAGCCCACGGTAGCAACGGCCATCAGCACGTAGAATACCAAACGGAAGCCAAAGAGGAACACGTCCGGACGACCCGCCACATAGCTCGTGACCGTCTTGCCCATCGCCGCGCGCGTCTGTCCATACAGGATGCGCGACGCCGCATTAATACCCAGCGCTATGCCCGCATAGCGCGCCAAGCTGCTCAAGCTGCCCGCAAAGCCAAGCGCCTCACGCGGAGCCGAACCCATATACAGCGAATTATTGGGACTCTGGAAGATCGACGTGCCGCACGACATAAACGCGACGCAGCACACGATCATCAAGATGGAAGAGTGCTCGTCAAGCGTGCTCACCGCAAAGAGACCGCACACGTACACGCCCAGGCCAACGGCCGTGGGCGCTTCACAACCAACACGGTCGGACACCGAGCCCGAAAGCGGGCCCACAAAGGCATTCACGACCGGCATCGCCAAAAACAACAGGCCGGAGATATCGGAGCTAAAGCCGTGAGCATCCTGAAAGTAGAACGGCAGCACAAACTCGGAGGCACCGATACCCACGAACACGATAAGCATGCAAGCCAGGTTAATCGTGAAAGCCGAGCTCGCAAAGCAGCGACGCGCCGCCTCTGTCAACGGCATAGGGCGTTCGCCAGCCTCCGGCTTCACATGCGGCAGCGTATAGAGCCCCACGATAAACGAGATTACGCCAATGGGCAGATTGATAAGGAAGATGCTCTCCCAGGGAAAGCTCGCCACCAGCACGCCGCCGAGCACGGGGCCGCACATCATGCCAAGAGCCACAAAGGTCGCCAGAATGCCCATGGCACGGCCGCGCTCACGCGCCGGAAACGACTCGGTGATGATGCCCATATTGTTGGCCATCGCGGCGGCACAGCCAATGCCCTGCACGAAACGCGCCAAGATAAGCACCTCGAGCGAAGCCGAAAGCCCGCAAAGCAACGAGCCGCCCGTAAAGACGATTACACCAAGCTGGAACACATTCACCTTGCCGCGCACATCGCCCAAGCGGCCAAACGGCAGCATGGCGACGCACGTCGCGAGCAGATACACCGAGCTCACGAGCTGAATGCGGTCGAGACCCACCCCCAGCTCCTTTTGCATCACTGGGAGCGCCACCGTCACGATGCTCGCATCCAGACACGCCATAAAGGTCATGACGAGCACGGTGAACAGAATCGCCCATTTATTCTTACCGTGGGTGTCGCCCTCCAGGGCAATGTGTTCGCGGCGCAGCTGCTCGGCAGTTTTCTCCATGTATATCCTTTCTATCGTGCAACGCAGAAACGGGACCCCAATCGCCTACAAACGGACACGATCGGGGTCCCGCCTACGGAATCGGAACTATGAGGACGTCGTCAGCCGAAAAGCCGTCCCACGCCTCGCACGCACGCTAGCCTAGCACTGCTCGAGTGCCTGCTCAAGGTCGGCAATCAAATCGGCCGTATCCTCAAGGCCGCACGACAGGCGCACCATATCGGCGGAGATGCCGCAGGCGATGAGCTCCTCGTCGTTCATCTGGCGATGGGTGGCGTTTGCCGGGTGCAGGCAGCAGGTGCGGGCATCGGCCACGTGCGTGGCAATCTGGGCGAGCTTAAGACTCTTCATAAAGGTCTCGGCCGCCGCACGACCACCGGTAAAGCCAAAGCTCACGACGCCGCAGGTACCGTTGGGCATGTACTTCTGAGCCATGTCGTAGTACTTGTCGCCCTCTAGGCCCGGATAGCTCACGAAGCGCACTTTGGGGTGGCCCTGCAGGAACTTGGCGACCGCCAGACCGTTCTCGCAATGGCGCGGCATACGCACGTGCAGGCTCTCGAGCGAGCTGTTCAGGAAGAACGCCGCCTGCGGGTTCTGCATGGGGCCGAGGTCGCGCATGAGCTGCGCGGTAGCCTTGGTAATAAAGGCGCCCTCGCGGCCGAACTTCTCGGCATAGGTCACGCCGTGGTAGCTCTCGTCGGGCGTGGTGAGACCCGGGAACTTGTCCGCATGGGCCATCCAGTCAAACTGACCGTGATCAACGATCACGCCGCCCAGGTAGGCCGCGTGACCATCCATGTACTTGGTGGTGGAGTGCGTAACGATGTCGGCGCCCCACTCAAAGGGACGGCACATCACGGGCGTCGGGAAGGTGTTGTCGACCATCAGCGGCACGCCGTGGTCGTGCGCGGCCTTGGCAAAGCGCTCAATATCGAGCACGGCAAGCGCGGGGTTAGCGATGGTCTCGCCAAAGACGAGCTTGGTGTTGGGCTGGAAAGCGGCCTCCAGCTCCTCATCGGTGCAGTCGGGTGCGACGAACGTGCAGGTCAGGCCCATGCGGCCCATAGTGTGAGCCAGCAGGTTGTAGGTGCCGCCGTAGATGGCAGAGCACGCAACCACGTGATCACCGGCACCGGCGACGTTAAAGATGGCGAGGAAGTTCGCAGCCATGCCCGAGCTCGTGAGCATCGCAGCGGTGCCGCCCTCCATCTCGCAGATCTTGGCAGCAACCAGATCGCACGTGGGGTTCTGCAGGCGGCTGTAGAAGTAACCGGACTCCTCCAGGTCAAACAGCTTGCCCATATGCTCGGACGTATCATACTTCCACGTGGTGGACTGGTAGATAGGCACCTGGCGCGGCTCCGCGTCACCCGGGCGGTAGCCGCCCTGAACACATGTGGTACCGATAGTCTGCTCGCTCATATCTTGCTCCCTTGCCTGGGTTTTAGTTTTATTCGGTTCACGATACCGCTACCCTGCACCCCTCTCAACCCATCCCAAAGGTAGGTTATGGGACTAATTAATCAAGGGTTTTATCTCAAGCCTTGGGCATTTGCTCGATAGATAAAAATGAGGCATACATGAAGCTCTCGATGATTACATGCACCGTCACGGGTACCATAGGCGAGTACACCGTAACCAAGGAGACAACGATGAAGCAAATCGATACGGCCCAGCTCGACATCAACGCCTGTCAGGCTCAGGCTGCCGAATACCACGCCCGCGGCTTTAACTGCGCCCAGGCCGTCGCCTGCACCCTCGCGCCTGCCGTCGGACTCGACCCCCAGATCGCCTTTACCCTCACCGAGGGCTTTGGTGCCGGCATGGGCGGCATGACCGAAACCTGCGGCGCCATCTCGGGCGCCGTGGCCATCATGGGCTTCGTGATGAGCGACGGCATGGAAAACCCCAAGACCAAGGGCCAGACCTACAAGCTGTCGCGCGAAATCGCCAAGCGTTTTGGCGAGAAGAACACGACGACCGTCTGCGGCACGCTCAAGGGCATCGGATCGGACAAGGGTCCGCTTCGCAGCTGCCCCGGCTGCATCGACGATGCCGTCGAAATCGCCTGTGATGTACTAAAGCAGCTCGCCGAGTAAACGGCAGCACAGAAAAACGACGGCCGGCGCGCTTGGGATCCGTCCAAAAGCACGCCGGCCGTCGCCGTTAGAACTCGGCAAATACGGGAGCACCGACCTCGATCTCCTCGCGCCCCGCCATAAGCTCGCGCATCCTGGCGCAAAAAGACTCCTGCTCCCCCGCCTTAAACACCAAGTGAAGTGTCACGGCATCCGCGTAATCGGTATCCGAAACCTTGGCACCCGAATCCTGCGCCAAGCGAAGCACCTGCTCATACTGCGGATAGGCCACATGCACGTCAACAGGCACGACGCTCGTCATCTCGACGATCTGCCCGGCCTCCCGAGCCGCGGCCACCGCCGCTTGCGTCGCCGCGGTATAGGCGCGTACCAAGCCACCAGGCCCCAACAGCGTGCCACCAAAATAGCGCGTCACTACGCAGCAAACATTTTTGAGCCCCGCGCCGCGCAACACCTCGAGCGTCGGCATACCGCTCGTGCGGCTCGGCTCACCGTCATCGCTTTGACGCTCGCGTCCATCGACCAAAATCCACGCGGGAACATTGTGTCGAGCGTCGTAATGACGTTTGCGAACGGTCTCGATAAAGGCATTCGCCTCATCCTCGGACTCAATATGGACCAGCTGGGCAATAAACCGGCTCTTGCGGTCCACAAATTCGCCCGAAACCTCAATATTCGATTGCAGAGTAAAATAGCTGTCCAACAAAGCCCCTCAACAACAAGCAAAGCAACAAACAGCCTCAATAATACGGCAGAAACCGTACCGTTGCCCTCGCCAACAAGAACGGAAACGCCAATGATGCCGTCGCCAACAGCGAGACGGCGTCAGCTGAGTCGATTTGGCCCGAAAGAGGAGGGAGCACGCCTTATGGCGGCGACCGACGAATGAGCGCCAAATCGGCCAGCTGACGCCGTCGAAAGCGAGAACCCGTCAGCGCGAGCAAGGTGCCTTGAAAGACGAGGGCATTGACCTTATGGTCATGCCCGAAGGCTTGAAAGGCAGATTGCCGCGCTGACGGGTTCGCAGCGTCAACAAAGTGCTGAGTGGGCCTATAAGCCGGGTTCTGTCGTGAACGGTCATTTATCTTGTCTGCACGTTACCGTGCAGCTCCACGCACGCTACCCGAACGCGGACCGGGCCGGCCCATAGCGTTCCTATTCGCGCTTGCTCCGGATGGGGCTTGCCAAGCCGCCGTGTTGCCACGACGCTGGTGGTCTCTTACACCACCGTTTCAGCTTTTCCCTTTACGCCTTGCGGCGCAGGTGGGAGTCTCCTTTTCTGCGGCGCTTTCCGTCGGATCACTCCGCCCGGCCGTTAGCCGGCATCCCGCCCTCTGGAGCCCGGACTTTCCTCACGCGTGCTGCAAGCAGCACATCGCGCGACCGTCTGGCCCACTCAGCAGTGCAAGAGTGTAGCACACCGTTGCCGCAGGCAACGGCACAACACAAGCGCTCGCACGATAAACCAAGAACCGCCATGCGTTACAATGGTCCTGTCGATGGGCAACGTCGTCAGTCGAGACGCGACCGCGCTCCGCACCCCTCCGTCTACTCGGTGCGTTCCCGCCTCCTCCCCGAGGCGGGATGTCGGCATTTTTCATGCACCGACAACCCAATAGCAAACAGACAACCCGGGCAGCATTGCGCACGGGCAGCATCACGCACCTCAGCAGCAAATGCAAAAAGGGACCCGTCCATTGCGGACGGATCCCTTAAAACAAGTGATCGTCAAACCGATTTACTCGGCATCGGTCTCCTCGTCCTTCTTCTCGGAAGGCAGCGGAGTAACCTCGATCTCGACGCCCAGAGTCTCAGCAGCAGACTTCATGGACAGGGAGATACGACGACGGTCGAGGTCGATTTCCATGACCTTGACCTGAACCTTGTCGCCCACATGGGTGACCTGAGAAGGCTGATCGACGTGCTTGTTGGCCATCTCGGAGATGTGCACCAGGCCCTCGATGCCCTCGCCCAGATCGACGAAAGCGCCGAACGGGACAAGCTTGGTCACCGTGCCCTCGACGATAGCGCCGACGGGGTACTTCTTGACCAGTGCGCGCCACGGATCCTCGGTGGTCTGCTTGAGACCCAGGGAGATGCGCTCGCGGTTGAGATCGACGTCGAGAACCTCGACCTCGACCTCCTGGCCGACCTTGACAACCTCGGAAGGATGGTTGACGTGGTTCCAGGAGAGCTCGGAGATGTGGATGAGGCCGTCGATACCGCCGAGGTCGACGAAGGCGCCGAAGTCGACGATGGAGGAAACGGTGCCCTGGAGACGCATGCCAGACTTGAGCTTGGACAGGATCTCGGAGCGCTCGGCCTTACGGGACTCCTCGAGCACGACGCGACGGGAGAGGACAACGTTGTTGCGGTTGCGGTCCATCTCGATGACGCGGGCCTCGATCTCGGTGCCCAGATACATATCCAGATCCTTGACGCGACGAAGGTCGACCAAGGAAGCAGGCAGGAAGCCGCGCAGGCCGATGTCGAGGATGAGACCACCCTTGACGACCTCGATGACGGTGCCGGTGACGACGCCGTCCTCCTCCTTGACCTTCTCGATCTTGCCCCACGCGCGCTCGTACTGCGCACGCTTCTTCGACAGGAGGAGGCGACCTTCCTTGTCTTCCTTCTGGAGGACGAGCGCCTCAATCTGGTCGCCCACGGCGACGACGTCCTCG
>URRN01000101.1 GCA_900550185.1 uncultured Collinsella sp.
TGCCGAAGCAGATGCCCCGGGCCTCGTAACCCAGAAGCGATGCGGCATTCAGAAGGTCGATGACGCGCAAATCGTGCAGCGACTGCATGACCGGATGACCTGCGATGTCTTCCGGCGCGAAGCGAAAAACCGTCCCTGGCTTTTCGCTCGTGCCATCGACCGCATCGACCACGATCAAGAAATCGTGATCGCGTACGACGGGAAGCAAGTCCATCGTCATGCACCCGGCGTCGAAGAGCGACACATGTTCGGGAAACGAATACTTTTCGGTGAGTTCGTCGAAAACGGCAGGCCCGATCCCGTCATCGAGCATGAGGCGATTTCCGACGCAGATGATTGCTATTTTTTCCATACCCCTATCCTAGCGTCGCAGGCGCGAAAAGCGCGAAGCGATCGGACGGTCGGCATGAAAAACGCAAAGGAACACAGTCACGACGATACGAAGCATCGTAACGTCAGAATATGCCCGAGACGAACAGGAATTCCAGCGACTTGAGGCGCGAGCCCACATGCTCGCGCGCCCACGACTGGCACAGATGAAGCACCTCGAAGGAAACGCGCACAGGAGGGTTGCTCTCGACGACGGCGTCGAAGGTCGCGACGTTCGAGAAGTCGATGATGACGTCGGCAGCCGGTGCGTTCTCGAGCTCGCTCAAATCGAAGCCAATCTGGGTCACGATATCAAAAACGGGCTGCCCGGCGGCGTCGACAATGCCTTCGGCGGTAGTGCGGATGAGCGAGCCCATGCGGCCCGTTCCCATAATGACGGTCTTAATCAAGTAGACCAGCTCCCTTCAGAGCATCGGTAAGTGCGGCTCGCGTGTCGTCTGCCATGGGGCACAGCGGCATACGGTAGTTTGCCTCGATCATGCCCATCTGGGCGAGCGCTTCCTTGACGGGGATGGGGTTGACCTCGCTAAAGAGGGCGTTGATGAGCGGCTGGCCGGCAATCTGGATATCGCGGGCGCGCGCTACGTCGCCGTCCAGATAAGCGCGGCACATGTCGTGTACAAGCTGCGGCTGCACGTCGGCCCACACGCTGATGGTGCCCGAAGCGCCCAGGCTCATGAGCGGCACTGTGAGTGCATCCTCGCCCGAGTACATGCGGAAATCGTCGGACAGCAGGTGGGCGATCTTGGCCGCGTAGGCGACGTTGCCCGAGGCCTCCTTGATGCCCATGATGTTGGGGTGCGCGGCTAGGCGCTCTACGTTGCGCTCGCTGATACCGCAGCCGCAGCGGCCGGGGATGTTGTACAGGATGCAGGGGATGTCAACGGCATCGGCGACGGTCTTAAAGTGCTGATAGATACCCTCTTCGTTGGACTTGTTGTAGTAGGGGGTAATGAGCAGCAGGCCGTCGGCTCCCAAGCCCTGGTAAGTAAGCGACTTGGTGAGCATGGTCTGCGTGGAGTTGGAGCCTGAGCCGGCGATGACGGGGACGCGTCCTGCAACATGCTTGACCACGGCGGCGACGACGGAGTTGTCCTCGTCATCGGTCATCGTGGCGCTCTCGCCGGTGGTGCCCAGGGTGAGAATGGCGTCGGTGCCATTTTGCAAGTGGAAATCGATAAGGCGCTCGAGCGCGTCAAAGTCGACACTGCCGTCCTTTTTAAACGGCGTAACCAGGGCGACGATTGAGCCCTCGAGGTTGCGGATATCCATGTTCTTCTCCTTCGCTTCCGCGATCTGGATGCGCTTATTCCATTGGGCGGCGACGGCCAAGCGCTCGTCCTGAGCGCGATGGCGAGCACTTTCGGCGCGCGACTTGGCCAGCAGCTCTCGGCCGCACGGCAGCACATCGAGTGTGGCAAAATAATCGCCCGGGCGCTCGGCGCGGCGGATGAGGTCGGCCGAGCCGTCGGGGCGCAGCAGCACCTCGGCGGAGCGCAGGCGTCCGTTGTAGTTGTAGCCCATGGAGTAGCCATGCGCGCCGGTATCGTGGATCACGAGTACATCACCCATGTCGATCTGCGGTAGCTCGCGGTCGATGGCGAACTTGTCATTGTTCTCGCACAGATTGCCCGTAATGTCGTACGTGTTTGTGACAGGCGCCGCGGTCTTGTCGGAGCCACCCGGCTGGCCCATCACTGTAATGTGGTGGTAGGCGCCATACATGGCAGGGCGGATCAGATCGACGGCGCTTGCGTCGACACCGATATAGTCCTTGTAGATCTGCTTTTCGTGGATGGCCTTGGTGACCAGGCAGCCGTAGGGGCCCATCATAAAGCGGCCCATCTCGGTGCAGATGGCCACATCGCCCATGTCGGCGGGAACCAGGATCTCGTCGTATGCCGCGTGCACTCCCTCGCCGATGGCGTGAATGTCGTTGGCCTGCTGCTCTGGCAGGTAGGGGATGCCGACGCCGCCGGATAGATTGATGAAGGCGACGTGTGCGCCGGTCTCGCGCTCCAGGCGCACGGCAAGCTCAAAGAGGATGCGCGCGAGCTTGGGGTAGTAGTCGTTGGTGACGGTGTTGCTGGCAAGGAATGCGTGGATGCCAAAGTCCTCGGCGCCCTTGGCCTTGAGCATGCGGAAGGCATCAAAGAGCTGCTCGGTGGTCATGCCGTACTTGGAATCGCCCGGGTTGTCCATAATGCCGTTGGAAAGCTGGAACAGGCCGCCCGGGTTAAAACGGCAGCTCACCGTCTTGGGGATGGGTCCCGCGACGCGCTCGTAAAACTCAATGTGGCTGATATCGTCGAAGTTGACGATGGCGCCCAACTTGTCGGCAAGCTCAAAGTCTGCCGCCGGCGTGTCGTTGGACGAGAACATGATGTCATGGCCGGTGATGCCCAGCGAGCGGGCGATCATGAGCTCGGTATAGCTCGAGCAATCGCAGCCGCAGCCGTATTCGTTGAGAATTGAGATAAGGGCCGGGTTGGGGTTGGCCTTGACGGCAAAGTACTCCTTAAACCCCGGGTTCCACGCAAAGGCGTCGCGCACTTCTTGCATGTTGCGGCGGATACCCGCCTCGTCGTATAGATGAAACGGCGTGGGGAACTGCTCGACGATATGCTCGAGCGTCTCCTTGTCCACAAACGGCTGCTTGGCCGCATATGCCTCGTTGGGAGTCAATGACATGTCCCGTAAACCTCGCTATCCAGACGGCGCTACCTGCGCATCGAATCCGCATAGCGTGGACCCAATGTCCGGATAGCGCTCCCGCATTGCTGCAGACAGTCCTGCGGGTGTTTCCCGCAGGCCCACCAGGCTGTTCGTGCCCGAAAAACCCAGTTCGGCGGGTTTCGCCTCCCCACGGGGTCAAAGCCTGCCGGCTCGCCCGCGGCTCTTCGTGCCCGCGCCTCTATCAAGTGGTAAAGACCCTATCACGTTGCACTTTACCAAACAAGAGTATTCGTATATAACGTTTAAAAAATGCAGGGATATGCTGGAAATAAGGGTGCGGCAATCTTGCGGCACAATAAGATGGTAACTGGCGCGCGCCTATGAAAGGAATCCCTATGACCGAGCTCCAAGAACTCCGTCGTTATCGTCGCGACTTGCACCGCATTCCGGAGCTCGACTTCAATCTTCCGCAGACTATCGCCTATATTGAAGGCGTGCTCGCTCCGCTCGCCTGCGAGGTGACCCATCCGTGCCCCAGCTGCGTCTGCGCTTTCTTCGATGCCGGCACGGGCGCCGCGCATGCCACGGCGATTCGCGCCGACATGGACGCTCTGCCCATCGCGGAGGCAACGGGCGCGGCCTTTGCCTCGACGCATCCCGCTAAGATGCATGCGTGCGGTCACGACGGTCACATGGCCATGGTGCTTGCCGCCGCGACTTATGTCGATCGCACGATTCGTGAGCAGCCGGGTGCCATCAAGCGCAACGTGCTCTTTGTGTTTCAGCCGGCCGAGGAAACGACCGGTGGCGCCAAGACGGTGTGTGAGAGCGGCGTATTCGAGCGCTACGGGGCGGATCGCATCTTCGGCTTCCACGTATGGCCCGATTTGCCCGCCGGCACGTTGGCGAGCTGTTCCGGTCCGCTGCTGGCGCGCTCAAGTGAGACGCACATTCATATCCATGGCACGAGCATCCATATCGCCAAGACCTACGGCGTTCCAGTCGAGGAATCGCATGATGCCGCGCTGGCAGCGGCCAAGTTCTTGGTTTCCGAGCGCGAGCTCATGGACGAGTTGGGTGCCGACGAGCCCTGCATTGGTAAGTTCGGCCTGCTGCAGGCCGGCACCGTCTGCAATGCGGTGGCGGGGGAGGCCCATGTGGCTGGCAGCCTGCGCGTGTTTACGGACGGTATGTTCGACCGTGCGCGCGAGGGCGTACGCCGTGCGCTCGACGAGGCGTGCACCGCAACGGGCTGTACGTACGATCTCGACTTTGCCGAGGGCTATCCGCCAGTCGATAACGACCCCGAGTTGTTTGCCCACATTGCGCCTGCCTTGCCCGAGTTGCAACTTGTGGACGAGCCGCTGTTAATTGCCGAGGACTTTGCTTTCTATCAGCGCCATCTGCCGGGCGTGTTCTTCTTGCTGGGCACGGGCGTGCCGGAGGGTCAAGAAAACCCGAGCGATTCGGATGGCTGCCCCGCCTATGCAACAAGCGCCCTGCATACCGATAGCATGCTCTTTGACGAGGAAATCCTACTCAAGGGCCTCGATGTCTACAAACGATTGCTTTTGCTTGACTAAGGCGTGAAGGACTATTTGTTCTAGAAAATACGAACAAACGTACGATATAATAGAGATGTAAGTCTATAGAAACGTTTGACGTTACTAACGTAAGGCGATACTATGATTGCATCGTATAAAGATGAGGATACCGAACGCTTTGCCATGGGTGTGCGGGTCAGGAGGTTCGTGCCCTTTGAGCGTGTTGCGTTGAGGAAGATTCGCCAACTGCAGGTTTGTGCTTCGCTTGATGATCTTCGCGTTCCACCGGGCAACCGCCTGGAAGCTTTGAAGGGCGATCGTGCCGGGCAATATAGCATCCGTGTTAACGAGCGCTATCGGGTCTGTTTTGAGTGGAGACAGGAGATGGCTTGGAATGTCGAAATCGTCGATTATCACAAGTGATGAGACTTCGGCCGATTTGCTGTCGCCGGTGACTCCTGGTGAGCTTCTCAAAGAGGAGTTTCTTGTTCCCATGGGCATTTCTCAATATCGCCTTGCGAAAGAGACCGGGATTCCTGCTCAGCGTATCGGGCAGATTGTCTTGGGAAAACGTCGCGTGACGGCCGACACCGACCTCCGTCTTTGCCGTTATTTTGGCCTGACGGATGGTTATTGGCTGCGTGCTCAGGTGGCGTTTGACCTTGAGGCCGAGAAAAGGCGGATCGAACCGGAACTCGACAAGATCGTTCCTGTTCAGCAGGCTATCGCACTGTAGTGCTCAAAGATGATGGGGGTGGCGCGGCGATGAGGCGACGCCGACAGTCTGCCGTATATAGTCCGGGTGGATGCGGGTGCGGTTTGCTGCTGCTTCCGGTTATTGCTGTGAGCATTGGCGTGATGTTTGCGCTTGCCGGGCTTGCCGCGGCGGCGCTCGTGCTGTTTATCACTGCCATCGGCGTGACGATTTGGCTCTGCCGCAATCGCGAGCAACGCCGTGCCGACGGTAAAACCAATGTCGGCTGGGTCGTCTTTCTGATCATTGCGTACCTGCTGAGTGCCAGCTACCTTGTTTTCTTTGTCCTGTTGATGATCAGTGCCTTTACCGGGGAATCCGTCACGGTGGGTTGATGCACTGCCAGCAGACGGTCGCGCGCAGTGCGTTTGCTCGGCGTTTGGATAACTGCATTGGTCGTTTACCGCAGCCTTAGCTCTCAGCTAATGAATTCAAGTTCAATCCTTCCTACGATGTGCTGTGTACCGGCACGGTAGCCGGATCGTAGGAAGGATGAATAATGGCAAAAGAGGGAAAGAAGCCAATCGGCAAGATTGTCCTAGGCATCATCGTGGTGCTGGTTATTGTCGGTGCCGTGGGCTCTATGGGTGGCAATTCAACCGATTCGTCTGCGAGCGATTCGGCAAAACCTGCCGAGGCGACACAGCAGGCTGAGGAGCAAAAAGAACCGCAAGAACCGTATACCATTGCTGACGAGGCTGAAGACACTTCCAATCAGTTTACCTATAAGATCACGGGCACCCTGACCAATAACACGGACAAGGAAAAGAGCTACATTCAGATTGAATATGTTCTGTATGATGCCGATGGCAACCAGGTTGGAACGGCTCTTGCAAACACCAATCATCTGAAGGCGGGCGGCTCCTGGAAGTTCGAGGCGCTGGGTACGGTGTCTCCCGACCAGGTTGCTAGCTGGGAGCGTTCGGACGTAAGCGGTTTCTAGCATGTTGCATGCACTGGGGGAGGTGAAGTCGTATGCCCGATAAAAAGCTGACTGAGGAGTTGCTCAATGAGCTTCTCGATGCACCGAACATCGATGGCTATATCAGGGAGCACGACTTTGCCGCCCCGTCGCTTTCGGACTACCTGAAGCAGCTGATGCAGGAAAAGGGCTTGGAGCGCTCTCGCGTGGTTCGTATGGCCGATCTCAATGAGACCTTTGGCTATCAGATCTTTACTGGTGCGCGTCACCCGAGTCGCAATAAGGTGCTGCAGATTGCCTTTGCGATGGCGCTGACGCTCAAAGAGACCAACCGTGCGCTGACGGCTGCCGGGGTGAGCGTCCTCAACTGCAAGGATCGCCGTGACGCGATTATCATCTTTTGCATCGATCGCGGGTGCAGCCTCCAAAAGGTCAACGAGGAGCTGTATCGCTTTGGCGAGGAGACGGTGAGTTAGCGGCTGATATCTGAGCCGGCGGAGCTGCCGAACAACGATGCAAACGAACGGGGCGCGGATGCCATGGGGTGTCTGCGCCCTGCGCTATGATGGAGGCTATGGATACTCAGACCCCAACATATCCCGATGACGAGCTGACCGCAGCGCTTGCCGAGCACCTGGCGTCGCTCGATCGCGACGACAGCTATCGCGTGGAGCGTGTACTTAAGCGCTCGTCCGTTGAAACAACTGAGCTCGTGTACTTTGAAGGAACCGGCGGTGGTTCGCTCGGCCCCTTTGTCCGTAAACGCATCGATGCTTCGGCTCAAATCGGCGAGGCATACGAGCGTCTGTTTGCCGCCCAGCGGGCGGGCGGGCGTTTTGAGCACCTGCCCAGAATCGTCGATTGCCGTCGTGTGGGCGACGAGCTTAACGTGGTTATGGAATATATCGAAGGAGAGACGCTCGGGGTGCTGGTGGACCGTCTGGGAGCCACCCCCGATTATGCATGTGAATTGTATCCTGCCCTTTGCGACGCCGTGGGCGAGCTCCACGCCGGTTTTGCAATGGCGGGGGAGACGTCGGCGCCGGTGATCCATCGCGACCTCAAGCCATCGAATATCATCGTGACAGGTG
>URRN01000102.1 GCA_900550185.1 uncultured Collinsella sp.
CGGAACCAGTACCGGTACTAGAACCGCCGCCGCCATTCGAACCAACGCCACCGTTGCCACCATTAGCGCCAGAACCGCCATTACCGCCAGGGTTAACGGCATTCTTGGTCCACTTGGCATACAACGTCAGGTCGGCCGTCACCGGCGTACTGAAGTCATACGCCTGCGCGCAAGTCTCATCGGTATACCAACCGCCGAAAGTGTAGCCATCGCGCGTCGGATCGGCTGGCTTGACCAGCTTGCCATCGGCCGTAGCAACAAACTTAGTATTGCAAGCAGACCCGCCGTTGGAATTAAAGACAACCGTCCAAGACTCAACGGCCCCAAGCTTGAACAGCGTGCCCGAGTCATTGATGTAGTACAGGTTGCCAGATGCATCGGCAATGACCGGAGAGTCACAGTGCTGGTAATGGCCAGCCGCATCATAAATCTGCGTCGCCTCTGCATCACCGAGCGTATAGCGATACACGCCACCACCAGCAGAGTAGTTGACGTAATCCTTGCTATCCGCGCTGTTAACGGTGAAGTACACATAGGTCTTGCCACCCTGAACACTCACCAGCGGAGTAGCAGCAATACCGTTAAATCCGGCCGGCAGTTCTTTACCGTCAGCAGCGGTGACCATCGTGGTCTTACCGGTCTTCAGATTATAGAGAGCCAGAGCAGAGCCAGTAGCCGTCTGTCCGCCGACAATCAAGTTTTCGCCAGCCACCGCCGGTGCGCTCATGTTATTAGTAAGACCCAGGTCGACCGTCTTCTGCTCGCTCAGTACGCCCTTCGCCGAAAGCGAAATCACATGGAGCTTTCCATCGTGCGTCATCTGATAGAAGGTGGAACCATTGGACGGATCGGCGACACAGTCGGCGTTCGCGAGAGCGCCGAGCTTCATGGTCGAAACGACATCGCCCGTCGTCTTATCAATGCACTTAAGCGTGCCCGCGCTCGTAGGAACGATGGCATACTTATCCGTCAAAGCCGCACCAGTCCAGTAATAACCCTCGGAAGCGTCAATGTTCTGCCAAGAAACTTCGCCCGTGGCAATCTTAATGCGCATAAAGGAGCCGTTGCCGTAGGTCGCGTTGTAATTCTCGTCATACGAAATATCGACCGTACCAACATAGACGTACTCGCCGTCCGAAACGACGGTGCAGGAGCTCTGCGTCAAGTCCGTCAAACCGGGCGTCAGCCACTTGCAGATCAGCTTGTCTGCAGTAATCGCCTGGACCGCACCGCCGTTGAGCGGAACGATGATAAGGCCATTGGTGTAGATCGGACGAGAGGTATAACTCACCTTGGAGGCAAGCGGCGCAGAGGCAACCTTTTTGCCCGTGGACGAATCGATCTTAATGAGCTCGTTCTCGGTCGCGATGTACACAAAGCCGTTAGCGATGACAGGCTCGCTGCAGTTGGCATACTGCTGACCAGACTCGGCCTTCCAATCGAAGGCCCACTTAAGACCGGCGGCCTGCGCAGGCGTCTTGGCATCCGTTACGGTCGAACCGTTGCCACTGTTGCCGTAGCCGGCCCACTCGGCATCCCAATCAGGAGTCGTCGCGCTCGGGTCCACGACAATCTTGTCGGGATCGGGCATGGCCGAATCGTCGGTGGTATAGGCAAGCGTAACCTTATCGCCGCTCTTGAGCGTAATCTGATTGGCGCAGAGTAAGGAGGGCTCTCCGTTGATATACAGGTGCCAATATTTATTGGTCGCAGCATCCCAGGCATACGGCTTGTGATCGAACGGCGAGTTGATGGAATTGAGGAACCAGTACTCACCACTCTGGGAGCCGTTGTACGTAACGCCCTTGGCCTTCAGGACCGTCTCAATAAGGTTCTGAGCCGTAGAGCCCTCGGGCAGGGAAACATTGCTTGCCGAGCCCCAGCGAGTATTGTTGCCGTTGACATCGGGACCGATAACATCGACAGACCCAAGAACCTGGCCAGGAAGGGCATCGGCGTCAGCACCATACATAAAGGTGACGGCATCGCCCTCTTGGAGCTCATAGGCACCGGCGCCAACGTCGGCGAACTTGCCATTTACATAGAAGCGCCAATAGCTATTAGTCGCAGCATCCCAGCCATAGGACTTACTATCGAACGGCGAAGTAATGCCGTTGAGGAACCAGCCCCAAGACGATTCGCCAGCATCGAGAGTAAGACCGGTCTGCTCAAGGAGATCCTTGGCAGTAGAGCCCGCCTTGAGACTCGTCTGGCCCGTCGAAGCCCAAACCTGCTGCTTGCCGTCCTTGTCCTTACCAAGGACCTGAACGGAAGCATGGACGGAATCGGACGGCAACTTATCGCCCCAGCCACCGTAGAACCACGTAACGGTATCGCCAGCATGAATGGTGACATTGTCTGCCGTGTAGTCGCTCGACTTGCCGTTGATGAACAGCTGCCAATAGGTCGAATAATCTTGGGGCGTACCCAGCTCAACACCGTTGTACTTAAGGCTCAGAATGAAGGAGCCAGCAGCAACGGCGTCGATGTCATTCGCCTCAAGCGCGACCTTCGTAAGGTCAAGTGCGCTCGAACCGGACGTCACCACATACTGCGCGTTATCGACCCAAGTCTGAGTCTTGCCCTGGGCATCGCGACCAATGACGGTCACATTTGCGGCAACCTGGTCCTTAACGACAGGGGACGCGCTACCAGCCGTATAGGCAAACTCAACCTTCTGCCCCTGGGTGAGCTTAACGCTGCTCGCGCCAACCGAGGAAGACGCACCGTCGACGAACAGCTGCCAGAAGGCATAAGTCGTCGGATCGAAGGCAAGCGTACGGCCATCGCTCGGGGATGTGATGCTTTTGAGGTAGAAACCGTATGCCGTGTTCGGATCGTAGTCTGCCTTGAAGCCCGTCTTCTGCTGCAGCTTAACGAAGGCATCCGCAGCCGTCGCGCCCTCGTCGAGCTTGAGCTGCGTGGGTGCCACCCAGGTCTGAGCCTTGCCGTCGGCATCGGTGCCGATAATCGAGAACGAGACCTCGACTTGCTTCTTGGCGACATCGCCGGTTTCTGTCGGGTTCTCTGTCTGAACGGCAGCCGCGGCGGCAGATCCTGCTTGGCCAGGGGATGCCGCTGAAGACTGCTCGCTCGCGGCAGGGCTCTCCCCCGTCGCCGAGCGTTCGTCGCCAGTTGCTGCCTTTGATGCGGCGGCACTAGCTGCAGGCGCGCTCCCAGAATCCGAAACCTCGGCGCCGCTCTGCTCAGCGGCACCGCCCGCAAGCGCTGCGTCCTCGCCCGGCGTCGTAGCCTGAGCCACAGCCTCGGCAATGCCCTCGGCGCCCTCGGCCCACAACTGAGCCGGCGTGGTGCCAAAGGCCATCGCGAAGGCCAGGAATGCCACCAGGCCGCGCTTGGCTACACCGCGTGCAATCGCGCCACGGCGATGCAACGAGACGCGCTCGCGCTCGTCCTCAAACATATCCATTTGTCCCCCATTGTCTGTACTTGGAGCGTTGCCTTGAGGCTGCCCCGCGTCATCGCGCATGTTGCGCTCGAGTTCCCCCATCGGGATCTCTCTTCCCTCCAGAGCCCTATGCACACCGGCGGCATACGCCGCAGCCGCATGCAAGATGGGAGGCGATCCGACTTAACCTTAACGGCTCAGGCGCGCCGTCCGATCTGCGACGCGAACATCCCGAGCCAAGAGGAATTACGGTTACTGGTACAGCCGGGGACTTGCACCCCGATTCTCCCAAACGCGCAGGAAAACCGCGCATTCGTGCGTCTCCGCACCACCATCTAGGCCATCGATTATTACCGTCAGTATGGTATCACGCAAAAGGGCCTCGCACGCAGGCGAAGCCCAAGGTAAAAGCTATTGTTTGCGAAAGGAAAATGCGGTGACGGTCGCAGCCTCTAGCGCTTGCCGCCGTGGCTGTTGAGCCAGATATTGCGGCCCAGCATAAGCGCCAGCACCAGCGCGCTCACGTAGCCCATAAAGCCAATGACCGGGATACCAAACACAACCGGCTCGATGCGTGCGTAGTACACCACCGACGAACCGATAAACAGGCCGGCGATCACAATTGCCATCGACATGCGGTCGATAATTCCGCCCAGCTGTCGCAGCGCCTTATCGCTGCTCATAATCTGCGTGTTCACCTTAAGCTGACCGCGCGTGAGCATGCGCGAAGCCAGGCCAAGATACTCGGCCGCCTCGAGCGAGCCTTTTGCCGCGCGATAGCTGCTCGCGGCAAGATCGCGTCCCATATCACGCAAACGCGCATAGGTGCTTTTCTCGTTTTTAATATGGGTTTGGATGATCTGGATCATGTTGACGTTGGGCATGTACTCGGTCAGCAAACCCTCGAGCGTCACCATGCCGCGGGCAAACATCGTTACCACGCTCGGCAGCTCAACATCATTCTTACGCGCGAGGTTTAACAGCGAGGTCAAAAACTCGCCGATATCAAGATCCTTCAGGTCAAGGCCTGCAAAGTCAGCCACGATGAAGTCAAGATCGGACAAAAAGGCCGAATGATCGAGCTCAGCCGAGTCGCCACGCGTCACGGCGAAGCGCATGAGCGAATCCTTGAGCTTTGGCACGTCGCCCTCGGCCACGGCGAAAATCATGTCCTTTACGATACCGCGATCGTGGCTCGACATGCGTCCGACCATGCCCAAGTCGATAAAGTAAACGATGCCGTCCTTGAGAATAATGTTTCCCGCATGCGGGTCGGCATGGAAAAAGCCGTCATCGAGCACCTGCGTCGAGTAATCCTCGACGATTGCGGCACCGATCTTTTCCAAGTCATAGCCCTCGGCCACCAAGCGTTCAGGATCGGCGATCGAAATGCCGTCGACGTAGTCCATAACCACCACGTGTTCGGTGCACAGGTCCAGATAGGATTTAGGGCACGTCACGCCATGAACGCTCCTATGGAACTCGTAGAAGTCGTTGAGGTTTTTGGCCTCGGCCAAAAAGTTGGTCTCCTCGCGAAACGAGGTCCACAGCTCCTCGACTACGCCGTGCAGGTCAACGAATTGATCGGTGTTGACGAACTTGGAAACGATACGCACCACCGAGCGGATGATATCGATGTCCTGTGCCATAACCTGCTGCGCACCGGGGCGCTGCACCTTGACGGCCACGTCCTCGCCCGTCACCAAACGAGCGCGGTGCACCTGCGCGAGCGATGCGCTACCGAGCGGATTGGGGTCGATCGCATCGAACATCTCCCCCAGGCGCAGGCCGTATTCTTCTTCCAGACAGCTGAGTACGACCTCGTACGGCACCGGCTCCACGTCGGAGCGCAGACGACGCAGCTCGTCGCAAAAGCGTTGCGGCAGAATCTCGGACCGGTTGGCCAGAATCTGCCCCATCTTAACGAACATGGGGCCGAGTTCCTCGAGCAGGCGGCGCAAACGAACCGGCGTGAGGTTGTCCCACACGCGGTACTTTTTGACCAGGCGAACAATCTGCCCGATGCGCTCGCGGCGACCCGCCGGCGTGAGCTGGTATTCCTCGTCCGGCGCCATCGCGTCGGGCTCCTCTGGCACCATATCGACAGCGCGCGGCTTCTTGCGAGCGCCCGAGACGGCGGCGTCGACCTCATCGACAACCGCCGCCTCGTCACCCAAGGGATCTAGATTGTTGTAATCGGTGGTGGAATCTGCCATCTGCGCTGCTACTCGGCCTCTTCGGTATCCTTCGCATCGTCGGGCTCAACGGACTCGACGGGCACCGAGGTCACGTTGTCCTCGACCGAATCGACGATGTCGCGCACATGGGCCAGGAAGGCCGTGCGCTCGGGGGCGGTCATAACGCGGACGCGGGCAAGGATGAGCTCGTCAAGCATGCGCTGGGCCGCGGTCTCGCCCTGCATACCCAGACGCTCGGTCAGGTCGGAGATGGTGCCACCGGCCTGCTCGAACATGTCGGACACACTGCGGGCGATATCGGGGGCGCCGGCGTCCTTGCGTACCTGCTCGCCCTTGGTATTAAGGTCGTCGAGAACCTTCTTGCCGCCCTCGACGGCAACGGCGGCGGCGCCGAAGCCCACGTTAATGGCACCGTTAACAAGCTGATCGAGTTTCATAACCATGGTTGTCTCCAATCACAAACAACTGCATTGGCGTTCTTGTACCCAAGATTGAGTGAAAGCGACAAAGCGTTTAAGCGCTATTCGATCGACGGGAAATCCCTATCTCACGTTGTCGTTCATCGCGAACGAATTCTTCATGGCGCAACTCGTGGTGTAGAGCACCTTGCCCAGTAGAGCATCGGTCTCCACGCGAACAAGCTCGGCAAAGGCCTCGTTGGCGCGTGCAAGCTCGGCAGGCACCTCGGCCTCGGGCAGAACGGCTACGACAGCGTCAACATCGTGAATCTGCTTGTGGCCCATGCCGCCGACTTTCTCCTGGTAGTCCTCGACCGCGCGACCGCACTCGTGGAAGCGAACATCGGCCAAGGCGCCGATCAGGCGGTTGGCCCAGTAGAAGTTCTCGGACGTCACGCGAGCCTGCGTGTCGGCATAGTACTCGGGCATGGTCTCGACATTGGCGTACAGCGGCACGAGCGCGTTAAACGAGTTGGAGCCAAAGGCCATCCACTGCACGGCGCAGTAGGCCGGCTGCGCATAGGGACGCAGCTGCAGTACGGCGAGTTGGCTGTTGCGGTTGATGCCGATGGGACGATAGGCGCCGCGTGTGGCGGGCGTGCCCTTGCTGCCGTAGCAGTCGTACTCCGTGCCCTGGTAGTGGCTCGAAAGCACGTACTTAATGTCCTCGATGGTCACCTTGCGCTCGGGCACGCGGCTCCAGGGGATATCGTCGCTCTCGGGCGTGTAGTCGGCGTCGGGGCCATCCCACACGTCACTGGGGTTGAGGCAGCGCTGCATGTACCAGGCGCGCGGCGTGTTGTAGACATGGTCGCTGTCGCTGTGCGAGCCAAAGGCCTCGCGCGGGTTAAAGACCGCAGCCGGACCGTCGCCCTCAACGCCCAGCGTCAGGTCCAAATGCCACTCGGCCATCCAGGAGCGCAGGTCGGCGGAGCACATGTGGTCGGCCTGGGCGCCCTCGGCGTCATCCAGGTCAAAGCTATCGATACCCAGCTGGTTGGGCATGGTCACATAGGCGTCGTCGGGCACGCGCTTGGCGATCCAGTGGTGGCCGCCGATGGTCTCGAGCCACCAGATCTCGTCCACGTCGCTAAAGGCGATGCCGTTGTTCTCGTAGGTGCCATAGCGCTCGAGCAGGTCACCCAGAATGCGTACGCCGTCGCGGGCGGATTTGGCATATGGCAGCACCAGGGTCACCATGTCCTCCTCGCCCAGACCGCCGGGCTGCGCCGGAACATAGC
>URRN01000103.1 GCA_900550185.1 uncultured Collinsella sp.
TGGTACTCGATGAGCCCATGGCGGGGCTCGATCCGGCGGCGCGCAGTGATTTCCTGGAGCTCATCGATCGACTTCACCATGGGGGCCTGACCGTCGTCATGGTCTCACACAGTATGGATGACCTTGCCAATTGCTGCGATCGTATTGTCGTGATGAACGAGGGCGCGGTGTTTGCTGAGGGCACGCCCGCTCAGGTTTTTGCGCATGCGGATGAGCTCAAGTCGATTGGCTTGGGTGTTCCCGCTGCCCAGCGCATGGCGCTGGCGCTCGCGGAAGCGGGCGTGCCGCTGCGTCGCGGCGGGCTCTATACGGTTGAGTCGTTGGCCGACGAGTTGGCAGATTTGCCGATCGGTCGCTCAGGCGGTTCTTCTAACGTCTCGGACAAGGCCAAATCCGAAACGGTCGCGCGAGAGGAGGGTTGCTGATGGAGGCGTTTTCGTTTGGCAGCTACTATCCGAGCGATAGCGCGATCCATCGCCTGGATCCGCGCACCAAGCTGCTCCTGGGCTTTGTGTTTTTGATCACGACGCTGACCGTCGGCGGCTTCCGCGGATTAGCCCCTGTCGCAATTTTCGTTGTGCTGATCTATGTCGTGTCCCGGGTGCCGGCTCGTCGCGTTCTGTCGTCGATGGCGCCGCTGCTGGCAATCGTCGTCGTGGTCGCGGTGCTCAACTTGTTTACCGATCAGAGTGGGCGCATCCTGTGGCAGCTCGGCTTTCTGCGGATAAGCGAGGGCTCGCTGCATTCCGCCGCCTTTATGGCGTGCCGCCTGACCTTGATGATGGCCGGTATGAGCGCCATCACGCTCACCACACCGACGCTCGACCTCACCGCGGGCTTCGAGCGCCTGCTCGCGCCGTTTGCGCGTGTGGGGCTCCCTGCGCACGAGCTCGGCATGATCATGGGCATCGCGCTGCGCTTTATGCCGCAGTTTGCCACCGAGATGAAGCAGACGGCCGATGCGCAGGCAAGCCGTGGTGCACGCGTAACGGGTGGCCCGCTCGGCGGCGTGCGTATGCTCGGCAGTGTGGCGATTCCACTGTTCACGGGCGTGTTCCGTCATGCCGAGACGTTGTCTGCTGCCATGGATGCACGCTGCTATCACGGCGAACAGGGCCGCACGCGTCTGCATGCGCTTGCATTTGGCCGCGGCGATGCGTTGGCGGCGGTGGTGACAGCGCTGCTGCTCATCTGCGTCATCGTCATCAATCTTCAACTTGTTTAGGCGCGATTCGAGCGCAGGAAAGGGATTCCCATGACCGACAACGACCGCACGGCGCAGCTCGAGCGCGCCTGTTCGTATCTTAGGCGTATTCCGGCGTGGTATCTCGCCACGATCGACGTGACGGACGGACATCAGCCGCGCGTGAGGCCGTTCTCGTTTGCCATGGTCGATGATGACAAGCTGTGGTTTTGCACCTCGCGCGATAAGGATGTGTGGGCCGAGCTCAGCGCGAACCCCAAGTTTGAGGTTTCGGGTTGGAAACCGGGGGAGTGCTGGATTGTGCTGACCGGCGAGGCCGCGCTCGAGGACGACGCGGTCGTGAGCGACCGGGTGCGCCAGGCGGGCTTTAAGCATATGGTGGGCATTGGCGAGCAACACGAGAGTGCCAACGACGGTCGCCTTGCGTTTTTCTCGGTGCGCAATATCGCCGCCCGCTTCTGTGATATCGACGGCAGCGAGGAGCGCCTGGAGCTCTAGCTCACACAAACCAGGCTCTCAAACTGGCTAGTACAGGAGGAAACGTGGACGGATTGAATACGGTTTTGGAGTATCTGACGTCGGTGCCGGCGTGGTACTTGGCGACGAGCGTGGACGGGCAGCCACATGTACGTCCGTTCTCGTTTGCACAGATTCAGGACGGTAAGCTGTGGTTTGTGACGGCGCGCACCAAAGACGTGTGGCAAGAGCTGCTGCAAAATCAGCGCTTTGAGGCCACGAGTTGGTGGCCGGGCCATGGCTGGCTCATCTTGCGCGGGCATGCGGGTCTGGATGACCAGGCCGCTCCCGATATGCGCGAGGCTGGATGGAAACATCTTGAGCGCTTGAGCGAGCACTATGAGGGGCCTAACGACCCCACGCTCGTCTTCTTTAGCGTGGAGGAACCCGAGGCCTTTATCTGCAATCACGACGAATGGGTGCCGGTCGAGCTCTAAACGAGTCTCTCAGCAAGCTTCGACAATTCAAATTCTCGCATATAGCGGGCCCCACATTGCAACGTCACCGTAAGGTGCACTGGGTAATATGGGGCCCGCTCCATTTGTCAATTCCTTCAAGCGAATGTGTCGGGAATGTTTCAATGCATGAATATGCAAGCCATTTACGTATTCATGCATCTTTTGGTGCTAAAGTTTCAACCCACTTCATAACGACCGCTGCGAAATGCGCATCGGTGCATAAATCGCAGACAAGGAGTCTGATATGTCTTTGAAGGTTGGAATCGTCGGCGCGGCTGGATATGCCGGAGCCGAGCTCATTCGCCTCGTGCTCGGTCATCCCGAGTTTGAACTTGTCGCCATTACGTCCAACGCCGATGCCGGCCAGCCGTTGTCTGCGGTGTACCCGAGCTTCACCGGCGTAAGCGATCTTGTCTTCACGACGCATGATGCCCCCGAGCTCAAGAACTGCGACGCGGTATTTTTGGCCGTGCCGCACACCGCCGCCATGGCGCAGGTGCCCGCCCTGCTTGCCGCAGACGTTTCCTGCTTTGATCTTTCGGCCGATTACCGCCTGAGCGATCCGGCCGTGTTTGAGGCATGGTATGCCGCCGAGCACACGAGCCCCGAGCTACTCAAGACACGTGCCTTCGGCCTGCCCGAGCTGTTCTGCCAGGACTTGGAGACCGCCGCATCCGACCATGCCGACGGCAAACCCGTGCTGGTCGCCTGCGCCGGTTGCTATCCCACCGCAACGAGCCTTGCCGCCGCGCCCGCCGTGCGCGCGGGCTGGGTGGCCGAGAACGGCCCCGTGATTGTCGATGCCATCAGCGGTGTGACGGGTGCCGGCAAGTCCTGCAACGCTCGTACGCATTTTTGCAGCGCCGACGAGAATTTGGAAGCATACGGCGTGGGCAAGCATCGCCACACGCCCGAGATTGAGCAAATCCTTGGCCTGACCGATCGCGTCGTCTTTACCCCGCACCTGGCACCGCTCAAGCGCGGTCTGCTCTCCACGGTGACGCTGCCGCTCGCGCCGCAGGCTCTCGACACGCTGGCTCTTGAGGATGTCGTCGACCATTACAAGCAGTTCTACGCCGGTCGCACCTTTGTGCGCGTGCTCGATGCCGGCCAGCAGCCCAAGACGGCTTCGGTCGTCGGCACCAACGCTGCCCAGATTGGCCTCGCGCTCAACAAGCGCGCGGGCGTGCTGGTGGCGGCGGGCGCCATCGACAATCTGTGCAAGGGCGCTGCGGGCCAAGCAGTCCAGTGCGCCAATATCGTCTTTGGCTTTGACGAGCGACGAGGCTTGCCTACAGTGGCGTGCCCGGTGTAGCACATTCGATTGTTAACGATTTGGTAGTCGGGCATCGAATGGGGCGCCACTCTTAAGCTGGTCTCATGATCACGACTGGCATGGCGCACCAACCGATGCCCATTTTTTGTTTGACATAAGGAGTCGTAAAGACGATGAATGCTGAGCAGTTCGATATCAAGATTCGTGCCGTAGAGGGCGGCGTAACGGCGGCGGCCGGCTTTAAGGCGGCGGGCATCCATGCCGGATTCCGCAAGAATCCCGAGCGCCTGGATTACGCGCTCGTCGTGCCCGATAAGCCTTGCCCCGGGGCCGGTGTGTTTACGACTAACCGCTTTTGTGCGGCGCCCGTGCAGGTGAGCCGTGCCAACTTGGGCGGCGCCGACAAGGGCTACGGCGTCATTGCCGGCGTTTCGGTCAACTCTGGCAATGCCAACGCCGCCACGGGTGAGACCGGCCTTGCATGCGCGCGCGAGACGTGCAGCATCGCATCGCAGGTCATCGGCTGCGAGCCCCGGCAGATTCTGGTTGCCTCCACGGGCGTGATTGGCCAGATTCTGCCGATCGACACGTTTGAGACCGCCATTCCTGCTGCCTACGAGGCGCTCTCCGCCCACGGTGGCGCCGATGCCGCTCGCGCCATCATGACGACCGACACGCACTCCAAGGAGTACGCCGTGTCCTACGTCAGTGAGGCTGCGGGTCATGCGGGCAATGTCTATACGGTAGGCGGAATGTGCAAGGGCTCGGGCATGATCATGCCCAACATGGCCACCATGATCGCAGTTATCACCACCGATGTCCCCGTCGAGCCTGCGGCACTTCATGCCCTGCTGCTCTCGACCGTCAAGCAGACCTTTAACAAGGTAACGGTCGATTCCGACACCTCGACCAACGACACCTGCATCATGCTTGCCTCCGGCGCCGCTGCCGCAGATGCCGAGCCTATCGTCGAGGGCTCCGATGCCTTTGACGAGTTGGCATTTGCCGTGCACGAGGTGTGCGAGAGCCTGGCGCGCAATATCGCCGCCGATGGTGAGGGCGCATCCAAGCTTGTTACGGTCAACGTTACCGGCGCCGCCAACGACGAGGAGGCCGATATCGCCGCCCGTGCCGTTGCCAACTCGCCGCTCGTTAAGACCTGCATCGCCGGCCACGACTGCAACTGGGGTCGCGTTGCTATGGCGCTTGGCAAGTGCGGCGTGAAGTTTAATCAGGAAGATGTTTCCATCGACATGATGGGCATGCCTGTCTGTCGCGACGGTCTGACTGTTCCCTTTGACGAGGACGAGGCTCTGCGACGTTTTGAGGCGCCCGAGATTGTGATCTCGGCAGACCTGGGCGCGGGCGACGCGGCGACCACCGTGTGGACTTGCGACCTCACGCACGAGTACATCTCCATTAACGGCGACTACCGTTCCTAGATTCCAGGCACGCTGCGTATCTTGCCGCGATTGCGGACAGCGGAGCACGGCGCGATAACGATACGAAAGACGAGGCAGATTATGAAATTCGCACGCGATTGTCGTTCGAGCGAATCCAACGAAGCAACCGCGCAGCTGCTGTTCGAAGCGCTGCCGTGGATTAAGAACCTGACCGGCAAGACGGTTGTTATCAAATATGGCGGAGCCGCCATGGTTGATGAGCAGCTGCGCCGCGACGTGATGAGCGACATCGTCCTGCTTAAGATCATCGGCATGCGCCCCGTCATCGTGCATGGCGGCGGCAAGGCTATCAACGAGGCGCTTAGCCACTACGACATCCCCGTCGAGTTTATGAACGGCCAGCGCGTGACCACGCCGGCGACCATGGATATCGTGCGCGAGGTGCTGGGCGGCAAGGTCAACCAGGAGCTGGTCGCGGCGCTCAACCATCACGGCAACCTGGCCGTGGGCGTTTCGGGCAGCGATGCCGGTACGCTCATCGCCGAGCCGCTCGACCCCGAACTCGGCCGCGTAGGCAAGGTCACGCACGTCAACACCGACTATATCGAGCGCCTGCTCGATAGCGAGTACATCCCCGTCATCGCTACCGTCGCGGCGGGGGAGGACGGCGGTTTCTTCAACATCAACGCCGATACCGCCGCCGGTGCCGTTGCGGCGGCGCTGCATGCGCATAAGGCGATCTTTTTGACCGACGTCGACGGCCTGTACAAGGACTTTAGCGATAAAGACTCACTCATCTCCAACCTAACGCTCGACGAGGTTAACGAAATGCTCTACGGCGGCGAGGTCGATAAGGGCATGATTCCCAAGCTGCGTGCGGCCGTCGATGCGCTTACCGGCGGCGTATTTCGTGCCCACATCATTAACGGTACCACGCCGCACTCGCTGCTGCTGGAGCTGCTGACCGATGCCGGCGTCGGCACCGTGATCCATTCCACCGAGACGGCTTACGAGTTCGATACGCATCCGCATCCGCTTTCGACGTTTGCTGCGCGTCTGACCGAGAACCTCGACGAGGTCGAGAAGCTTCAGACAGTCTAACTGACCCGCAGCCGCCCCATTTCTGCACCCATAGGCCTGCGCCGTCCGGCGCTCAACGAAAGGCATCCCATGTCACTTGCAGCTCAGCAATCGCTTGAATCCCATTACGTTATGCATACCTTTGGCCGCTCTCCGGTCGAGTTTGTCGAGGGTCACGGCATGAAGCTCACCGGCGACGATGGTCGTGAGTACCTCGACTTTCTTGCCGGCATCGGCGTGTGCAGCCTAGGTCATGGCGACCCGGCTGTGCTCTCGGCGCTCGAGGCACAGACCAAAAAGCTCATGCATGTCTCCAATTACTTCTACATCGAGCAGCGTGGACAGGTCGCGGCGCTGCTGTCCAAGCTTGCCAACGACGACTTAGATGGTGCACGCGTGCTTGCCGATGCCATTGCCGCCGGCGATGAGACCACGGCAGCTGCTCTTGGTGCCCCGGCTGCGGATGAGCAGGTTTGGGAGACCTTCTTTGCCAACTCCGGCGCCGAGGCCAATGAGGGCTCGATGAAGCTTGCGCGCCTGTACGCCAAGCGTGCCGGTAACGGCGGCAACACTATCGTGTGCATGCGCGGCGGCTTCCACGGCCGTACGCTCGAGACCATTGCCGCCACCATGCAGGATTGGCTGCAGGATAGTTTCCGCCCGCTGCCGGGTGGCTTTGTGGCCTGTACGCCCAACGATATCAATGAACTGCGTGCGATCTTTAAGCAGCTGGGGAGCGAAATTTGTGCCGTGATGCTCGAGCCGATCCAGGGTGAGAGTGGCGTGCACCCCATGACCGAGGAGTTTATGGCGGCAGCGCGCGACCTGGCACACGAAGTGGGCGCCGTGCTTATAGCCGACGAGGTCCAGTGCGGCATCTTCCGCTCCGGCAAGCCGTTTGCATTCCAAACCTATGGCGTGGAGCCCGACATCATGAGCCTTGCCAAGGGCATTGCCGACGGCGTGCCCATGGGTGCCGTGGTGGCAAAGAAGGAAATCGCCGACGTCTTTAAGCCCGGCGATCATGGTTCGACCTTTGGCGGTAACTGCCTGGCCATCACGGCGTGTGCCGCGACGCTCTCCGCGCTCGTGCGCGGCGATTATGCCGACCATGCTGCCAAGGTAGGCGCCTATATGGAGGCAAAGCTCGCCAAGCTGCCGAACGTGACCGAGGTGCGTGGCCGCGGCTTGATGCTCGGCTGCGATCTGGACGATACTGTGGGTGATGCACACGACGTTGTGGCCCGTGCATTGGGGGCTGGTGCCGTGATTAACGCTACGGGTGCCCATACGCTGCGTTTCCTGCCGCCGCTCGTCTGCGAGGAA